>NZ_CP054475.1:3433323-3750637 GCF_025345565.1 Thalassolituus hydrocarboniclasticus | reverse complement strand
ATGCTGTCGGTGTATAACAATATTTTTATGGGCGGGCTGGAGCGCCACAGCAGTGTTTATAACCTGCTGAATTTAATCCGCTCATTTAATACCCCACGTGCCGAAATTCAGCAGCTGTGTAACGAGCTTGGGCTTGACGATAAACTCTGGCATTCGCCAGACCGGTTATCCGGTGGGCAACGTCAGCGGGTGGCCGTTGGCCGCGCGCTGTATCGTAAGCAGCCGGTATTTCTTGGCGATGAACCGGTCTCTGCCCTCGACCCGCTGCAGGCCGAGAATATTCTGCAGTTATTAATCAAGCGGCATAACACCCTGCTGGTCAGCCTGCATAACCGCCGTCTGGCACTTGCTCACTTTGACCGTGTGCTGGCGTTGCGCGCCGGTGAACTGGTTTACGATGGTCCGGCCGCAGCGTTAAGCAGTAACGATCTGGACGCTTTTTATGCGTCCTGATAACGATGCCTTAATACTGCTGAACCGTTTACCCGGCGTACGCCCGGCGCACAGCAGTGGCCGTCGTTTGCGCCGTATTTCCCTGTTATTTATTGCGATTGCTCTGGCTTGTACATTTCTGGCCGATCTGGCGCTTTATCCGACCGACCCGTGGCGTGAACTCGGACGTATTGGCTGGGGCTTTATTTCCCCCTACTGGGCTGACAGCAGCACGCTGCTCAGTGCGCTGGGCCAGACCGTTGCCTTTGCCTTGCTGGCGCTTATTATTTCAGTACCGCTGGGCTTAATTCTGGCGGTGTTTTATCACTGGCGGCCGGTGCGTATGCTGGCGGCGGCGGTACGTTCGGTACACGAAATATTCTGGGGGCTGTTATTTATGCAGCTCTATGGCCTCAGTGCCACCACCGGCTTGCTGGCGATTTTAATTCCTTACACCGGTGTGTTTGCCAAAGTATTTGCCGAAATGTTTGATCGTCAGGCGCCAGAGCCTGCGCTGGCTGTTTCACCTTTCAGCAGCCGCATCAGCCGCTATGCCTACACCTTAATTCCACAGAGTCTGGGCGAGATGCGCAGCTACTGCCGCTATCGTTTTGAGTGTGCATTACGCTCCAGCGCCATTCTTGGTTTTATTGGTTTGCCAACACTCGGCTTTCATCTGGAGACCGCTTTTAAACAGGGACAGTACAGCGAAGCAGCGGCTTTGCTCTGGGTGTTTTTTATATTAATTGCCAGCATCCGCTTCTGGTTACGTGGCTGGTTATTACCTGTTTATGCGGCATTAGCGCTCTGGTTGTTACCCCAGTCGCCCCCACTGGGCAGCAGCTATGCGTGGCAGTTTATCAGTCAGGATATCTGGCCACGGGCATTACAGCAGGGGGATCTGATTGCGGCTGCCGGCTGGTACTGGCGCGAATTCAGTCAGGTGGCCTGGCCGGCATTATTGCAGACGCTGTACCTTACCCAGATTGCACTGGTGCTGACCGGCGTTATTGCGCTGTTGTGCTACCCGCTGGCCAGTCAGGCGATCAGCGGCAGAGCCCTGCGCTGGCCGGGGCGTTTATTACTGCTGATTATGCGTTCGACGCCGGAAATGATGATCGCCTTTATCCTGCTGTTACTGCTCGGGCCTTCCGGCTTACCGGCGGTGCTGGCGCTGGCATTACATAACGGTGGTTTAATTGCGTTCCTGCTGGCCAACCACAGCGAACAGCAGCCACAGCGTGCCGATGACCCCAAAGGGATTAACCGGTATTTTTATCTGCATACGCCACGCTTGTATCCGGGGTTTCTTGCCTTTTTATTTTATCGCTGGGAAGTCATCCTGCGCGAAAGCGCGATGATGGGAATTCTCGGTATTGCCACCCTGGGCTTTTATATCGACTCTGCATTTGAAGAAATCCGTTACGATAAGGCCTTCTTCCTGATTGTGGTTGCCGCCGCACTGAATATTCTGATCGACAGCTTGTCGCGCCGTATTCGTCGTCGCACTGATACCGGTTTATCTGTATGACATTGGTTGTTTTCATCTCGGTTTAAGTGCGTATCATTAGAAAACCCGGAAACGTGTCATCGCAACCGGGCTATAGCCGAGATAATTTTCCGGCAGAAATTACAGGTGAAGCTGCTTTGCAGGAAGGAGCCTTTGAATAGTTGGTCTCAAGGATCTGAGCATGTTTGATTCAGCTGACAGTTATCAGAACATTTTTAACCAGCGTGCCGATGCTTATCACCAGGCTATGCTTAACTGGCCTGATGCCCGTGAGCAGGAGTTCAGGGCGATTTTGCAGGGGCTGGACATCCGTGCCGGAACACGCATGCTTGATATCCCTGCGGGAGGTGGCTATCTGGCGAGCTATCTGCCGGATAACGTACGGCTGCATCATCTGGAAACCAGCGAATTATTCGCCCGCTTGTTTGATCAGCATTGTCACTCAGGCAGCCGTCATCCGCTGAGCTTATGTTCTCTGGATCATTTACCTCTGCCTGATAACAGTATCGATATAGCACTTAGTCTGGCCGGTTTACACCACACCCAGGACAAGCGCCCGTTGTTTGCTGAGCTATACCGCTGCCTTTGTCCGGGAGGAACCCTGGTACTGGCCGATGCGCATGCGGATTCGGCCACGGCCCGCTTTCTCGATGGTTGGGTTAATACACACAACAGTATGGGCCACCACGGCTGGTACTTTGATCAGCAGACCACAGAGCAGCTGCGCAACAGCGGTTTTGATGACATTAAGGCCGCTTGCCGTAACTACCACTGGCACTTCGACAGTGCCCTTCAGGCAGGAGAATATTGCCGCCTGATGTTTGGTATAGACCGGGCTGAGGCGTCAGATGTCAGTGAAGTGTTGGCCCGTGAACTGGGTTTTGACAGACTGACAGACGGCCGGATCGGGCTGCGTTGGCAGCTGCACTTTATTACTGCCTGCAAGTCCGGAGGTTGATGGTTACGGCATTTAAATATGTTCTCTGGGGATCATCGCAACCGCAGGCCCCTGATAAAATAAAACCGCTGTAATCTCACCACTTACGCATTCTTCCTGTCTTGCCTGCCATAAACTGCAGGTTGCTCAGCCGGATAGGGCGTTGCCATTCACAGGGTTCAATTAACCCCTTCTTCACCTACTAAATCAGGATACTGAGGCCAGCAGCCACATGGTTAACTCCGGAGTTAATTTCTGCCGGAGAGAATACTATGGCAATAAGAACAGTAAGCCGTTATATGCTGCTGGCACTCTGTATTGGCTGTGCAACCAGCAATGCCGGGCCGCTGAAACAGGTGGCCGTTATTCAGAGTTATCATCCGCAATATAATTGGGATGCGCAGTATCTGCAGGCACTGCAGGATAATATGGGCGAGAAATGTCAGCTGACGGCATATTCAATGGATACCAAGCAGCTGGCTAAAAGTGACTGGCCGGAAAAAGCTGCCGAAATACAGCAAAGCATACGTCACCTGGCTCCTGAACTGGTGATCATTGGTGATGATAATGCATTCTCGCTGATGGCTGAAAGCATTGCCGGAATGGGTATACCAGTGGTCTTTCTTGGTGTTAATGGCGGCCGAGCCCAGTATCCGTTTATCGATAACCCGTTAATTACCGGTGTACTGGAGCGGCCATTCTTTGTGCAGAACATCCGCCATATGCGTAAGGTTCTGAAGCGCGACAAACATTTTCTGATTCTTACCGACGACTCACCGACCATGAATAATGCCATCGGTGAGTTTTTTGGTGATGCCCGTACGATGGTTATTCATGGTACGCAGGTCGATGTGCTGATGACCAATAACCGCGAGCAATGGCTGCATGCAATAAGCTCTGCTTCTGAGCGCGGTATTGATGCTGTGATTGTCGGCACCCATCACACCATTCACGATCATAACGGCCAGCATGTCAGCCCGGATACGCTGATGAATGAAGCCTGGGGAAAAGCGGAAGTGCCGATTTTTTCACTGTGGGATATTTTTGTTGGTGAGCATAAAGCCGCCGGTGGCTTTACCGTCTCGGCTTATCAGGAAGGCGTTACTGCTTCACGTCTGGCAATGATGATTCTTAACGGCACTCCGATATCCAGTATTAAGCCTCTGAATTCACTCAGTGGTCATTATGTTTACAGCCGTAAAGGTATGCAGCACTGGAACATTCACCTGTCGTCGCTGACGGCTTCGCAGACCACCTTTATTGAATAAATCCGGGGCATATTCCTGCTGAGCGGCTCAGAGTAAACATTTTTACTGTTACCTGATGCCGCATTACATTCCGTATTCCCGTTCCACTCTTGCTATCCGCACCCGAAATCCGGAATACCATTGCCTGCGGCCAAGGCGTTGTGCTTCTTTATGATCGGCGTCGTTCTTCCAGCGATGGATAGCCTCAAGACTGTCCCAGTACGATACCGTAATACCCAGATCTTCCCTTGCGGATTCAATACCAAGAAACCCCGGCTGTCTTGCTGCTGTTTCAATCATGCGTGCAGCCATTTCAGCGTAACCGTTATCTCCTTCGGTGCGGTGACTGCTGAAAATAACAGCGTAGTAGGGTGGCTCGGGTGTTTGAGCTATTTCCGGCATAACAGACTCCTGCGTATGTAATATTCACTGTTGGGACAGTAAATACATGACGGTAATGTGCGCCTGCAGGAAAGTAAATATCATGGAATGGGCAGCAGTGTCTGTTGCTGATTGCTTGTATTTTTTTGGAAGAAAAGATTTAAAAGATTGGTATATCCCCGGAAGCCAAAGGCTTCCGGGGATAGCAGCATCGGCTTACTGACCGTAAACCATGGCCGGGAACCAGTTCACCAGTGACGGGAACATAATCAGCAGTGTCAGGCCCAGTAACTGCAGTACGATAAACGGAATAACACCACGGTAAATTGTGCCGAGTTTGATTTCTGGCGGGCATACACCCTTCAGATAAAACAGTGCAAAGCCAACCGGTGGTGTCAGGAAGGATGTCTGCAACGTCACGGCAACCAGCATTACAAACCACACCATAATCGGCTGATCAATCACACCATAGCCATTAATAGAAATTTCCAGAGCATTAATTACCGGAGCGACCAGCGGTAATACGATCAGTGTAATTTCAATCCAGTCGAGTACAAAACCCAGAAGAAAAACAATGCCCAGCACAAACAGAATGATGCCATAAGGGCCAAAGGGCAAAGAGGTCAGGAAAGATTCAATATACTCATCACCACCCAGCTCGCGCAGCACCAGTGCAAACATGGTTGCACCAATAAAGATCGCAAAAATGTAACCACTGACGCTGAAAGTATTGTGCAGGCATTCACGCACCACATTGATACTCAGACGGCCGTTATGCCAGGCCAGAAGAATCGCGGCGGCGGCGCCAACAGCAGACGCTTCGGTTGGCGTTGCTATACCGGTAAAAATACTGCCCAGAACCGCAATAATCATCAGCAGTGTGGGGAGCACGGAACGCATAACGTTAACCCAGACTCTCCATGTTACCGGCTGTACATCTTCTGCCAGTGGCATGGAATGCGGGCGGATGATGCCCCAGCCCAGCACATAGACGATATACAGCACGCCCAGCAGAAGACCGGGGACGACGGCTCCCATAAACAGATCACCGACAGACAGTGCCAGCTGATCCGCCATAATTACCAGCATAATGCTGGGCGGAATCAGAATGCCCAGTGTACCAGCGCTGGCAACGGTACCAACGGCAACGGTTTTACAGTAGCCCTGTTTGAGCATGGCGGGTAGAGACATTACCCCCAGCAGCACAACAGAAGCACCGACAATACCGGTAGAGGCGGCCAGAATAATCCCGATCAGAATAACCGTAATAGCCAGGCCGCCACGTACCCGGCCAAATAATTCCTGAAAGGATTGCATCAGGTTTTCTGCCGCGCCGGATTTATCCAGCATATTTCCCATAAAAATAAACATGGGTAGCGCAACCAGAATCCAGTTGTCCATGATCTTGTAAATACGGCTGACCACCAGACCAATGGAGTTAAAGTCGATACCTATCATGGTATCGAGATACATGTCGCTCATATACGCCAGAGCGGCAAACAATGTGCCGACACCACCCAGAACCCAGGCAATAGGAAATCCGGAAAAAAGCAGAAGGATAAAGCTGGCGAACATCGCCACGATCAGAATTTCATTAATTTCCATAGTTATTACCCCGTATCAGTAATACAGACTCGCGATACAGATGGTTGATAAAGGTAAGCATCATCAGGCCGACTGAGACAGGGATCATCGATTTGATCAGCCAGCGCCAGGGCAGACCGGCAGGGGCGAGAGAGCGCTCATTGATGCGCCAGGATTCGGCAACAAAATCCAGACTGTGAATAAACACGACGAACAGAAAAGGCATTGCCAGTAACAGAATTCCGGCGATTTCAGTCATGCTTTTTGCTCTGGCAGAAAAACGCGACTGCAGAACATCTACCCGTACATGACTGTTGGTCGCCTGAGCGTAAATAACACCAAAGAGTACGCCAATGGCATACAGGTGCCATTGCAGTTCTTCCAGTGCAATCAGACCGGCGCTGAAACCACGGCGCAGGGTTATCTGCAACAGAATAACGGCAATAAGAATGGCGTATACCCAGGACAGGTATTCGCAGCTTTTACGTAATACACGATCGACCGCATCTGCCAGCAGCACGGTCGAAGGTGGCCGGAGATCATTATTCATAACATTACCCGTTTAAAAACAGAAATACCGGCACAGGGTTCTGTGCCGGTTTAAGGCAGGATTCAGTCGCGGTTGATAAAGGCGCGGCTTGACCAGAGTTTGTAGTTGTCGCGGAAGTTTTTCAGATCGTCATAAACCACGGCAAAGGTCGGGTCCTTACGCTGTTCCTGAACCACCTCTTCCCATGCTGAACGGAACTGATCCATCATTTCCTTTGGCCAGGTACGGATTTCTACACCACGGACTTCGGCATTTTTCTTCATGGCTTCAAACTGAATGTACTCAGATTCCGCCACGGAGTTGGTTACAGATGCCTTACAGGTTGTGGAAATCTGTGCGCGCTGGCTGTCGCTCATGCCGTTCCAGGTATCTTTGTTGATCAACAGTTCGAATACCGTGGCCTGCTGATGCCAGCCAGGGAAGTAGTTATATTTGGCCACTTTATAGAAGCCCAGTTTTTCGTCGATGGCTGGCTGTGAGAATTCGGTGGCATCAATTGCGCCTTTTTCCAGAGCACCAAAAATTTCACCACCCGGAATCAGCGAGGTGGAGACTCCCAGTTTCTGCATCACTTCGCCGCCAAGGCCGTAGAAACGCATATTCAGGCCTTTAAGATCATCGACGCTGTTTACCGGTTTTTTAAACCAGCCGGATGTTTCCGGACTGATCAGGGCGCAGGGCTCAACGTGTACGTTGTAGCCGCCATCATCGTACATTTTCTGGTACAGTTTCAGGCCATTGCCGTAATACATCCACGCGGCAAACTCCGGCGCTTCAGGGCCGAACGGAATGGTAGAAAAGATTGCAGCAGCCGGCATTTTTCCTGCCCAGTAACCGGCAATAGAATAACCGGAGTTCACTTTACCGCTGGATACGGCATCCAGAATTTCCAGTGGCGCAACCAGTTTTCCCGGCTCGTAAATTTTCATTTTAATCTGACCGCCGGATACCAGAGGCAACTGCTCAGATACCCAGGTGATCGGGGTTCCAAGGGCCGGCAGGTTGGAGCCGAAAGCAATGGGTGTTTTCAGTAATACAGGTTTTGCATGAACCGCAGCGGCACAGAGTACAAGAGCGGAAGCCGTCAGTAATGGCTTGATCATGGTTTTCATATCAGACTCCGGATTTATTATTTTCCTTTAATCTGAAAAGTCAGTTATCTGACAGATCAGGATTAAAAAAACTATATGAACCGGTTGGCTTTCACTCCATCCTTCTTTGGTAGGGACAATTAAAATAAGTGCAATACCTACTAAAGTAGGTGGTGGGCAGTCAGATATCGCCATGCACAAAAAAATACGGAAATAGTCAGCCATAATTGTCACTATAGCTGTGACGAAACGCCGGGCCTGTTATATGGTGCAGGGGCGGACTGAAAGAATAAGATGAGGTGCCACTTGATCGATTACCTGAGCAGTATATGGCTGGTTGGTCTTATTTCTTTGGCTTATGTGGGTTTTCTGTTTGTTCTGGCTATTCTGGGTGACCGTATCCGGAAGTCTTCATGGCAGCCCTATGTATACAGCCTGACACTGGCAATATTCTGCACCACCTGGGCCTTCTATGGAACGGTTGAGCAGACCGTGCGGCATGGTTGGCTGCTGGCACCAACCTATCTGGGCGCGATTGTTTTAATCACCGTCGGCTGGAAAATTCTTGATCGAATTATTCAGATTGCCCGGCAGGAAAACAGCACGACCATATCAGATTTTATTTCAGCCCGCTTTGGTCATAGCCGTGGATTGGCAGTACTGATTTCGGTACTCAGTATTCTGGGCATCGTGCCTTATATTGCCCTGCAGCTTAAGGCTGTATCGGGAAGCTTTCAGATTATTACTGATACCACCTCTGTTCAGCTCAGCTGGTACAGTGATCCGACACTGTTTATTGCCGCCGTTATGGCGGTTTTCAGCATTCTGTTTGGTACCCGCACAGTGGACTCGAGTGAAAGCCATCAGGGCATGATGCTGGCTATTGCCTTTGAATCGCTGGTGAAGTTATTTGCCCTGAGTGCTGTGGGTATTTTCGCGGTTTATGGTTTGTATGATGGTTTTGGCGACCTGTTCAGTCAGGCATTAGCCAATGAAGAGCTGCATAAAGTACTGACTACCTACGAGAACCCAAGCGTTTATCTTACCCATGCACTTATCGGTGGCATTGCGATTATTGCTTTACCGCGCCAGTTTCACGTAGCGGTGGTGGAATACCGCAGTGAGCAGGATTTAAAAACAGCCCGCTGGATGTTTCCACTGTATTTGCTGCTGATTAACCTGTTTTTGTTGCCGCTGGCTCTCGCTGCATTTATGCATGGTGACGTGCTGGAGTCTTTTAACTTTATTACCTTACAACTGCCGCTGGCATTCGGGCAGACAGAGCTGGCCACCTTTGCTTATGTTGGAGGCTTGTCGGCCGGAACCTCAATGGTGATTATTGCTTCTATCACCCTGGCCACCATGATCTGTAACGAGATCATTATCCCATTGTTAATTAAGCTGCGCCTGCAGGGCGACTCGCGGGATATTAAAGAACGTGTACTGAATATCCGCCGCATAGCCATTGTTATTGTTATGGCTTTTGCTTTTGTTTATTACCGTATGCTGTCGCAGTTCCACAGTCTTTCAGAAATCGGTCTTCTGTCGTTTACCGCTATTGCTCAGTTTGCCCCACCGATTCTGATTGGTCTGATGTGGCAGGGAGCTAACCGGCTGGGCGCTTATGCTGGCCTGATCAGTGGCTTCTTACTGTGGTTTTACTGTTTGTTTTTACCGGTATTAGCTAATGCCGGCTGGATTGATGCCGGCTTTATGGATGGGCCGTTTGGCTTGTCTTTTTTACGTCCGCAGGCACTGCTTGGCTTTGACCATATGAATCCGGTGGTACATGGCACTTTCTGGAGCCTGATGGCCAATACCCTGGCTCTGGTTATTTTCTCACTGTATTACAAGCCGGGTTTCTCTGATATCGAGCAGGCGCAACGCTTTGTTGAACCTTTTTCCGGGCAGCGTAATGTCGCACCACGGCGCTATGCGATCCGTACCGACGATCTCAAAGCACTGCTACAGCGCTTTATTAATCCGGCAAAAATCGATGCCCTGTTTAAAGACTTTTCCAATCCGGTAACCGGGCGGCTGATTACCCGTGGCGTGGTCAGCGAATCGATGCTGAAAGCGGCCGATCGCTTACTCAGTTCTGTGCTTGGCCGGCGTGGGTCTGACTTGTTGTTGCACAATCTGGTGGACGATAAGTCACCGCAATTCGCCCACCTTAACAGCCTGATGGAAGAGGTGAGCGAAGTTGTATTGTTTAACCGTGACCTGCTTAACTCCGTGCTGCACAGTCTGGTACAGGGCATTACCGTCGTCGATGAAAATCATAACCTGGTGGCCTGGAATCAGCGCTTCGCCAATCTTTATGATTTCCCCCCGGGTTATTTATACGTAGGGCTTTCTGCAGAAATGGTGGTGCGCTTTATTGCCCGATCCGGTGGTTATGGTGAAGGTGATGTGGAAGCTCAGGTGCAGATGCGCATGAGCGAGATTGAAAACCGAATGTCGCTGCATTATGTGCGCCGTGCCGCCGATCGCCGTTATATTGAATTAATCGGTAACCCGATCTCAACCAACCTGTATATTACGGTATACAGTGATATTACCGAATACCGCAATATTGAAGATGAGTTGCGTAAGGCTAACGAAATTCTGGAAGACAGAGTTGAGGAACGGACGCAGGAGCTGACGGCTCTTAATGCCGATCTGCAGCGTGCCAACCGAAATAAAACCCGCTTTCTGGCAGCCGCCGGTCACGATCTGGTACAGCCGCTGAATTCGGCGTCGTTATTTTCTGCATCCATCATCAATAAATTACAGAAAGCCGCAAGCCGCTGTCCGGAACTCAGCACCGATATTCTGCCGGTAGCCCAGAATATGGAACACTCACTCAGCTCTGCCGAATCGCTGCTGAATGAGCTGCTGGAAATATCCAAACTGGATGCCGATATTGTGCGTGCCAATGTGCAGATATTCCGCCTGTCTTCCGTATTACGCTCGCTGGTTGAAGAATTCCGGCCGTTATTTCAGCGCAAGGGTATTGAGTTACGTTTTATTGATTGCCAGCTGATGGTTGAGTCAGACCCTGTACTGTTACGCCGTATTTTGCAGAACCTGCTGGCCAACGCATTACGCTATACCGACCGTGGCCGTGTGCTTATCGGCGTCCGCCGCAGTCGTGATCATGTGCGCCTGCAGGTACTGGACAGTGGCCGTGGTATTCCGCCGGATGACCTGCATATGATTTTTGAAGAGTTTCACCGGGTCGAAAGTCAGGGAGATAATGGCAGTAAGGGTCTTGGTCTGGGTCTGTCGATTGTGCAGCGTATGTGCAAACTGTTACAGCACCCGATTCAGGCACAGTCTGAACTTGGCCGTGGCAGTGTCTTCACAATGGCTATTCCTATTACTGAGCAGCTGCCTGAGCCGGAAATTCCTGCCGCAGCGCAGGTCAGTTTATCGAATGATCAGCTGATTCTGTGTATTGATAATGAGCGGCAGATTACCGAAGGTATGAGTGAGCTGCTCTCTGACTGGGGTTATCAGGTTGTGGCAGCCATTAACGACGAAGAAGCGTTACAGAAGCTGCAGGGGCGTACTCCGGCAGTGGCGATTGTTGATTATCATCTGGACTTCGGCAAAACCGGACTGGACGCTATGGCCGCACTGCAACCACACTGGCAGCAGCCGGTACCTTGTCTGGTAATTACCGCCGACTATACCGACGAAGTAAAAGAACGCATTCAGGCGCTGGATTATCAGCTGCTGAAAAAACCGGTTAAGGCAATGGCGTTGCGTGCGGTGTTAAATCAGATAATGGGGTATAGGGAATAAATACCAGAAGAAAAATCCGGGTCTTTCTCTGACCCTCTGGCAGAATGGTTTGATGGATTATTAATCCGGAATCACCAGCTCCTGCACAATCAGCGCAGCCTGAGTGCGGTTATTAATATTCAGCTTGCGGAAAATATCGCTGATATGGGATTTAACCGTGGTTTCTTTGATATTCAGCGCATAGGCAATCTGTTTGTTCAGTGCGCCTTCGGCAATAAACTGTAATACGCGTAATTGCTGCGGTGTGAGCTGGCGCAGTTTTTCGGCCAGATCAGATTTGGTATGGCTGAATTCGGGAAAGCTGATACCACCTGAAAAAATATGCTCAACCGCCGTGCGGATCTCCACAGGTGATGATGCCTTGGGAATAAAGCCCAGCGCCCCCATGCTGCGGATACTGCCGATAACAGACTGATCTTCGCTGGCGCTGACAACAGCAACCGCCAGTTGCGGGTGCTCACTGCGTATACGCATTAAGCCCATAAGGCCATTGTTGCCGGGCATTTTTAAATCGAGTAGCAGCAAATCGGTATCGCCTGAGCGCAGGTTTTCCTGAACCTGATCGAACGTCTCACATTCGCTGATGTTGCAGGGTTCTTTCAGCTCGGCAAGCGCACCACGCAACGCTGTACGGAACAGCGGATGATCGTCCGCAATAAGTATCTGATACATGGGCCCGCCTTGTTTTTATCGTTATCCGGCTATGACTCTAACCGTCGTCCTGACCTGCAGGCAATACACTAACACCCCCTCTACCTACTAAAGTAGGTTGTTTTGGTAACGAATTTTCAATGATAAGTACGGTCTGGCGCAGATTGGCATTTTCTGCTCATAAACCACAACAGTCCCTACTATTTTACGGGATACCCGTTACTTTCCCCGCCCTATATTAATCGTGCTCCGCAGGAATTACCTGCACTGTGCGGATACAGACTGGTTGTTTGTGATCCGTAATTTCACATCATCTAAAGGGTAGGAAGACATGATGCAAAATAACAATAAGGCCAACCGTCTGGCGCTGGCGGTATGTACTGCAGCTCTGTTTGGTGCGGTTGCCGCACAGGCGGAAGTTAAAACTGAAAATACCTTCAGCGGCTACGTAAAAGCAGACATGCTGTTTAATTCTGAAAATGACGCCACGGGTGGCCTGCGTGAGCAGGCACTGCTGACACTGAATGCCGATGAAGCCGATGATGAAGAAGGCGATCTGTATATGTCGGCCTGGGAATCACGCCTGAATTTCACCTCAAAAAGCACCGGCACTCCGGTGGGTGATCTGAAAGCAGTGATTGAAGGCGATATGTATTCTGGCCCGAGCCAGAATGTGTTTAACCTGCGTCATGCCTATATGCAGCATAATAACCTGACCATCGGTCAGACCTGGTCCACCTTTATGGATCTGGGCGCGCTGGCGGAGACCGCTGATTTTGGTGGCCCGGCTGCCCGTATTTTTACCCGTCAGCCTCTGATCCGTTACAGCGTCCAGATGGGTGATGCGACTCTGGATCTGGCAGCAGAAAAACCGAAAAACTCGATAGATCCGGTAATGCCGGATCTGGTGGCTAAATACACCATGAAAACTTCTTTTGGTCATCTGTCTGCTGGTGTATTAGCACAGCAACTGAACGATGATGACGGTGTTAAAGACGATTCTGCGATGGCGCTGGCAGCACGTTTCTCCGGACGAATTAACCTGGGAGGAGATAACGTTAAATTTGCCGTCATCTCCGGTCAGGGCCTTGGTGGCTATATGAACTTTGGTGATGTAGCAGCCTATGATTTCTCTGGCGACAGCATTGAACTGTCGGAACAGACCGGCTTTAAAGTCGCCTACCAGCATGTATTTACCGATACCCTGCGTTCTACTCTGCGCTATGCCCAGACCAGCAGCGAAATTGACGGTAAAGACATGGGTGATTTCAGCTCAGTACATGCCAACCTGATTTACAACCCATACAAGCCGTTAAGCTATGGTGCTGAAATTATTTCCGCGACCAAGGCCAAGGCTGAAGGTAATGCCCTGACTGAAGACCGCAAACTCAGTCGTCTGCATCTGTTCGCCAAACTGGCATTCTGATGTTCTTACTGAGCCGGGGATTTGTCTCCCCCGGCTCAGATTTTTCGCGCCCGTCGCATCCCCTGGCATTGTTTGTGTCAGCTCTCCTTCCTTATTCGCCAGGGGCTTTTTTTACTGTGTTGTTCGCCGGATATGACCGGAGGAAAACCTACCAAAGTAAGATGTGCCTGCTGTCATCGCTTCCTAGTATGAAGTTACACCAAAGCTTTCTTTGTGTGCGCACCAATAAATATAACGATGGATCAGAATCATGATTAAAAAAATAACCTTGTTTTATACCGCCGCCCTGTTACTCGGAGGCAGTATGCTGGCTGAAGCCGGAACCAGAACCGATTATACCTTTTCCGCTGAAAGCTACAGTGGTTCCAAAAGTCGTCAGTACAGTGTGTATCAGCCGGATGGCCTGAGCAGTGCTGCGCCGATGGTAATGGCATTGCATGGCTGTAAACAGAATCAGAATGATGTACTGAACGACTGGGGGCTGACGGCAGCTGCCGACCGTTATGGTTTTATTCTGGTTACCCCTTTTATTACCCGTTACGACGGCCTGCGTAATGAAAACTGCTGGGGTTTCTGGTTCGATAACGAACGCCATCAGGGTGGTGGTGAGGTAGAAGATTTAAAACGCATTGCAGAAAGTGTTGAAGCGGATTACAGCATTGATCCGCAGCGCCGTTTTATTACCGGTCTTTCTTCCGGTGGTGCCATGACCGTTGTTGCTGCAACAGCACATAACGAATACTGGACTGCCGCAGCAACGGTTGCCGGTCTGCCTTATGGTGAAGATTCTGCGTCGGTATCGCTCAGTGGCCAGTGTCCGGGTTATGCCACTTTTCACTCGGTTGCACGGGTGGCTGAGGATATGCGCAACGAAATAGACAGTAACCGGGTTATTCCTCTGATGGTGCTGCAAAATGAAAATGACTGCACCGTACTGGCACAGGCCGGACGTAATATTCGTGATGCTCATTTGCAAGTATTCGGTGCCAGTGGTTTTACTAATCCGACGGCAGCCTTGGCTGATAGCCAGGACTGTTCGCCGTATTACCAGAATAATTATGGCTGTGTACACAATACCTACACGCTGGATGGCAGCAGCGGCAGTGCATCGGTAGTTGAGACGGTTTTTCTGAATGGCCCGGCGGCTACGCCCAATACTCAGGATACCGATCACGGCCATTACTGGGTTGGTGGTGAAGACGGCAATAACGGTAAGTGGT
This sequence comes from Thalassolituus hydrocarboniclasticus, assembly GCF_025345565.1. Lineage (NCBI taxonomy): Bacteria > Pseudomonadati > Pseudomonadota > Gammaproteobacteria > Oceanospirillales > Oceanospirillaceae > Thalassolituus > Thalassolituus hydrocarboniclasticus. The sequence continues at coordinate 3,735,819 of NZ_CP054475.1, read as the reverse complement.
CGGTACGGGTCGGCCCCAGCTATCCGGATATTATCTGGGATTTCTTTAACCGCCAGACAGGTAGTGGCGGTGACACTACAGGTAAGCCGGTATGTGTTATTTATGGCGATAATCCACAACAACTGAATCTGGGAACCGTATTCAGTGATGCCGGTGCCGGTTGCAGCGATGCCAGTGGTACATTAACCGTTACAGCCACCTGCAATGTAAATACCGCCGTTGTTGGCGAATACCACTGCGATTACAGTGCAGAAAACAGCGCGGGCAGTAAATCGGTACGTCGCATTATTAATGTGATTGACCCTGATGCACCTCTGGAAACCTGCAGCGAAATAAGCGCCACTCCGGCTGCGCATATCAGTGCCGGACGTGCGGTTGCAGGCGGCAGTTTCAGTCTGCGGGCTGTCAGTAATGGTGACCAGCAGGATATTGGTTACGCTTACGACAGCTGGGGCAGTGTTACCCTGACCGAAGGTGAAGCGGGGCTTTGGTATGCACAAAAACCGGCAGCCTGTAATGGTACATCTGACCCCGATCCGCAACTCGATACCTGCGATGACTGGTACAGCACTAACCTTGCACACCAGCAGGCCGGGCGTGCGTATTACAGCATGGGGTATTACAGCACTGGCGGAAATGATTCTCTGGGAGCGGTATCCGGTGTGTACACCTGGGTTAAATCAGGCAGCAGTGGTGTGTATCAGGCTGGCCGTTGTAATTAATTTTTCATAATAAAAAAGGCCGGGCAGTAATATGTCCGGCCTTTTTTATGGTTTTATTTTCATTTATTTTCGCTGGTCGTACCAAAGTACGGTATTTATCAGTATTGCCGGAAACTAGAATTCAGTGATGTTGCAGAGTGTTATTTTTCTGCCATTTTTCAGTTTTCCGGAGTCTTTATTGTGTCCTATCAGGATTTTCCGAAACTTATCAGTGCCACTGAAGCGGCTGCTCTTGTGCAGGATGGCGATACGCTGGCGACCTCCGGTTTTGTCGGTATCGGTTTTCCGGAGAAACTTGCCATCGCTCTGGAAAAACGTTTTCTGCAGGAGCGCTCTCCTAAGGAGCTGACACTGGTTTATGCCGCAGGGCAGGGGGATGGTAAGGAAAAGGGCCTGAACCATTTTGCCCACGAAGGATTGGTCCGGCGGGTTATTGGTGGTCATTGGGGTCTGGTTCCGGCGCTGGGAAAACTGGCGGTGGAAGGGAAGATAGAGGCTTACAATTTACCGCAGGGCATTATTTCGCATTTATACCGTGATATCGCTGCCGGAAAACCTGGCCTGCTGAGCCGGGTTGGTCTGCATACCTTTGTCGATCCGCGTCATGATGGCGGACGTATTAATGCCAATAGTCCGGAATCTCTGGTGCAGCTGCACTGCATCGGTGAAGAAGAATTTCTGTTTTATAAAAGCTTTCCTATCACCGTTGCATTTTTACGCGGTACTACTGCCGATGCGCGCGGCAATATCACCATGGAAAAAGAAGCGCTGCCATTGGAAAGTCTGGCGCTGGCACAGGCCGTACGTAACAGCGGTGGCAAAGTGATTGTGCAGGTTGAGCGTCTGACATCGCAGCACCGGCTGCATCCGTCGCAGGTGGTTATTCCCGGTATTCTGGTCGATCACATTGTGCTCGCCAGTGGCGATCAGCATTTTCAGACCTTTGCTGAATTTTATAATCCGGCCTACAGCGGTGACGTGCGTGTGTCGGATCATCTGCCCAGTGATGAACTCAGTATCCGCAAAATTATTGCCCGTCGCGCGGCACTGGAATTACGTGATCAGGCGGTGGTGAATCTGGGCATTGGTATGCCGGAAAGTGTGGTGCGGGTGGCCAGCGAAGAAAAGGTTTTAAACCAGCTGACACTCACCATTGAGCCCGGTGGTATCGGTGGCCTGCCCGCCGGCGGTTTAAGTTTTGGTGCGGTGGCCAATGCTGAGGCGGTGGTTGATCAGCCGGCGCAGTTTGATTTTTACGATGGCGGAGGTCTGGATCAGGCGTTTCTTGGTCTGGCCGAAGCCGATGCCTGCGGCAACGTAAATGTCAGTCGTTTTGGTTCACGCCTGGCGGGTGCCGGTGGCTTTATTAATATCAGCCAGAACACCCGCGAAGTATTTTTTCTCGGCAGTTTTTTTGCCGGTGGTGTGCAACCGCAGATTCATCATGGCGAGGTTGATTGCCAGCGCAGTGAAGGGCTGGGCAAGTTTGTCAGCCAGGTGCAACACCTGACCTTTAACGGTGCTTATGCACTGAGCCGGAATCAGCGCGTGCTGTATATCACCGAGCGCTGCGTATTCCGCCTGCAGCGTGCAACCGATGGTACCGCGAGGCTGGAATTATGTGAGCTGGCGCCGGGCGTTGATCTTGAACGCGATGTACTGCGCTTTCTGCCATTTACCCCATTAATTGCTGATGACCTGCGACCGATGCCCGCAGCGATTTTCCGTTCGCAGCCTATGCGTCTGCAGCTGCGGCCAGCAGTACGCAGTTAATTATTACCTGATAAAGGAGTGCTCATGAATATTGCCAATGCAGTGGTTGCTATTACCGGCGGCGCCCAGGGACTCGGTCTGGCGATGGCCTGCCGTCTTGTTGCCCGCGGTGCCCGTGTCGCATTGCTGGACGTAAATGCCGACAAGCTTAACGAAGCGCTTACCCATTGTGCGGCAGCCGCGCAGGAGCATGGTTACAGCACGGATTGTTGTGCGGCGTATCCGTGCAATGTGGCGGACGAACAACAGGTGGAAAATACCTTTTCCGCTATCGTTCGCGACTTTGGTCAGCTGGATGCACTGGTGAACAACGCCGGCGTATTGCGTGATGGTCTGCTGCTGAAAGTACGTGATGGCGAAGTAACGGAACGCCTTAGTCTCAGCCAGTGGCAGACGGTTATTGACGTTAATCTGACCGCGCCTTTTCTCTGCACCCGTGCGGCGGCCACACAGATGGTTGGCCAGAAGCGGGGCGGCTGCATCGTTAATATCTGCAGTATTTCCATGGCCGGCAATATGGGGCAATCGAATTACTCGGCGGCCAAGGCCGGACTGGCGTCGATGACGGTGGTATGGGCGAAAGAACTGGCCCGTTACAACGTGCGTGTCTGCGCTATTGCACCGGGTTTTATTGCTACAGATATGACCGCGCATATGAAACCGGAAGCGCTGGAAAAAATGACCCGTCAGATTCCGCTGCAGCGTATGGGCGAGGCTGATGATATTGCCCACACGCTGCAATACCTGCTGGAAAATGAATATATCAGTGGCCGCATTGTCGAGGTTGATGGCGGTTTGCGCCTCTGATTTCGCCGTACCGTTTATACCCGGCGGAGGTGCTGTCCCGGCGGGTATCCGGAAAACAATAAACACAACGGAGATTGCCTATGTTTGCCCGATACCCCATTCACCTGCTGACCCTCACCGGTGCTGTTCTGCTGGCCTCCTGTGGCGGCGATGACAATAACACCCCATTTAATATCCGCCCGGATTTTATTCAGGGCACACTGACGGCGGTGGAATACGATGGCGTCAGTGATGATCTGCTGACCGCCGGCCTTGGCGTCAGTGGTTTACAGGGTGCTGCACCGGCCTATGCCGACGCGCAACATCCGACGGCCGCAGAGCTGCGCCGTAAAGCGATTTACAGCAATTACCGCGCGCTGCTCGATACCACCACCGAAGGCGGCTTCGGGCGATTGTACGGCCCTAATATTTATCGGGGAGAAGTGCAGGCCCACGGCGGAAAAATCGCCGGTAAAGAATACGTTTTCCTCACCGACAGTGGCGACGGTGTGCAGCGTAACGTGACCGTTGCCGTGCAGATTCCTGCCAGCTTTGATCCGCATAATGCCTGTCTGGTGGTGGGCGCTTCATCCGGTTCACGCGGGGTATACGGAGCCATCGGTACCTCGGCCGAATGGGGGCTGAATAACGGCTGCGCGGTAGCGCTGACCGATAAAGGCACCGGTAACGGCGCGCACGATCTGGACTCCGATACCGTGATACTGGCCGACGGCACTTTAGCCAGTGCAACGGCAGCTGGTACGGCCTCGCACTTTACCGCCAGTGATGCCGGGCTGGATGATTTCAGCGCCACTTATCCTGCCCGTGTGGCTTATAAACACGCCCACTCTGGTGCCAACCCGGAAAAAGACTGGGGATTGTTTGTGCTGCAGGCTGCTCAGGCCGCGATGTACGTGCTGAATCTGCCGGAGAATTTCGGCCGTGAAAATGACGCCGGTAAAAACCTGCAGGTATTGCGCCGCAACAACACGCTGGTGATTGCCGCCAGTGTATCCAACGGTGGTGGCGCCTCGCTGCGTGCCGCAGAACTCGACAGCAGCGGCCTGATTGATGCTGTGGTGGTATCGGAACCTAATGTACAGCCAGCTCAGGCGTTGGCTGCCGGTTACAGTGTGCAGCAGGGCAGTTATCAGTGGAATCAGCTTGGCCGCAGCCTGTACGACTACACCAGCCTGCTCAGTGTGCTGCAGCCCTGCGCCAGTGTGGGTGCCGATGCTGCCGCCGTGGGTAGTGGCAGCGTTGCCCGTTGCCATGCGCTGCAGAGCGCCGGTCTGATCAGCGGTGCCAACGATGCCGAACTGGCAGCCGCTGCACAGCAGCAGTTACGTGATTACGGTCTGGTGCCGGAACAGGATTTTACCCAGCACGCCAATAACACCATTAAAGTGCCGCAATCCATTGCCGTTACCTACGCCAATGCCTATGGCCGTTTTGGTGTAAGCGATAATCTGTGTGACTTTTCAATGGCGTTTGGGCCTCTGGCGCCGACTTCCGCCACCACCACCCAGCTGGCCGACCTGTTTGCCTCAGGCAACGGTATTCCACCAACCGGCGGTATCGTGCTGATCGACAATAAAACCGGCAGCGAAGACCGCGCCGCCAGCGCCGACCAGAACCTCGCCGGACACCTGTGCCTGCGCGATCTGGCTTCAGGAGCTAACGCTGCTGATCAGACCAAAGCCCAGCGTGTAGCGGCCGGTATCGCCGAAGTAAGCGCTGACCCGCGTAAGCTGAACGTACCGACGGTCATTGTGCATGGGCGTGCCGATGCCATTATTCCGCTGAATCATTCATCACGGCCGTACTTCGCTATTAACCAGAGTCAGGGCAGCAAAGCCAATGCTGATCTGCGCTATGTCGAAGTGCTCAATGCCCACCACCTCGACCTGCTGAATGGCCTGTTTCCGGGCTACAAAACCCGCTACGTCGGCCTGCATTATTACTTTGGCCAGGCACTCGACCAGATGTATGCCCACCTGCGTAACGGCAGCCCGCTGCCCGGCAATCAGGTGGTTGCCACTACACCACGGGCCGATGCTGCCGACCTGCTGACCACAGAAAACCTGCCAGCCATGCAGACTGCAGACAACGTAAGCAGCGACTGCCGTATTCAGCTGACTGGCAAGACCCTCACCATCCCGGCTGGCTGCGGTAACCCGGTGCTGTAATGAAGGCGCTGTAATGACCGCGGCAGAGCGCTGACAACCGCCGCTCTGCCGCTTGTTTTGCCGCGCCAGCTCCACCTATGGAGCCGCCCGAAAAAAACGTATACAATGCGGGCACTTACGACCTGAGCCTAAAGTTGCTCATACGTAAACCGCCCGTAGCTCAGCTGGATAGAGCGCTGCCCTCCGGAGGCAGAGGTCAGAGGTTCGAATCCTCTCGGGCGGGCCATTTCCAGCAAGACTTTCCGCGCTAGTAGCTACTAACCAACTCAGCTTTGAGACCAGATTGAGACCAGTCTGAGACCATCTTGGATTTTGGTTGTTTTTTGATCATCTGCTTTTGATTGTTGCTCCTCCTGGCCCCACTCCTAGCATTGCTTTACCTCCTGGCCCTTTGCCGATATGGTCATCAATATGGCAAGGAGAGCGAACATGGACAAAAAAGCACAATACGAACTGACAGCCCCAAGGATGACGTTGTGTCCGGTTTGCTTTGAAGAAATAACAGTGAGAAGACTGGAAAAGCACTTACTCAAAGAGCATTCCCGCGCAAAACAAATCTGCTGCATCTCTTGTTCTGCGCCCTTCAAGAAATCCAAGTACGTGCAGCACATACGAAATGATCACTCCGATGGCTTTTGGATTGGTACTGGGGTTAAGAAAGCGCAGTTAAACATGGTTATTCAACGCTGGTATAGCCCCGTGCCGGACAAGAATACCCTCTACACCTGCTCAGCCTGTCATTCAGAAATTGAATCCAATCAGCTCTTTCAGCACCAGAAAACGGTTCATGGCATTGATTATTTGAACCCTAAGGTCATTGCTACCATGCAGCCTGGCCGCCTTGGCAAGGGAAACGAAGACTACAATACCGCCAAAGAGTTGAAGAACGCCGCCACCGTCAAGTTCACCGTGCGCGGTGTTGTGCCGTTAAGGGTATGCCAGGAGTTGATCATCAACTCTGCTTACTGGTACACCCATCAAAGCGGAAAACCAGTTCGAGCCCCAAAGCATCATAATAGAGTCACCTACTCGCCTTTTACTGGCGGGCGCATTTCCTTCGGGGCCAACACCTTCCTTATTCAAAAGGCCGCTGAGAAGTTGATTGAGCTGCTGGAAATCAGAACTGACGACCATGGTCGTTTATTGGTGGATCCTGCTGTTTTTGCAAAGGAAGCCACAGAAATTGTGGCCTCCTCGGTAAAAAGCAAAAACGGCCGGTATGCTCAGTACCCGATTCAGGATGATGGGCACATGCGCTTCGGAGCACAGTCCATCCATGTTCCCAGCTTCATCAAAACCTTCACGGAAGAATTCCGTATCCGCAACCGCATCCCCTTATAATTTGACACAAATGTTAATGGGGAATCTGGAAGACCCTCATCAAAACAGTTACCATCATCATAATTATGATCATCTAAGGAATATCCTCAGGGATGACATCCAACGCACAGATTGAAAGCCTCGCCTCAACAGGTCAGCGCGAGCGGCTATGGCAGATCGATTTCCTGGCCCGGTTCCGTGGTTACTTGTCCCGGCAGGATCTGGCCGATCGGTTTGATATTGCGTTATCGAATGCCACCCGGGATCTGACTCTTTACCGTGAGTTAGCGCCGGGCAACCTGGAATACAACAGCAGCAACAAAAGCTATTGCCGCGCCCCTGGCTTCAAACCCTTATTCACTTACGACCACGAACACACCCTGCAGGTGCTGTCACAAGGCCAGGCACGCGGGTTTGATGCCTTTCAGCAAAGCATCCGCATCGAGTCTTCCGCCAATCTGAACGAACCTGATCTGGACATTCTTGCCACCTTGTCGCGCGCCATCTGCAACCATCAGGCTTTGCAGGTCACCTATGTCTCGGCAAGCAGTGGTGATCAACAACGCGCCATTGTCCCGCATGCTCTTATTAACACCGGTTTGCGTTGGCACGTGCGGGCTTTTTGCCGGCAACACCAGCAATTCCGTGACTTTGTCCTTACGCGCTTTCTGGCCGCAGCTCCTTTAGCTGGCGCTGAGCAAGAGCATGAGCAGGCGCATAACGATGATGACTGGAACCAGCACATCACACTGGAGCTGGTGCCTCACCCCAAAGCTGCTTTTAAAAGAGCCATCGAGCTGGACTACGGCCTGCAGCCTGGTGCCACTCTTAACATTCAGGTGCGTGCCGCAACCGCTGGTTACCTGTTACGACGCTGGGGGGTTGATTGCTCTCGAGCAGGCGGGCTGTCGCCAGTGGAATACCAACTGCACCTGCATAACCGATCAGCCCTTGAAGGCATAAACTGCCTGCGCATCGCGCCCGGTTTTTCTATGGATAACAACACATGACGTCACAAACAGCACTGCAGCAATTTGGCTTCAAATATGGCCGCAATGGGGCTCATGCAAGCCGCACCATGATGCTCAGTGAAATTACGGAGTTATTCGCCGTATTGCCTGCATCCGCCAGTCCGGCCCAGTACCAACAGGAAATTGTGCAGTTTAATGTGCTGCACAAACCCACAGAAAAGTCCCGTCAGCTTACCTGGCGGCATTTGTGCGACCTGTATGGCATGGACAGCAGCATTCCATTGTTCCGGGTATTCAGACAGTTATGGGATAGCGACCCCGAAGCACGATTGCTGCTGGCCTGCCAGATCGGCCTTACCCGCGATCCTCTGCTGCGCATCTCCAAAGAAAAAATCCTGGCGCTCGAACCTGGACAGGTGCTGCCCAGAGTGGAAATGGAAGAGCTGTTTAAGGAACGCTGCCACGATCGGTACAGCGATGCCACACTGCGCTCCATCGCGCAGAACGTAAACGGAACCTGGACCAGCGCCGGTTACCTGCAAGGCCGCGTAAAAAAAGTACGCTCACAGCCTAACGTGCGGCCGGTCAATGTCGCCTTTGCCTTGTTTCTGGGGTACCTACAAGGCGCAACCGGCAACCGCTTATTTACCAGCGAATGGGCTCGTATGCTCGAGTGCACACCCGATCGCCTGCAAGATCTGGCGCGCATCGCCAGCCAGATTGGACTGATCAACTTCAAACATTCCAGTGACGTTATGGAAGTAACCTTCCCCAATTTTCTGACCCGGGAAGAGGAGGTATGGCGCCATGAGTAACCGCATTAATCGTCTGATCCAAAGCTACAACCGCCAGATCAGCATTCCGTGGGTGCATAACCTGGCCGATGAACAGCGGGTAATGTTTGCGGTTTACCACCGCGAAGATGAGTTACGCCTGCGCGCTCGCCTGGAAGAGTTCAAGCTGGCGACCGAAAGCTGTGGCCATCCCTGGCTGGAATTGGATATGACACACTTGTTCCCGGAATGGATGGCCAGCCAAAAATACCGTGAAGAATACTTTGCCGACCCGGAAAGCCTGCAGCCTAAATACAAAAGGTTCATTAGCCAGTCGGTCGAGAAACTGGCCGCCATCATTGCGGAAAAAGCCGATAACAACACCCTGATAGCCCTGGTTGGCTGCGCCACCTTGTTTGGCTTTGGTTCAGTCTCCGACTTTGTAAAACAGCTGTCAGCCCATGTGCCGGGGCGGCTGTTGGTCATGTTCCCCGGCGAATATGAAAACAACATTTATCGTCTGCTCGATGCGCGTGATGGCTGGGGTTACCAGGCCATTGCCATCATGGCCGACAACTGAAAAAAGACGTTACAAGGAGTACGTTAGCTCATGCTGAATCGTGATATTTACCAGCTGGAACCCAGCCAAAATCGCTTGGCCAACAATGGCGTCGCCCAGGTTAAAGATGACCTGTCAGAACCGGCTCTGAAAACCCTGCGCTATGAGCTGGAAACCTTCGTTTGCGACGGTGAATACGAAGCCGGGATGGACAAAATCCTGTCTCAATATCTGCGTAACTTAAACGACCAGCATGAGCAGCCCGGCGTATGGATCTCCGGTTTCTTTGGTTCAGGGAAGTCGCACCTGGCTAAAATGTTACGCGCATTGTGGGTCAACCAGAGTTTTCCAGACGGTGCCAATGCGCGCGATATTGCCGATTTGCCGCAGGAAATTCGTGACCACTTCAAAGAACTGAGCATTGAAGCCAAACGTCATGGCGGGCTGCATGCTGCGTCGGGCACGCTGGGTTCTGGTGCCAACAACAATGTGCGCATGGCGCTGTTAAACATCCTCTTCAAATCCGCCGGATTGCCGGAAGAATACCACCAGGCCCGCTTTATTATGTGGCTGAAGCGGGAAGGATTATTCGAGCAGATTAAAGCCGCCGTAGAAGCCGATGGCGACAAGTGGGAAGAAGAGATCGACGACCTGTATATGTCGACCAGCATCGCTTCGGCGTTATTAAAAGCCGACAGCACACTGGCTACCGATATTCCGGGTATGCGCCAGTTACTGAAAGACCAGTACCCGATCGTTACGGACGTTACGAATAAACAAATGGTCGATGCCATCATCGATGCCATCAGCGTTAATGGCGAGTTGCCACTGACTTTGATTGTCCTTGACGAGGTGCAGCAATACGTCGGCCAGGATGCAGAAAAAGCCCACCAGATTCAGGAAGTAACAGAAACCATCAGCGGCCATTCCGGCTTTAAAAACAAAGTTTTGTTTGTGGCAACAGGCCAGAACGCCTTATCCGGAATGCCGAACCTGCAGCGCTTAATGGGCCGCTTCCCCACCACCGTGCAGCTGTCCGACACCGATGTGGAATCGGTTATCCGCAAAGTCATTCTGCAGAAAAAAGAATCGGCCAAGCCGCAAATTGACTCATTGCTGAAAACGCATTTGGGTGAAATTTCCCGTCACTTACGCGGCACCCGCATCGAATACCATCGTGATGACGAAAAAGTCATGCTGGCCGATTATCCTCTGCTGCCCGTACGTCGCCGTTTCTGGGAGCGCGTGCTGCGTATCGTCGATACAACGGGTACGGTTTCGCAACTGCGTAACCAACTCAAAGTCGTGCACGAAGCCACTCAAAGCACGGCCGATAAAGAACTGGGCTATGTTGTACCCGCCGACTTTATTTACGACCAGATTGCCAACAACCTGCTGCAAACCGGCATTATTTCCAAAGCAGTTTCCGAAAACATTGGCCGCTTAAAAGCCGGTGATGAAAACAGCCAGATTCAAAGCCGCCTGCTGGCTCTTATTCTGCTGATTGGCAAGCTGCCCACCGACCCGGTATCCGATGCTGGCGTGCGTGCCACGCCCGATATGCTGGCCGATTTGTTAATCGATGATCTCGGCAGCGGCAAAGACCAACTACGCACCCAGGTACCGGAACTGCTGGAAGACCTGGCCAGCCAGGGCCTGATTATGGCCATGCAAACCCAGGCGGGTACGGAATACCGCTTACAAACCCAGGAAAGTGCGCAGTGGTACGACACCTTCCGACAAGAAGAAGCAACCCTGCGTGGCAACATGCAACGGGTCGAAAACCTGCGCATCGACTTGCTGCAAAAAGCCTTGCGCCAACAGATTCATCAGGTTCGGCTAACGCAGGGTCGCCACGTCAGCGAAGCCCGGCAAATACTGATTCATACCGATGCGGAGCTGCCACGCGATGCCAGCGAAAAAATATACGCCTGGCTGCAAGACGGCTGGGGTAACAGTGAAAAAGACTTCCTGAACGAAGCCCGTCGCCGGCCGGCGGGCGACCCGACCATCTTCATCTTTGTGCCTGCGCGCAACAAATCGGAACTGGCCGCCGCCTTAATTGCGCAACACGCCGCCGAAACCACCTTAAGCCTGCGGGGCATTCCCAATACCGACGCCGGCAAAGACGCCCGCTCGGCCATGGAAACCCGCAAACGCGATGCTGAAAAGCACGTTGAAACGCTGCTGAAAGAAATTCTGGATGGCGTCATGGTGTGGCAAGCCGGTGGTGCCGATGTGGATGGCAACAGCATCAGTGAGCGGGTAGAAACCGCCGCCAGGGCATCCCTGGTGCGTCTGTACCGCGAGTTCGACGCCGCCGACCATGCAGGCTGGAGCAAAGTGTACGACCGCGCCCGCAAAGAGGGCGGCCATAACGCACTGGAAGCGGTCAACCACAGCGGCGATGCCGACAAGCATCCGGTTTGCGCACAAATTAAACGCTACATTGGCGTATCCAAAACCGGCAAAGAAATCCGCGATTATTTCCTGGCCGCGCCCTATGGCTGGCCGCAGGATGCCATCGACGGCGCTCTGTATGCACTGCTGGCAGCCGGCGTCATCATCGCCAAAGACAGCAGTGGGCGTGCCATTAAAGCGCCAGACCTGGAACGCAAACAAATTACCCAGGTCGCCTTTTACCCGGAAAACGTCACCATCAGCCCGGTTGATCTGATTAAGGTACGGGGCGTTATTGGCAAATGGCTGGGCGTTCAATGCCAAAGTGGTGAAGAAAGCACCCGCCTGCCCCAGATGATCGAAAAAGCCCGCGAACTGGCCCAACGTGCCGGTGGCGAAGCACCGTATCCGCAACAACCCGATACCCAACTGTTTGATGATATTGCCCGTCAGTCGGGCAATGCCCAGATCAAGCTCGTGGTGGAGCACCAACAGGCACTTTTAGATGCCCAACAACACTGGCAGGAACAAGCCCAGGCCATTCAGGTGCGCAGCAACGACTGGGATCAGCTGCAAACGCTGCTGGAATTAAGCAAAGACCTGGCGTTTTACGCAGAGATCAATAAAGAAGCCGAGGCCATTCGCCAAAACCGCTCGCTGCTCAGCAATCCGAACCCGGCCAAGCCGCTAATTCAACAGCTGGTCAGCAAACTGCGGGATGCCGTTAATCACCATGTACAGGCCTACCTCGACACCCACGCGCAACAACTGCAACAACTGCAGGCCAATGCCGACTGGCAACGTCTGGACGACCAGCAACGCCAGCAGATGCTGGCCAAACGTAACCTGCTGACCTTGCCACAACCCGAACTGAGCGATGCCGATACCATCATCGATGCCCTCAACGACGTGAGCCTGACGCAATGGAGCGACCGCACCGACTCGCTGGCCAGTAAGTTCGACAGCGCCCGGATGGAAGCGGTGCAACTGCTGCAACCCAAAGTGCAGCGCATAGACCTGCCGCGCACCACCATCAGCACCGAGACCGAACTCAATGCCTGGCTGGACGACGTTAAAGCCCGGGTTTTAAACAAACTGAATGACGGCCCCGTAACCTTTTGACGAGCAGCGACGTAATGATGAACACCCTGCATTCAAACCATCGCCAACCGCTGGAAAAACCCCTGCGTGCGGCGCTGGAAAAAACCGTTATTAAAGCCCGCGACATCGCCGAGGCCGCCGCTGCCACCGCTCTGAACCGCTTAGGCATAGGCGAAGCCAAAGCCCCGGATTACTTAAGCGATGCTGAACGCACGCTGCGTACTCGTTTGCGCGCCCACGGTCGCCAACTGGGTGATGTTAAAAACGCTAACGGCAGCCAAAGCACGCACCAATTACGCACGGAAGTTGCCTACGAACACTGGCACCGTATGTTGTTTGCCCGCTTCCTGGAACAAAACCACCTGCTGATGTATGAAGCCGGCGTGCCACTGACCCTGCACGAATGCGACGAGCTGGTGCGCGACGGCGTGTACCGCGATGACCAGGAACAAGCCTGCCGCAACGGCTGGGAACTGGCCGGGGTGCTGGCCTCAAAAATGCTGCCGCAGATCTTCCGCGTGGAATCACCCGTATTTGCTCTGCATTTTGCCCCGGAAGACCAGCGCGAGCTGGAACACCTGCTGCACTCCCTGGCCCCGGAAACCTTCCAGGCTCAGGACAGCCTGGGCTGGGTTTACCAATTCTGGCAGAGCAAGCGCAAGGAAGAGGTCAACAAGTCTGAGGTCAAGATCGGCGCCGACGAACTCTCGCCCGTCACCCAGCTGTTTACCGAACCCTACATGGTCAGCTTCCTGCTGGATAACAGCCTGGGCGCCTGGTGGGCCGGGCAGCGGCTGACGGAAGCCGACTGGCAAACCGCGCACAGCGAGCAAGAGCTGCGCGACAAAGCCGCCATTCCTGGCGTACCACTCAGTTACCTGCGCTTTGTGCAAGACGACCAAACTCAACAATGGCAACCCGCCTCCGGCAACTTCGACGCCTGGCCCAAGCACTTAAGCGAACTCAAAGCTCTCGACCCCTGCTGCGGTTCCGGCCATTTTCTGGTGGCGGCGTTTTTGATGCTGGTGCCCATGCGTATGGAACTGGAACAGCTTACCCCGCAACAGGCGATCGACCGGGTGCTGAGTGAAAACCTTCACGGCCTGGAGCTGGACCAGCGCTGCGTCGAGCTGGCGGCCTTTGCCGTGGCGCTGGAAGCCTGGCGTTACCCCGATGCCGGTGGCTATCGCACGCTGCCGGAACTGCACCTGGCCTGCAGCGGCCTGTCCATCGCCGCCGCCCGTGACGAATGGAAAGAGCTCAGCCGCAAGGCTGGCAAGCAGAACCTGACCATTGCTCTGGACTGGATGTACCAGACCTTTCAGGATGCCCCAGTACTCGGCAGTTTGATCAACCCGCGCCGTAGCAAGGCCGCGCAGATCGCCCAGTGGAGCGAATTGCAGCAACTGTTGGGCGAAGCGCTCACTCAAGATCAGGCCAACCAGCAGGGCCAGGCCGACGGCGAAATCTCCGCCCTGACCAATCGCCTGGAAGCCGGTATTGTCGCCCAGGGCCTGGCCAAGGCCGCCGAGCTGCTGGCTGGCCAATACACCTGGGTCATCACCAACGTGCCTTACCTGGCACGCGGCAAGCAGCACGAGACCCTCAAGGACTACTGCGAAGAGTATTACCCGGAAGGCAAAAACGACCTGGCCACGGTGTTTCTTGATCGTTGCCTGGAGTTCTGTGTACAGGGTGGCAACGCCAGTATTGTGTTGCCACAGAATTGGCTGTTCTTAACCAGCTACCGTAAATTCAGGGAAAAGCTACTGCTTAGAGATAACTGGCGGCTTGTCATAAAGCTCGGCGGCGGTGCAGAGGCCTTCGAAATCGGACCTGGCAACATCACTAATATTGCTATGGTCTCTATTGTCAGTGGCAATAGCGCTGACCAGTCTGCGGGTCTGTTGAGAACTAGCGAGCAGGGCAACTGGATTCGTGGGGTGGATGTGTCCAAACCGCGCACTGCTGTAGAGAAAGCGGTGGGCTTGCTGGCAGATGAAGTGAAGAGTGTGGAGCAAGGTAAGCAGCTACAAAATCCAGATGCGACCATTATTCTTGACACGTCCGACATAGCAACGAGGCTGAATACGAAGGCTAAGGGGCTAGCTGGAGTCCTCAATGGAGACTCTCCTCGTTTTCAGCGTCAATTTTGGGAGTTCAATCAACGACCAAATATCTTCGTTTTTCAACAAGGCACTGTAGTTGAACCACTCCACTTTGGTGGCATGGATAAAGTCATTGAGTACGATGACGTTAATGGTCACCTTAGGCTTCCGGCTGAGTTTCGTCGCGAAAGACTTCATGACTCAGATCAGAGAGGTAATGCCGCGTGGGGTAGATGGGGCGTCGCAATCAGTCAAATGAGCGTGCTACCAACTTCACTGTATGTGGGCAACAAGTTTGATTCTAACATCGCTGTTGTTCTTCCTAATAATGAGGACGTGCTCTCAGCTCTTTGGTGTTATTGCTACAGCAGTACATATAACGAAGAAGTGCGGAAAATTGATCAAAAACTAAACGTCACAAATGCCACTTTGGTTAAAGTACCGTTCGACCTAGAACACTGGACCAAAGTCGCCGAAGAACAATACCCCAACGGCTTGCCCCAGCCCTACACCAACGACCCCACCCAGTGGATCTACCACGGCCATCCCTGTGGCTCGGTGATCTGGGACGAAGACCGCAAATGGACCGCCCACGGCGAAGTGCGCGTCGATGACAGCGTGCTGCAAGTCGCCGTCGCCCGCCTGCTCGGCTACCGCTGGCCGGCAGAGCTGGACCCGGAGATGGAGCTGGCCGCCGAACAGCGCGAATGGGTCGAGCGTTGCCAGGCACTGTCTGGTTTTGTCGACGACGACGGCATTGTCTGCCTGCCACCGGTGCGCGGTGAAAAAGCCGCCGACCAGCGCCTGGAAGCCCTGCTGCAAGCCGCCTATGGCGATGCCTGGACCACCCCGCTGAAAAACCGCTTGCTCGATGCCGTCGGCAGCAAATCCCTGAGCCTCTGGCTGCGCGACAAGTTCTTTGAGCAGCACTGCAAGCTGTTCCAGAACCGCCCCTTTATCTGGCATGTGTGGGATGGCCTGAAAGACGGCTTCAGCGCCCTGGTGAACTACCACCAGCTTGACAAGGCCGGCCTTGAGCGCCTGATCTACACCTACCTGGGCGACTGGATCCGCACCCAGCAAGCGGGTGTGGCCAACGGCGAAGACGGTGCCGATATCCGTCTCGCTGCGGCAGAAACCCTGAAAACCGAGCTGGAAAAGATCCTCGAAGGCGAAAAGCCCTACGATATCTTCGTGCGCTGGAAACCCCTGGCGGAACAACCCATCGGCTGGAACCCCGACCTCAACGACGGCGTACGCCTCAACATCCGCCCCTTCCTGCGGGCCAAAGACCTGGGCAAAAAAGGCGCCGGCATCCTGCGCTGGAAACCCAACATCAAATGGACCAAAGACCGCGGCAAAGACGTCGAATCCGCCCCTTGGTATTCATTAGGACTGGAATACGGCGAGGGCGAAGGCGCGCGGATCAATGATCATCACCTGGCATTGGAAGAAAAGCGTAAAGCAAGGGAGAGCAAAGCATGAGTAACAAGATAGCGGGAGCAGAGTACCCGCTGGCGAAAATCTTCAGTTCTGACTTCGACTTTGTTATTCCGGCTTATCAAAGACCGTATGCATGGACTGATGACCAGGCCTTGGAGCTATTCGACGATCTCTACAGTTTCTATTTGGCGGAGCCGGAGGATGACTCGTATTTTCTTGGCAGCATTGTGCTGATCAAGGCAGAAGGCAAGCCAGCATCCGAGGTGATCGACGGGCAGCAGCGACTGACCACGCTGACGATCTTGTTATCGGTGATCACCAGTTTGCTTGAGGGTGAGGTGCGTTCTGATTTCGAAGGTTATATCCGTGAGCCTGGCAGGCTTTCGCAAGGTATCCGAGCCAAACCCAGGCTGAGCTTGCGCGAGCGTGACAGGCAGTTTTTTGCCGATTATGTCCAAGCGTTCAAATTCAACGAGCTGTTTGCCCTGGAGTCTGCCCAGCTGGAAGAGCCACAACAAAACATCCAGCGCAATGCCAGACTGCTGAGGGACAGGCTTGTATCGGCTTTTGCCAACGATACAGCTGGTCTTATCCGGTTTGGTGCTTCGCTGATCCAGCGCTGTTTTCTGGTTGTGGTGTCCACGGCCAGCAAAAAATCCGCGTTCCGGGTGTTTTCCGTGCTGAATAGCCGGGGATTGGATTTGTTGCCGACCGATATTATTAAGTCCGATGTGATCGGTAATATCGCTGCGGCAAAGCAAGAAGACTTTACCAATACATGGGAAGAGCTTGAGGTCAAAACTGGGCGAGCGGGTTTCGCTGAGCTTTTCAATCATATCCGCATGATCTACGCGCGGGCAAAGGCTCAGCGCACTCTGCTGGAAGAATTTGAGGAGCATGTGGTAAAGAAATCGACCAGCTCTGAACAACTGATTTCGAAGGTCATTGAGCCATATGCCATGGCTTACCTGATTGCCAAAAAGAGTGAGTACATCTCGACAACGAACGCAGCTGATGTAAACGCTCTGTTGAAGTGGTTGAATCGCATCGACAACTCTGACTGGATGCCCTGTGCAATCCAGTTTTTGTCTACCCATAAGGATTCCCCGGCGTATGTACTTTGGTTCTTTCAACAGCTGGAGCGACTGGCAGCTTACATGCACGTCTGCGCTAAAAACGTAAACCAGCGTATCGTTCGTTATGCTGTTGTTCTCGAAGAGCTCATGGGGACGCATTCACTGGAAAACCCGATTAAGACGATTGAGCTAACGGAAAACGAAAAAAGTGAAATGCGGGATGTGCTCAATTCGGATATTTACTATCTGACGGCACGTCGACGAAATTATCTTATCCTGCGATTGGATTCTTTCTTGTCAGATGGCGCAGCTAGCTATGACGCTAAAGTGCTGACCATCGAGCACGTACTGCCGCAAACGGTTGAAGCCGGTAGTGAGTGGGAAGAAAACTGGCAGGATGCTGACGTCAGACAGCAATGGGTACACAAAATTGCCAACCTTGTGCCCTTGACCCAGCAGCGCAATTCGGCGGCCAGTAACTTTGACTTCACCAAGAAGAAAACTGCTTACTTCGGTGGGCGCCAAGGCGTTTCATCTTACGTGATGACAACTCAGGTGTTGAATACACAGGAGTGGACTCCGGACGTGGTCAACACACGTCAGAACAATCTGCTTGAGGTATTAGAAGCTGGGTGGAAACTTAAACCTATGTCTGCAGTATGCCTTTAGGCAAGCTGCAGAGAGGATGGATAGATCACAATAGATGGTGTCAGATGGGCAATGATTCATTCTGGATTTTAGGTGCTACACAATGAGTGCAATTCATACACTGTCAATCTCTGGCTTTAGGTCAATCCGCAAGATGGATAAGCTGCGATTACGCAACTTGAACGTGCTGATTGGCGCCAACGGGGCCGGCAAAAGTAATTTTGTCGCCTATTTTCGTATGCTATCTGAGTTGGTAGAAGGACGTCTGCAAGTATGGGCGAGCAAGCAAGGGGGAGCTGATCGGATTCTGAGTTATGGGGTAAAGGAGACATCAAGTCTTGAGACCCTTGTTTGCTTTGGCGATAACGAATATGAGTTGGTGTTGGAGTCCAACGCTGATGAAAGCTTCACCTTTACTAAAGAGCGTATCTACTTTTCCGGTGTTTACTATGGGCCAACCGACAAAAAACTTGGCACAGGGCATTTGGAGTCCAAGTTAAAAGAGCGCATTGCGCTCGGTGATGGAGCGTCGGTGGCAAAATTTTGTTATGGAGCTATTTCCGGTTGGAAGGTCTATCACTTCCATGATACCAGCGATACAGCGGGTGTTAAGCGGTGGTGTGCTGTACACGATAACGAATATCTGCGTATGGATGCCTCGAATCTATCAGCTTTTCTTTTTCGGCTACAAAATGAAGAGCCTGAGGTTTACAGTCAGATCATCAAAACCGTTCGTTTGGCCGTGCCATTCTTTGATGACTTTGTATTGACACCAAGAACGCTGCCAACTGAAGAGGAACAAGTTCGTCTACTTTGGAAGCAGCAAGACAGCGACTACGCACTTTGGCCCAGTCAACTGTCGGATGGTTCAATTCGTTTTATCTGCCTGGTAACGGCGCTGATGCAACCGCGGCTGCCTTCCACCATTATCATTGATGAACCCGAGCTAGGGCTTCACCCCTATGCCATCACCTTGCTGGGAGCTTTGTTACGTTCTGCGGCTAAGCGTACCCAAGTCATTATCTCAACACAGTCTGTCCCGCTACTGAATGAGTTTGAAATAGACGATCTCATCATAGTTGAGCGTGAGCAGGGGGCTTCGGTATTTAAACGTCTGGATGAATCTGATTTTGAGCGTTGGCTTGAAGATTACACGGTTGGTGAGCTGTGGGAGAAGAATGTTCTTGGCGGGAGGCCGTCACGATGATTCGGGTTCACGTAATCTGTGAAGGGCAAACCGAAGAAATGTTCGTGAATGAGCTGCTACAGCCTACCTTCATTAATAAAGGTATTTGGTTGGTTCCGGCTCTGGTGGGCAAGCCCGGGCATAAGGGTGGCAACTTCAAATTTGAGCGTCTTAAGTCCGATGTGGAAAACCGCTTGCTTCAGGAGCGGACCGCTTACTGCACTACCTTCTTCGATTTTTATGGTCTTCCAATGAGTTTTCCAGGAAAAAACGATGTTGACGATAGTGCCGATGTTTCAGAAAAAGCCGATGTAATGAAAGCCAAGATGACAGAAGAGCTGAGTCGGTTTTTAGGCCAGGATGCCATGCGCCGTTTTATTCCATATGTGCAGATGTATGAGTTTGAAGCACTGCTGTTCAGTGACCCTGACGCTTTGGCAAGGGGCGTTGATAAGCCTCAGATTTCTCAGCAGTTGAGCGCGATTTGTAACACATTCTCAAGTCCTGAACATATTAATAACAGCCCCCATACAGCGCCCAGTAAGCGCATTGAACAGCTGATCTTCGGCTATGAAAAACCCTTGATGGGTACCTTGGCGGCACTTGAGGTGGGCCTTAACGTAATGCGGGAAAAGTGCGCGCTTTTTGATGGCTGGCTAAAAGAGTTAGAGGCTATACCTCTGTTGAGCGCAAACGTCGAATGAGCCAAGGACTGTTATGAAACTTATTGACCTGCTGAGCCAAGAAGTTCGTGCCAGCGCCGAATACAACGCCAGTGCCCAGCTGGCGCCTTCTGTCATTCTTTGGACCGACAAGCTGCGCCAGTGGGAATCGGCGCTGCCCTTACTGCAAGCTGCGTTGCCGGAGCTGGTTGTATTTGGTGATTATCAGCCTGAGAAACGTCAGGGACCGGCGGTCTGGATCAAGTGTGTCATTGAAAATGCACTGCCAGAGTTCCAGCTGCCTGAGGATAAAACCCCCATTATTTATCTGCCCGGTTTAGAACGTCGTGATTTGCGCGCTATTTCCAGCTGTCCAGTTACTTTGATGCCACTGGCCGAGCTGCAATACCGTGGTTGTTGGTGGGCTTACAACAGTACCGGCCGTGATTGGACGGTGAATGCTTTCCTGACGTCAGCCAATGGTGGCGCCGGATTGGATGTGGCGCGTGACGAAAAAACTCAGCAAGCCATGTTGCGGGTACTGAACGAGATGCTGGAATCGGATCAGGCGGAGTTAGAAAGCCGTCGCCTGGAAGCTGCCGACTTCAATAAGTTGATTTCCAATGATCCTGTCCGGGACCTGTTGACCTGGATGAATGATAGCCGTGCTACCCGCGAACGCTGGGACCAAAGCCGCTGGCAGGCGCTGTGTGGTATTTGTGAAACCGAGTACCACTTCAGCCCGGAACGTGATGGGGATATTACCGCCGCAGAATTGCTGTGCCAGAGACAGGGTATTTGGGAAACGGTATGGCAGCGCTTTGTGGAAGGGGCAACCCATTATCCGAAGCTGCCGGCGCTGTTGATGTCGGTCAGTTATGATCTGGCGGCCGATGGCGAGAGTTATCCGGCCATTAACCAGTCGGAGGAAGCAGCTCTTGAAGCAGCACTGCGTAAGTTGCTGGATAAGCAGACCAGTGATGTGCGCCAAGGGATTCTGTCACTGGAGCGGCAACATGCTGATCGCCGTGGTTGGGTATGGACACAGTTGGGATTATCGCCGCTGGCATCGGTTCTGGAGCCTTTAGCCGTTGTCGCCAATCTTACTCAGAATGCCTTTAGTGGCACCATGCCGGAAGAAATGGCGACTCAGTATCGGGAGCTTTATTGGCAGACGGATGATGCTTATTTGCGGGTACTGGCTTTTTCGCTTCCCCCGGCATTACAAGAGTTGGTACAGAAGCTCTTACACCATGTTTATACGCCCTGGCTGGATGATATTACGTTGTCATTCCAGAAGCTGGTTCAGGTTAAAGGTTACCCCGGCAGTGGCAGCACTAAAGAAGAAGTGGGTAATTATCAGCCAGCCGGTGAGTTGGTGTTTTTCGTTGATGGGTTGCGTTACGACACCGCACAACGATTAGTGAAGCGTTTGCAGCCCCTGGGTAATGTCTCGCTGAAATCCAGCTGGGCCGCTTTGCCATCTGTAACGGCGACTGCGAAGGCGGCGGTGACACCGGTTACCGATCGTATTACGGGTCGAATCAGTGATGTTGATTTTGAACCCAGCCTCAAAGAGGACGATAAAGATTTCTCTGCTCATTACCTGAAGAAGTTTCTGGCTGAGAAAGGTTGGGATTATCTGAGTGAATCTGAAACCGGTAACCCCACCCGGAATGCCTGGGTGCAAAGCGGCGATATCGATACGGAAGGCCATGTTAAGGGCATTAAGTTGGCTGCCCGCATCGATACGTTGTTGCATGAAGTGACAGAGCGAGTAGAAGAGTTACTGGCTGCTGGCTGGACGAAGATCCGGATTGTTACCGATCATGGCTGGATTCTGACGCCCGAGCCTATGCAAAAAACCGATTTGCCCAAGCATTTAACCGAGACTCGCTGGGGCCGCTGTGCGGTTCTGAAAGAGTCTGCTTCTTCCGGAATGCTTGAGGTGGGCTGGTACTGGAACCCGCAAGTGACCATTGCAATGGCACCCGGCGCTCGTTGCTTTAAGGCGGGTCAGTGTTATGACCATGGCGGGCTGAGTTTGCAGGAATGCCTAACACCCATGATTGAGTTGGTGAGTACCAAATCCTCCCGCCAAAAGACGGTGCAGGCAAAGGTGGGGGATGTGCGCTGGATGGGGTTGAAATGCCGCATCAAAGTTGAGGCGGACGATGCCAATGTTGTGGCCGTGTTGCGCACCCATGCTGGCGATGCCAGCTCTGAGATCTGTAATCGTAAGCCGGTCAAAGAGGGTAAGTGTACCCTGATGGTTGAGGATGATCGCTACGAACAGCAGACAGCCGTGCTGGTTCTGCTGGATGAACATGACACTGTGTTGGCCAAAACGGCAACACTTGTAGGAGAGGAATAATGGAATTGGATAGCCTGGATCAAAAGGCGGCCAGTGCTTTCGATGGCTACATTGTACGCAAAGATCTGGTGCGTACCTTTGCCCGTCAGTTTCCGGTACCGACTTATGTTGTGGAGTTTATGCTGGGCCGCTATTGCGCCAGTACGGATCCTGATGAGATTGAGGAAGGCCTGGAGATTGTGCAGCGCCAACTGGCTTCCCGTACCGTTCGGGCTGGTGAAGAAGAGCTGTTTAAGGCCAGAGCTTACAAAGACGGTTCGATCAAGCTGATCGACATTATCAGCGCGCGTTTTGTCGAGAAAGAGCGTGGGTATCTGGCCAGTTTACCGAGTATTAACCTGAGCCGGGTTCGGATTCCCGATAAGCTGGTTGATGATAACGAACGCCTGCTGACCGGCGGCTTCTATGCCGAAGTGACTCTGGAATACGATTCCATCATTGCTGAAGAAAATGGCAATGCATTCGGCATCAAAGAGATTCGCCCTATTCAGCTGTCCAAGCGCAACGTTCTGGACGTTATGGCTGAAGCCAGGAAGTTTTTTGATAGCCAGGAGTGGAAAGATTTTTTGCTACGCTCCATCGGACTTGAGCCGGAGGCGATGACGCCTCGTGCGCGCGATGCGGTGCTGTTGCGGATGATTCCTTTTGTGGAACGCAACTACAACATGGTTGAGCTGGGACCGCGTGGTACTGGTAAGAGCCACTTATTCCAGCAGGTTTCTCCATACGCGCATCTGATTTCGGGCGGCAAAGCGACCATCGCGAAAATGTTCGTGAACAACGCCAATGGTCAGCGCGGCCTGGTCTGCCAGTACGATGTGGTGTGTTTCGACGAGGTGAGCGGCATTTCATTTGATACCAAAGAGGGTATCAACATTATGAAAGGTTACATGGAAAGTGGTGAGTTCAGTCGTGGTAAGGAAAGTATTCGAGCCGATGGCTCAATGGTGTTTGTTGGCAACTTCGATGTCGATGTTGAGCATCAGCAGCGTGTAGGCCACTTATTTGGCCCACTGCCAGCGGAAATGCGCGACGACACTGCCTGGATGGATCGTATCCATTGTTACCTGCCTGGCTGGGATGTTCCGAAAATGAATAAGGACCTGACGACCAATCACTTTGGTTTGGTCAGTGACTTCTTTTCCGAGTGCATGAGTCAGCTGCGTAACCAAAGCCGTGTTTCAGCCATGCAAAACCGCGTTCATCTTGGCGGAGCATTGAGCGGCCGGGATACCAATGCCGTGAATAAAACAGTATCAGGGCTGCTGAAGCTGTTATATCCGGATCCGGAGGCGACGGTATCGGATGAGGATATGGAATGGGCATTACGCCTGGCGTTAGAAGTTCGGCGTCGTGTGAAGGAACAGCAAAAGCGCGTTGGCGCTGCCGAGTTCCGCAACACCCATTTCAGTTATTTTATTGGCGATGACGGTATCGAAAAATTCGTTGCCACACCAGAACTGCGTGCAGACAACGAGATTGGCGATGATCCATTAGAGCCCGGTCAGATCTGGACGATCAGTGAGGGTGGCGCAGATATTGACGATAATGCAGGGCTTTACCGAATTGAAGTGAACGAAGGGCCTGGTTCTGGTGTGCGTATTCTTAACAATCCGGCTCCGGCAGCGTTCAAAGAATCGTTACGGTATGCCGAGCAGAATCTTTATGCCCGCTCTGTGCAGCTGGTTGGTGACCGTGATCCGAGATCTCACGAGTACAGTGTCCAGTTGCGTGCCTTTGATGCCGCGAAAAAAGGCTCAAAGCTTGGCGTAGCTGCCCTGGTTGCTATGTGCAGCGCGTTGCTGAAAAAACCAGTGAAAGGCGGCTTGATTGTGGTAGGTGAAATTAACCTGGGTGGCTCAATTGAGCCGATCAACAGCGCTGTGAACATTGCTGAGTTAGCAGTGGAAAAAGGCGCGACTGCGCTTTTGATGCCGGTTACTGCTCGTCGACAGCTTTATGATCTGTCGGACGAGATGGCGACTAAGGTGGACATTCAATTCTACCAGGACGCCCGCGACGCGCTTCTCAAAGCGATTGTGGAGTAGTTATTACTACTCCCATTTGGCAATCGGAATGGAATCCGGTTGTTCAGCCTGACCTTAATATCCTTGAATGCTTACTGCATATTAAGCCTGTGATTGAGGCTCGGTATCATTTACCGGCAAATGTTCAGCAATACTGCCAATAGGCACCTCAAAGTACAGACATAACCGATCCAATACATCCGTGTTGGTTATGTAACCCTTCTGATTGGCAATTTTTGATAGCGTGGTTCGGTGAATGCCGGTTTCACGCGACACCTCTTCCAAGGTTATCCGACGTCCCTCCTTAAATTCCTTGTCGGCTATCAGTTCCTTCAATCTAAAGCGGATCATGAGCTTGGTTTCCAGGCTGCTTTTGGCCTGCATATTACCGCTTAAACCAATCCACACCAAGCGCGTGGTCTCATCATACGAACACCTTGAAGATTAAATGTAGAGTACGCTCATCAAATAATGGTTGACATGGGTTTTGATCGCTTCTAATGTAGACCTTGCTCTACAAACAACCATTAAGGAACGCATCATGAGCCAAACCTACTTAACCACCGAAGAACTGGCCGAACGTATCAAGTACGACCCACGCACCATTCGTAACCAACTGAAAGACTCTGTCCTGCTGGAGGGCA
The DNA here is from genome assembly GCF_025345565.1 of Thalassolituus hydrocarboniclasticus. Classification (NCBI taxonomy): domain Bacteria; kingdom Pseudomonadati; phylum Pseudomonadota; class Gammaproteobacteria; order Oceanospirillales; family Oceanospirillaceae; genus Thalassolituus; species Thalassolituus hydrocarboniclasticus. Next base: position 3,711,057 of record NZ_CP054475.1, on the reverse strand, counting down.
TTCACTATTTCCGCCCGTTTGGCGGCCGCAAGATTCTGTATGTGTGGGAGAAGATTGAAGCGGATATGTTCCGCGCTCCCAGCATCGACACACTGATGACTGGCCTGCGTTGAGGAGGCTGCTATGGCTAGCATCAGTGCTCGAACCGGCAAGCTGTACTTTGACTTCCGTTATAAGGGTGAGCGCTGCCGTGAATACACCAAACTGGAAGACAACCAGCCCAATCGCCGACGGATGGAGAAAATTCTGCAGCGGATTGAGGCAGAAATAACTCTCGGAACCTTCGTGTACCGGGATTATTTCCCGAAAAGCGTTAAGGCGGATTTCTTTGAGGAGTTGGATGAGAAGGTACGGGCGGCGCGTCTGTCACCGTATCACGCTGAGGATGACATCCCGAAGTTAAAAGATTTCGCTGACGTTTGGCTGGCTGAGAAAAAGATTGAATGGCGTGACAGCCATTTACTGACGGTGATGGTGAACCTGAACAGCTACATCCTGCCCAGATTGGGGGATAAAAGAGTCAGCGACATCAGCAAAGCCGATATCCTGAATTTCCGCTCCTCTCTCGCCAAAGATCCGGCGCGGAAATCCAGTGAACTGAAGGCTGCAACCATCAACAAGATCATGACCCCGTTAAGGATGCTTATGACAGAGGCCGCTGACCGGTATGAGTTTACCTGTCCCTTCCGGGGAATCAAATCGCTGAAGATCCAGAAAGTGGATGTTGAGCCTTTTACCCTGGAGGAGGTGCGCCGGATTCTGGATAACGTGCGTGACGACTTTAAGGCCTATTACACCGTGCGCTTCTTCACCGGGATGCGTACGGCGGAGATTGATGGTCTGAAGTGGAAGTACATCGACTTTGAACGCCGCCAGATTTTGATCCGCGAAACCGTTGTGGATGGCAACATCACCTACACCAAGACGGATGGCTCGCAGCGCGAGATTCATATGTCGCAGCCGGTGTACGACGCTCTGAGAGAACAGCAACGGCTGACGGCTGAGTACGAATTTGTGTTCGCTACCCGCTTAGGTACGCCAATGGCACATAACAACGTGACCAAACGTGTGTGGTACCCCTTGCTGCGCTATCTGGGCATTAAAGAACGCCGCCCGTATCAGACCCGCCATACCGCAGCGACTCTTTGGCTGGCCGCCGGGGAAAGCCCGGAGTGGATCGCGCGACAGATGGGCCATACCAGTACCGAAATGCTGTTCCGCGTGTACTCGCGTTATGTGCCGAACCTGACCCGACAGGATGGCTCTGCGTTCGACCGCCTGCTGCAACAGCGCTTTATTGTTGAAGAGCAGGCTCATAACGAAGCGGAGGAGGGCTGATGCATTATCAACGCTTCCATCAGCAGTGGGCATCAGAGAGAGCCAACCATATTGCCGATTGGCTCATTTTTGTGACGGAGGTTCAGCATGGCACCGGGTTGGCGGGTTATCTGGGGGTGAGTCCTTCTCTCGACAACCACAGCGCAGTTCGCATTTGGGTGCAGAAGAAAATGCGTGCCTGGCCAGCGGAGTTTCAGACGCTGGGAGATTTGCGCAAAGGCTTCGTTGCTCAATTGCCGTCGGAATATTTTGGTTAGGGGAGTGGGGGGGTGAATGTAGAGACAGGGATGTCGGATTTGGTTATTGGTAGTCTATAAATCAACCTGAACGCGGCAAAAAAACCAGGAGTGAAATATGTTCGGTAAATTCCTGTTCGTGCTTGTGAATACCGCCATGGCAGCCATCGCTTTCCCTGATTACTTTTATCTTGGACTGATTTATTCACTGCTGATTTTGCGACTATTCCGCTCGGGTTCGCAGAAATCTCAATCTTTTGCACAGAATTTTCGTCACCGCTTGGCTGCCGGCAGCATTGCTAGGGGCAGGGGACATTTTTCGTCAACAAGCGGTGCAGCGGCTATGATGGCTGAAAACGCCGAAAATTCATGGGATGACTGCTCAATCAATGCGACAGATGACGAACACTTTGCACGATCCAATTATTCCGATCCGTTCGAAAGCACAATCGATATAAATCCAGCTACCGGCCTGACGATGATGGATGGCATTAGTGGTATCGATGTAGGCGGTAATCTGTATGGCTGTTCTGGATCAGACTCATGGGACAGCGGCATATCCGATATGGACCATTCCTGGTCGTCGGATTCAATCGGGATGGATGACTCATGGTCAGGATCATCCGGAATGGATGATTGGTAAGACGGAATATCCAGGAAAACCGAAATTCTGTTCTGTCGGATATCGTCTCAAGCCAGCACTGACGACGCCATCAATACCATCAATCTCCACTTTGACGCATAGCCGCGGAACTATCCTCATTGGGGCGCCTGATCATTCGGATATCTGGGAAGCAACGGCGACCTTTTACGAGCAAGGTGACCTGAGTTGCATCCATCTCCTACACCCGTCCGGATTGAGTTTTAAACACGGGAGATATGAAAAATCATTTATATTTCAAGGTGTTGCAACTTTTCAGGGTTTCCCAGCCACTCTCCTAGCCGACTCCATTCGTAATCCTCGCTAACGTGCGTTTACCCAATCAAGGGAAACAACCAAGGAGATCTATCATGGCTAAATCAACTGGCTCACAAGGCGGTCGCGGCCCATCAAGTCATCCGGGACCAGGAGGTAACTGGCCAAGCACCACTGGCAGTCCGTCCGGCGGTGGCCGCGGCAACGCAAAACCCTCGAAGTAACCACGCGATACTTACCAGCCCCACTTAGGGGCTGGTATTGAGGAGACTTACATGAATAAGCTATCTTCGGATAAAGACATCGACAGATTTGTACATAACCTATTACGCTCTGGCTGGTTGCTGATCCGAACGAAAAAGCATCCTATTATCCAAAGCCCGACCGGCCGAAGAATTGCGGTGCCTTCGAGCCCTAGCGTAAAACGAGCTTTCAAAGAGTTCACTACCGCTGCCTGTCGACTCAACTCAAAGGATTGAAATCCACAATGCAAACACCGTTTCCTACACTCATGGAACTTGTCCGCCTGATCTGCAATGCATTTGATGCGGGCAGACCGATTAAGAAAGAGCTCGACAATAAAGTAACCGACCTCTACGTAACCCTACCAGAGGCAATGGAATACTTCTCACGCCCTGAACTCAAAAACGACTTTATCTGGATACTGGGAAATTCAGAGAGCCGATTGGGAGAATTCGTCGCAATCGTCGAGAGCGGACTACGTTCGTATATCGATTGGATAAAGAACGTTGACGCAAATGGCATGTCGCGAGATCAAATGACACCTATCATTTTTGGAGATTTCGCACGCCGTTTGCTGGAAGGAAGCTACCCGATGGTCGCTTCAAGTTATCCGGTATCTATATTCGATGAGGAGTCCGGTCTTGTCAGCTACGCACTGCCAAGCCTTCTGGCCATACTTCGTAAGGAGTCACTCGCATGGCAAGCCATGTTGAAGCATATTACGAAACAGCAAAGCGATATGATCGGTAGCTGGGAGCGGGGTGATCACATCCCGGACTTATCCAGCCTGAAAGGCCTCCTTAATCACCCAGGCATGGAGAATGAGCGGTCAGCCGTGATGCTAGCCAGAGCTTGGGATTATATTATTCGCGACCTTAATCAAGCGGGGAGCGATCCATCGACCTGGAGTGAGATAAGCATCCAGAACTCACTTTTTTTGCTGCGTGATGAAGTAAATGACGGCATCAAGGATATGTTTCCAGCAGCCAGCCTTATAGAAAGATACTTTAAAAAGGATGGAGTTAACATAAACGATGCGGAAGCAGCGATTCATGATCTCCGAAGCCTGATTCAGAACAGTAATAATCCACATTTTTCCGACCTTTATTGTGACAGGGCTTTGGCGCGAATGAGAGCTCAGCAAGAGTCCTTTGATGAATGCCTTTCTTTGTATAAAAGAGCAGTAGAAAAAGCCATGTACCTAGGATGCGATAACATAGAGCTTCTTCTTAACGAAGCTATGTCTGCCGCTGCCGCCATTGGCCCTGACAGAGTTTTCTGTAAGCAACTGCGCAAGGCGCAAGTTCTTTTTGGTTACGCCGCACCATTCAAAAGCGAAAATAATTCCAGCAGCAAATTCAGTGATCACGTTCAAGGCTGGCAGATTGAACGCTATGCAGAAGCATTTATTGAAAAACATAACTCAGAGAAGCTTAAAGCCCCAAGAACGGCTAGCGGTCCTATTGCGATGCTTCTAGAAGATATGGATAACATCCGATACGACTTGCGAAAGCCAGACAAAATTATCTCTTTAAAAACCCAGTTCGGTCAAAAGCGAATGCCTCAGCTGGCCTGTGCTGTTTATTTCGGCTATTGGGATAGTTTCTTAAAACTTCTGGAATCTGGCGCATCAGTCGATGTGCTTACCAGTAGCGAAGAGTCGCCACTACTCCTCGCCATTGAAAGGATGTCCCCAGATACGGCTTCCGAAAGGCGGGATATTAGATACTTTGAAAAGCTGTCATCTATTCCGCATAAACGCGAAACGATGGATCAAATAACATCCAAAAAAAGATTGAGTATTCTGCACTCTGCAGTCAATAGCGGGAATCCATACATCGTTGAAAAAGTAATCGACATGGGTTGTGGTATCGATTTGATATCCACAACAAACAAGTGCAGTCCACTTTACCATGCCGTTAGGAATATGGATTGCACATTAAATAGCGGGGCTTTTCTAAGTCGACTGAAAAACCCAGTCTTAGATACCGAAGGTGTCGATGCAATTATGCGCTACACAAATAGCCTTGCGAATAGTGATTCAATTATTAGATTAATCCATAGTTCTCAACAGGACTCCCTAATGGCAAGTTGTATGGAGATAGCCAGACAACACATAGTCGATCCATACCTTTCCATCCCTTTGGAAAGCAGACTTAAAATAATCGATTTATTGATAGAAAACGGGGCGAGTGTAAATCTGGAACATAGTTACCCGATCAAGGGCTATACGCCGTTAATGCATGCTGTTGAAGTCGGCGCACTGGAAGTAGTTGAAAAAATGCTGAAGTTCGGAGGAGATCCGGAAAAAACACATTACCAACCTGATCTTGGTCGACACTTAAACTGTTTCGACCTGGCAAAACTATGGAATCGAAAGGAGATTTTTCAGTTGCTGAGTTCGCAACTGGTTGGCTCATAAATTGATTTCCTCCAGCGAACACCAGCTGACTCAGCCCAAGCGAAAACCGGATTCTCTTGGGCTGCAGTTGCCCCAAAGCCACATCATGGAGCCTAATATTAACTGCAGCAGTAGCAGCCAAGCGGTTAGCCTCAATTCCTTTCATTTGAGATCAAAGCGAAGATAGCTTTGAAGTCATACCGATTAGCTGCTTCACGTCAAACTCAGACGCCCGCCCATCCATCAACGCCTGCAACTGCTTGTCGTTTAATGACAGTCGCGCAGCCGCCTCTCCGGGTGTCCACCCAGCCGCCACAATCCGCTCCCGAACACGAATGAGCAACCTGACCCTTTCCCGTTTGAAGTCAGCCTCCTCTGAACTCGCTGAACAGGACGCCCAGGCGTTATCGACCAGGATAATGCGGCTGTCTTCCATTGAGTGCCTCCAGTAGGTCAGTCAGCTGCTGGCTGAATAGCCAGACCACCAGTCACTGTTATGTAGCCAGTGTATCGCAGGCGGCTGATTTGGTTGGTATATGGGTAACGGTCATTGCACCGAATCGCCTGCAGTGGCATTACTATAGGTTTAGGCTTCAGAGGAATAGGCTATGGAATCCAGCACTGTCAGTTTTGACTATGTGGTACCTGTGGTAGTTATTGGTAACTTTCTGCTGATTCTCTTCAGCGCATGGGTGGTTGATCGCTGGCGCAAAAGATCGCGTGACTGATCAGCGCAGCAGGCGAATGCCTTCCAGCGGATCAATCTCAAGTGCTGCGCAGAACTGCACATACTCAAAGACGTCAAGTCTGCGTTCCAGTGACTCAATACGGTGTACTGCTGTTGTGGTTACCGACAGCAATTCGGCCAATGCCCGGATGCTCAGGCCTTTGGCCTGACGGTTGGCAATGAGCCAGCCAATGAGACGGGCGTATCTGGGGGAGGAGATGGTTTTGATCATGTACTCATAATGAGAACTACATGCCCTTGTTTCCAAATTGAGTATAAATTGCACTCTTAATCCCCTGTGATGCTCTCGCTATCTTGCTTAAACCCGCGCATATCTAAGGAAACTATCAACTATTGAGGTTCTGTCATTCAGTCTTTATAGTTTCTATGTTCTCATATTGAGAACGAAAACCATCAAGAGAAGGAAGACCTGAATGAATCGTTATGCGTTTGGATTACTCGTTTCTGCTGCGGCATTAACTGGCTGTGCCAGCATGGGAAATATGCTGGGACATGGCACTGACCACTTTTATGAAGGCGAACCCCGCCCGATGATGGAGGTGTCGGTGATTGAATCCAATGGCGAAGCTGGCTGGGGTATGGGTTCCGGTGTCAGCCTGATCGCTATCGATGGCAAAAAGCTGCCGACCTTTGCGCAGTCCAAACAAGCGCTGCTGCCAGGTAAACACACCGTCGAATACGAGTGCGACCTGACTCAGAACGTTATGGATGGCAAACGTGCTGGGCGCGCCACCACCACCATCGAACTGGAGAAAGGGGTTCACTACCGCCTGGTGGGCAATCTGTACGCGCTGCCGAAAGACCAGTGGTATTACTCAGAAGACACCTTCATGGGCACTACCAATCGCAAGCTGGAAACCAAAGCGTGCGACCTGAAAGCGGTTAAATTCAAAGCGTTGACCAATGAAGCTTAAGCCTTTAGTGGCCACCTTGCTGCTGTGGGCAGCAGGGCATGTCGCCGCAGAACAGTCCAAAGCCCCTTGGTATGGCACACTGACAACCGACAGCGTGCCATTTACAGGCTGTGAGGTTATGCGCATCAGCCCGTTCTCAGGCAGCTGGTCGTTTTTCAACAGTACGCCTGAACAGGTGCGTCAGACATTTAAAGAGTCTCGTACCCGGCTAGAGAATGAAGCTCGGGCAGCTGGGTTCCATGCACTGGTCGGTTTTCAGACCGATTGGATGGGTGGCGCCGGTGCCCTGGATTACACACGCAACCATACCCAATACCACGATGTTCTGGTCACCGGCGTGATGGCATTGTCGGCGACAGGTGTTGAGCTTAAATGTAAATAAACAGAGCCCACTCCGGGTGGGCTTATATCGCAGAGTGAGGTGGACGATGAATCAACCCTTAACCATTGCAGATGTCATGCGTGTTTTTGACAAACTGATCAGTCACTGGCAGTTATCACCGACCGAACAGTCCAGCATTCTGGGTATGACGCTGTCTCATTATGAGCAGCTAACCGAGGAAAAACAGAGTACCGCCTCACCTGAATTAATGGAGCGTTTGGTTCGACTCGTCGGCATCCAAAAAGCCGTTTCGGTTATCGCGCCCAGAGGGGCGGAGAACCAATTTTTTACGGCAACAGTCGATGCGCCACCACTGCAGGGCCGATCAATTCGCGACTATCTGATTACTCAGAACAGCGAGGAGGATCTGGAGGCGTTGTTTCGTTGGATCAACAGTAAGGCGTGCTAGGTGTCAGTTGCCTAGCCACTGACGACCGGAATCTCAGCTGAATCAAATACCTTTAATGATTTTGCCAGATAGTTATAAGCCTTTTCGGTTCGTTTTGACTCAAAAATCAGACGAGGTTTGTTAAGCCCGCCACTGTTCCATTCATCTCGCGAAATACCCCAACGGTAGAAACAATACCGCTGCTCTGATGGCACTAAATCCGAAAAGCGCTGAATGATATTGTCTCCAGCGATCTTCTGATTATTGGTATGAAGTCGAGCAAAATGATTGATTAGATCGCTATCCCTTAATATTTCATGAGGAAAATCCAGCAATTTTGGATAAAGAGTAATCAGCTGGCGTAAACTGATCTTCTTCTTGCGATAACGTTTGATCGCCGATACACATCCATCAAATTCAAAGTTTCGATTGTAGTTTCCTAGGCGTAATCGGTGCTTAGGTTCAGTCCAGTCCGACAGATCAACGTTAGTTGAAATTGGCTTTAGTTTACGAACGATCATGTCCCGATAATCCGCAAGATTACGTCCGCCGTTGGCTTTTACTGTTTTCTGAATCGCCTGACGACTAACACCGAGAGCTTCTGCCAGCTGAGCCGTAGAAAACGTCGGCATCATGCGGCGTTGATAATATGGAAACACCCAATCCAGAGAGTGAACATAGGTTCCGAGTGTGGTTTCTGGTGATGCATGCCCCATCTCCGCACTGATTTGATAGACAGGATTGACACGCCTTGTAGCCCCTGGAAGTGGCGCTAATCGATTGAGATATACGGAGTAATCCTCCCCGGTATCGCAATCGACATAATCAATCACAGGTAACGAGGCAGAAAACCGTGACCTAATCATTCGGTATACATTCAATGATGCGAATGAATGTCGCAGCGAATGAAAACTCGCATTCTCATCACCGGTTACGAATCGAATGATATGGGATATTTCGTCAAAAATATTTTTGTTATTTGTAGAGTCAGAAAGTTGGAGATAACCACTGAATATCTGCCGCTCATCAATAGACACATTTTGGTGACCTGTAGACATTAATCCTCTTACTGTGTTCATTTCATCATCGCTGTATCGACCACCGACAATGACTACGCGATTACCAGATAATGTTTTGGGTTTGAATTTTCCGTGCGTGGATATGACAATCGTTGGAATTCCTTCTAGCTGAATATCTCTGTATCTTAACGAAAGAATTTCACCACGACGAAGGCCCGATCGGTATCCCAGCATTACTGCCAATATCATTCTGGAAATAATAAATTTATCCTTTGGCTCTTCTGCCAGTTTCAATTTTCGATGCAACAGGTTTTTTATCGCTAGATACTCCCACGGCATAACCATTGATGGATATAACCAATTCTGTTCTCTCGAAGCATGCGCCGATTTAACCGTAACTAGAGCACGGTCATTCTCATTATGTAGATACCAAAAATAGTAATCCAGACTGGTAATAAGGTTCTTGGACGAGCTACTATTACTTGAACTGATAATATCCTTAAAAGACTCCTGTATCTGATCTGATGGAAGTGTTTCAGGGTCCGTATCCGGAAATAATTGCTCAAATCGTTGAGTTAGATTGTTCACGATTCGAATAACACCAGATCTTTTCAATCTCGTTCCAAATTGAGTATCATTCCTGCAGAAAAACGCAGCGCATTTAATGACTGAACGTAAAGCCCCTGATAATTTCTGACCGTTTGCATGCTGAATAAACTCTTCAGGAGCCGCACTTTGCCTTATTACATGCGAAACATAATTGGAATAACTTGACCGTTTTTGTTTCCGACTGATTATGCCGGCCGAAATTGATAATGGAGCGGATGGATATCTGACATGTGGGACGCGCCTGGTGATTAGCCGTAAAAATTGCTGCCTTGTCAGGCTACGATTCTTTTTTCGATTGGCTGAAATTTCAACTAAATACGATGGCACATAGTTTTTTAGTACAGCTTGGAACAGATCAATAATTATCTCAACATTGGGCAGGCGCAACAGGCCAATATAGGGGCATATGAACCGACTCAGGTACTGGTGCCAGCTTGTAGAGTTGTTAACATCAAGCTGGTTGCGGTAACGAACCAGCAATAGCAGGGTCATATCATCTGGCTGCCAAATCATCGGCTCGCTGTTAGCGTGTTTTGACAGCTCAAACCATAGAGTATTCTGATACCGCCATAGGCCACCGTAAAAATTTTTAATCCGCCAATCGCGGATCAAATCTCTATCGAGCAGTAATCCATGACGCATCGCACTGTAAATCAGTGCGCCAGGCACCTGACTGGTCTCTAGGTCCAATATGATCTGTGGAAAAATACTGTCAAGCTGTAGTAGCGCCTGGTACAACGCGTAATTGTCAGGTGTAACTGGAGCAGACGGCCTTGGCATTGCCGAGCTGCGGTACAGATCTGCATGTGATGAGCGTCCACTATCAATCGCATAGCGAGCGATTTCATGCAGTCGATCATTAACTTCAGAGGCGCTAAAATTTTTCCTCAGGTGATCAATCACCCTGGAATAGTCATGTACCTCTATCCGGGTAATCTCATTATACGATATGCCTACGGCCTGGAGCGCCAGGATCGATTCATCAGACAGCATTAAACCACTCCGGATAAATCGAAAGCTCTTTGATCAGCCGATCATAGAGTGCCATGATTTCCTCACGCATCTCTGCTGGATCGTCTGTACTGTATGGGTCCCACGACGATTCGCCTACTGAGTGATGATTCATCATCATGTTGGTGGCCTCATATGAAACTCCGTACTCAACCAGTTTTCTTCGAACAAATTTACGCAGGGAATTCACTGGATAATGCCAGTATTGAGCCATAAATCTGACAATGTGTTTCGGATGTGGGGATACCAATGTTTCATTATCCTCGTCCAGAAAAAATATATGCGATGACACATCTGCAATTTTATTGAGGCTCACGGTCAGATTTCTAACTGATTGATAGTGAATCGTAACTAATTCAGACAGTGGATGAACAAATTGAAATCGCGAATGTGAGTAGTCGGGGCGATCTTTATCCCGAAAAAAAAGCGCATGTTCACTGTGCTCAACTGGAATAAATGGATCGTACACTCCACGAATCGTCGTCAATAGTGCTTGGACCATGATGCAAAGCAGTGTGTTGGCGTTATGCCACTTCTGGCTTCCTCGATTTGAAGATAATGCATCCATAGATAGCTGTAAAATCATGTTTTTTACACAGGCATCAGTCGGCATATTCCTCGCAGAATAGAAACCATTAGCGGACATAAGTGTATCAGGAGTTTCATTTGATACCACCATTCCCATACGCCGCCGCATCTCTCTCGTAGCCATCGTATAGCAATGGATTACCTGAACATCAGATACTGCTGAGTAGTACTGCTGCACATTGGCAGAAGATATCCTTAGACCAAAGGTGGTTTGAACAATCACTGGATCGTAATGGGTTCTGGCAATTTCGAATGCGCAACGCTGTATTTTGTGCACGGTTATTCGGTCAGATAATGATTTTAACTCCTTTTTTATATACGCTGAGAATTCCCCACGTTCTTTAACCCTAAGCTCCTTTCTGAATGCTTCTATCGACCCAGGCCGGATATACAGATTTGGAATAATCACATAATCATCATCCGATATTGGAGACGAGGTTATTGAATTCTTAGCACCGGTGTCTCTGGTCGCATAATTCGGAGTGATTCTGGGTATTCGAAATTGATTTTTAATCCAGTCAAATTTCAGCCCTGATCCTTCAGTATCTTCCGCCATATTTAAGACATCATCCAGCGAACTACAGGTATACAGCATGATCGATATCGCCATTTGTACGCACTGTTTATCTGTTCCGCCACTATAGTTTCTGTTGGCAATGTAGTCGGCCAGCACATGCAGCTCAGCATCGGTTAGTTGTTGATAGGTGATAGGTAGTGCCGCATTGGCTCTCGCCAAAATATCTCTCGCCGTCCGACTCTGTCGTCGGGCTATTTTGTGCTCGATCGACGACGCGCGAACCGCTTCGATTAGTAGCAGTACCTGATCGCCAGGCTGATCCTCGCCAGGATCAATACCTGTCTGGGACACGCCCCTAGCCCCACCAGACGTAAATTTCTTATGCGCAACGAACTCGCTAACCTCGGGGAGATCAGCCGGGTCGTCAGGATCGGCCGGCACCAGTACGTGCACCTCGCCATAGTGATCATGGCGTGTCCCCGTACGACCGTCACTAACGCGAATCACGTCACCAACCGATCCGCGCTCGCGCCTAGTCACCCGCTGACCTAACGCCGCTCGGATGAATCGGCCAGCGTTAGTCTTCTGACTCGCGGTAGCGGGACACTGGGCTACCGCCTCCAAAAGGTCGTCGTAATATTGATCATCTTCGCCAGTTCCCAGTGATAAGACCCGAATCAAGAGGCCGGCGGCAGCGACATCGTGGGGCAGTAGCACCGCATGCGAATCATCCAAAGCCTCAAGCAATAAAGACTGTAACTGACGCACTAATATGCTATGCCGGTTATCGGCATACAACGCCGCCCAGACAGGGTTATCTACCAACGTGCCGTGAAGACGACTACTTGCCGGGACAGAGTATTTAACACTCCAGTCTGCTCCACGCTTTTCCTCCGAGGCCATGTGATCAAGATCAGCCAGCAAATCTGTCACAACAGGTGGGATCTGCCACCGAGTCTCATTGACTAGCCGCCCAAGGTTCTCCCTTACCTGGTGTAATCCAGTTTCTCCCAATGGAGGATTTAGAATTTCGCGTACGATTTGGCCCATAGATATCCCGCTTTTTTTGACTTGTGCAGTCTCTATAGCGGGACAGGGACAAAACCGGTTTTGTGGTCGGAGAAGTTCGTGCCAGGAGCGGGATTTGAGTGCTCTTATCAAGTGAAGACAGAAGAAAAACGGTGGATCGGAGCACTCAGAAAGACTTGCGGCTTGCAACCTAAGCAGTGCTGCAGTATGTTCAATATTATTGAACGTTCATTTTTATTGAACATTTGGAGCTGGCAATGCCCCACTCAGATTCACTCAACGATGGTATCCATTCTCTGGCCACAGCCGTTCAGCTCCCGGTAGAGATCGTTGGGCTTAACAGTCCGTTGTCCAATAACGGCTTGGGTATCAGTATCGGAACAGCACCAGCCATACCGCTGTTCTCTTTGGTTCAGGAAGCTGACAAAGCGGAGTTTGGTGAGCTACTCAGCCGGGATGGTGCGCATCGGGTTGTCTTTATGGATCACATATCACCTGCACAGGCGACGAAGTTGAGGGAAGCGGGTATCCAGTATCTGGATGCTTCCGGCAATGCCTTTATTCATCAGCACGGCCTGCACATCGTTGTGATTGGAAAGAAGCGCGCGACCGCTGCATCGAACAGAAAACAGCTGCCGGCCGAGGTCAAAACCGGAAAGGCTTTTCAGCCGGCTGGTTTGAAAGTTGTTTTTGCGTTGCTGGCCGACCATGAGCTGGCAAGAGCTTCGATGCGGACCATTGCTGAACGGGCTGGAGTATCGTTGGGATCGGTCAGTGCCATCATCAAAGATCTGACTGCCCACGAGTATCTGGTGGGCAGCGGGAATCAGCAGGAACTGATCAACACCAGCCAACTGGCTAACCGTTGGACAGAACTCTACCCCTATAGCATTCGGGATAAGGCTCATATCGGCCGCTTCACGGCTCAGGCCCCGGATTGGTGGCAGGCATTGCCGACGGATGTGGATTATCAGATCAGCGGCGAGATTGCTGCACTCAAACTCACCGGATACCTGAACCCCAAAGACGGCATCCTCTACGCTGAAGACGCTCAGTTGCCTGCCCTTATGAAAGCCGGTCGGTTACGGCAATTGAAAACCGATGAAAAACCAGAATTCATTATTGATATCTACCGACCCTTCTGGAAAGTGGATAGCGCAAAGCATATTGCGCCTGATCTGATAGTCGTCAGCGATTTGTTGTCAACGAGCGACCCCAGAAATGTGGATGCAGCCAGAAGGGTAATGAATGAATACCTTGATTGATGTGACCGGTAAGCTGCCACGCGGTCTGGTCGAGATGTATCGGAAGGTCGATATCTGTGCCAAAGGTCTGGGCATTGATTACCTGATTGTCGGAGCTATGGCACGGGACCTGGTTATGCACCATGGATTCGGCGCACATATTGAGCGCGGAACCCGGGATGTGGACTTTGCGATCCGGGTGGCCTCATGGCAGGAATTCAATACATTAAAAGAAGCACTGTCTGCTCAGGGGCTTTCCGTGGATCAGAAGCTGGCCTATCGGCTGGGCTTCGTCGATTCAGACAGCTTGCCCTGGGAACTGGATATTCTGCCTTTCGGCAACGTGGTCGATGCGCATCACGACATCAGCTGGCCACCGGATGGCGAGTTTAAAATGTCGACACTGGGCTTTCCGGAAGCACTGCTCCAGGCATGGCAAGTTAAGATCACGCAGGACTCCGAGTGCCTGGTTAAGGTCGCGAACCCCGTCGCCATCATCATTCTTAAAATGGTCGCATGGACGGAGCGGGACCGCGAGCTAAGAAAGAAGGACGCTGCAGACATCGGCTACATTCTGCAGAATTACGCCAAAATCCCCTCAGTCCTCAGCTGTCTTTACGAGGATGGGCACATGGAACGTTGCGACTGGGATGAGGACATGGCTTCCGCTGAACTTCTGGGGATTGAAATAGCTGACGTATCAGCAGAACCAACCCGTCAGTACATCATCAAACATCTGGTGGAAAACCAACCCAACAGGGCCTTCGGTACCGGGTGTGGTATAGGTAGTCTCAGGTTTCAGACTCAGGTACGGACTTCCGAACAGACTCGGGAGTAAAGCTGAAATAGACGCCGGTTCCCCCTTCGTTACGTCGTTTAATTTCCGCATTGCCGGAAAGCTGATAAGCCCGCTCCTGAATAATCGCCATGCCATAATGGTTACGTTTTTCCGGATCAGTATTGATACCGATGCCATCGTCTTCGATTTCCAGAATCACTTCCTTCTGGTCATTGCTGCAAAGGCTGATGTGTATGTTTTTGCCATGAGAGTGGTGGATGGCATTCTGGCTGGCTTCGCGGATTATCTGTAATAGATGAATTTCTTCCTGAGGTGATAAGGGGATATTAAAAATATCGTAGTTCAGGGATATTTCCATATCAGATTGCTCATGAAACTGATCTACGGTTTTCTGCAGTGCTTCGAGTAATCCTTTGCCATCCACCTTAAGACGGAAGGTTGTCAGCAGTTCGCGCAGTTGCCGGTAGGCAGAATCCAGACCCTGTTTCAGTTCAGCAGAGACATCCATCATTATTTCGAAGTCAGAACTACCGATGGCCCGGTTAAGGCGGGTGACCTGAATTTTCAGATAAGACAGAGCCTGAGCCAGAGAGTCGTGCAGCTCGCGGGCAATAACGTTACGCTCTTTCATCAGCGTAATCCGGCGGATGTTTTCCTCTTCACCCTGCAGGCTCATTGCAATAGCAAAGAGGTTGGCGACGGAGGTAAACAGATCACGCTGCCAGCGCAGCAGTGACTCCGGATGGCTGTTCAGGGTCAGAACACCATAGTCTCTGTTTTCTCTTGAGATCGGGAAATTAATCTGGGATGCATTGCCGCTGTTTGGTGTCAGACAGTCCCGGCAATTGCGTGAGCGGCAGTCATCATCCAGCTCTTTACTGCCATTAATCTGCAGATATGGAATATCCCCGCTTTCCGTCAGCAGGCAGAGTTCAATATTGTCGATACCTGTTACTACGGAAAGCTCTTTCAGGATGTTATCAAAATCTTCTTTCCTGATTTCATGGGTACTGGTTCGTCTGGCCAGATTGTAGAGAAAGCTGAGCGTTTTATTGCTGTTCTGCAGCTCGGCTGTTTTCTCTTCAACCTGCTTCTCCAGCGATTCATACATATAGGAAATCGCTTTACACATATGTTCAAAAGAGCGGGAAAGTACACTCAGTTCATCGGTGCCTTCTGATGGTGATATGTTGCAGGAAAAATCACCCCGGCTGATCTGGCGGGCGGTATTGGTCAGCTCACTCAGCGGTACGGTAAAGCGCAAATGTATCCAGTAGATAACAATGGCAGACAGAATCACGGTAATAAAAAACGCAATAATCTGGAAAGTTCTTAACGTCCGTATTTTTCCTTCGGCATTATGCTGAATGATCAATACCAGCCGATTAAGATCATCTACAAAAGCATTAACAAGATCTAATTTTTCATCAGCGCCCGTTTCTGAATCGCTGATTTTATTGGCCAGTAATATTCCCCGCTCCCTCAGCTCGTTAAAGAACTCTGTTGATTCAGCATTTCTGACCACGTTTTTCATTATTGGGTTGTTGAAGATACTGCGGATGATTTCTTTATTGTCACTTGCTGCTTCAGGATCTGTCAGCAGACGATGGCTGTGCATTCGTAAAGAGCCTGCACTGTTAATGGCATAAGCATCATTGTCGGTCTGATCTGAGAGCCAGTAAGAAACCAGAATGGTTGATATTGCCATCAGAATAATGGCGCTCATGGCGAGGTTGATGCGGGTAATAACCGATGTCTGTTTCATAGTTTAAAAACGGTAAATACGACTGAACGGTTATCTTACCCGCAGGATGTATTCAGGGATATGGCTGTTATTACTGGACCATATGCGAATGCTTATTATTAGACAGGATTACTTTTAGCTACTCCCCTTGCTTCCGCGGGATTGATTCAGCGCAGTATTTTTTATGGGTGAAAAATAAATTCCTTTAAAATCAATGGCTTGAAAAATAATTCATTTACCACTTTGTGAGTATTTTTGTGTGCAGGACGATGTTTTCCGGCCCGTGACGCCGGCCCGGCCCCATCGTTAATTGGTGCAATCTGAGTAGTATATCTCCGTATGTTTATAGCCGGTCTTTCGGGACACATCAGGAGTTAGCTATGAGTCACCTACTGGAGAAACTTCGGTTTTTCAGAACTCGTAAAGAGTCTTTCGCCAATGGCCATGGTGCCACAACGGATCAGGATCGCAGTTGGGAAAAAGGTTATCGTCAGCGTTGGCAGCATGACAAAGTCGTGCGTTCTACCCATGGTGTGAACTGCACAGGTTCATGCAGCTGGAAAATCTACGTTAAAGATGGTCTGGTTACCTGGGAAACCCAACAAACCGACTACCCGCGCACCCGTCCCGATCTGCCGAATCACGAGCCCCGCGGTTGTCCGCGTGGCGCCAGCTATTCCTGGTATATCTACAGCGCCAACCGCCTGAAATATCCGAAAGTACGTGGTCAGCTGATGAAACTGTGGCGCGAAGCCAAAGCTCAGCACAGCGATCCGGTAAAAGCCTGGGAATCGATTGTTTCTGATCCGGTAAAAGCAAAAAGCTACAAAGAACGCCGTGGCCTGGGTGGTTTTGTCCGTGCCAGCTGGGATGAAGTAAACGAGCTGATTGCCGCGTCCAACGTCTATACCACCAAAACCTACGGCCCCGACCGCGTCACCGGTTTTTCGCCGATTCCGGCCATGTCGATGGTGTCTTATGCCGCCGGTGCACGTTATCTGTCATTAATCGGCGGTAACTGCTTAAGCTTCTACGACTGGTATTGCGATCTGCCGCCGGCCTCACCGCAAATCTGGGGTGAGCAGACTGACGTGCCGGAGTCTGCCGACTGGTACAACTCCAACTACATCATTGTGTGGGGCTCCAACGTTCCGCAGACCCGTACCCCGGATGCGCACTTTCTCACGGAAGTGCGCTACAAGGGCACCAAAACCTGTGTAATTACCTCCGATTATTCCGAAGCTTCAAAATTCGGCGACACCTGGCTGGCTCCGCGTCAGGGCACCGACGCCGCACTGGCGATGGCGTTCGGTCATGTGATCTTAAAAGAATTCCACGTCGATAACCCGAGTGCGTATTTCACCGATTATGTAAAACGTACCACCGATATGCCGATGCTGGTGATGCTGGAAAACAATAATGGACACCTGAGTGGTGGTCGTTTTCTGCGTGCCGCCGATCTGGTCGACAATCTGGGTGAAAGCAATAATCCCGACTGGAAAACCATTGCCGTTAATAACGATGGCCGCTTAACCAGTCCGAACGGTGCCATTGGTTATCGCTGGGGTGAAAAAGGTAAGTGGAATCTGGAACAGAAAGACCGCGATGGTGACGTGGATCTGATGCTGTCCCTGAAAGACCAGAACGATGGTTTTGCCGAAGTGGCATTCCCGTATTTTGGTGGAGCACCGCACGAATACCAGTATTTTCAACATACCGAACACAGCGAAATTCAGTTGCGCAAAGTGCCGGTTAAGACCGTGCAACTGGCGTCCGGTGGCACCGCTCAGGTAGCAACTGTGTTCGATATGATGCTGGCACACTACGGTGTGGACAACGGCATCGGCGACAGCAGCCGCGCCAGCAGTTTTGACGATAATGTGCCGTACACACCGGCCTGGCAGGAAGTGATTACCGGTGTTGATCGTGCCGATGTGATCCGTATCGCCCGTGAGTTTGCTCACAATGCCGATAAAACCCGTGGCCGTTCCATGGTGATTGTGGGCGCAGCCCTGAACCACTGGTACCACATGGATATGAACTACCGTGGCCTCATCAATATGCTGATGATGTGTGGCTGTATCGGTCAGACCGGTGGTGGCTGGGCACACTATGTGGGTCAGGAAAAACTGCGTCCGCAAACCGGCTGGACCCCGCTGGCCTTTGGTCTGGACTGGGTGCGTCCGCCGCGTCATATGAATGGCACCTCGTTCTTTTATAACCACTCCAGCCAATGGCGTTATGAAAAACTGAATATGACCGAGGTGATTTCACCGCTGGCGCCGAAAGAAAAGTGGAATGGCAGCATTATTGATTTCAACAGCCGTGCTGAGCGCATGGGCTGGTTGCCATCCGCGCCGCAGCTCGGTACCAACCCGTTGCATCTGGCTGGCGCTGCAGCCAAAGCCGGTATGGATGTAAAAGATTATGTGGTGGAACAGCTGAAGCAAGGTGAGCTGAAATTCGCCTGTGAACAGCCGGATAATCCGCAGAATTTCCCGCGCAATATGTTTATCTGGCGTTCCAATCTGTTGGGCTCTTCCGGTAAAGGTCATGAGTACATGCTCAAGCATTTACTGGGCACCAAACATGGTCTGCTGGGTAAAGACCTGGGGGATTTCGGCGGTCAGAAACCGCAGGACGTGGAATGGGTGGATAACGGTGCCGAAGGCAAGGTCGACCTGTGGGTAACACTGGACTTCCGTATGTCCACCACCTGTCTGTATTCCGACATCGTGTTGCCGACGGCCACCTGGTACGAAAAAGACGATATGAATACCTCGGATATGCATCCGTTTATTCATCCACTCAGTGCGGCGATTGATCCGGTGTGGGAAGCCCGTTCCGACTGGGAAATTTTCAAAGGCATTGCCAAAGAATTCTCCCGTGTCTGCGTGGGGCATCTGGGCGTGGAAAAAGATCTGGTCACTACCCCGATGCACCACGACACCCCGGCCGAACTGGCCCAGCCGTATGGCGTAAAAGCCTGGTGGAAAGGCGAGTGTGAAGCGATTCCGGGTAAAACCATGCCGGGTCTCACCTTAGTGGAGCGCGATTATCCGAATACCTATGCTCGCTTTACCTCCATCGGTCCGCTGCTGGAAAGCATCGGTAACGGTGGTAAAGGCATCAGCTGGGATACCAAAGATGAAGTGAAATTGCTGCGTCAGCTGAATTACACCCATACCGATGATGGTGTGAATCAGGGTATGGCCAAACTGGATACCGCCATTGATGCCTGTGAAATGATTCTCACGCTGGCACCGGAAACCAACGGTCATGTAGCGGTTAAAGCCTGGGAAGCGCTGGGTGAAATTACCGGACTTGATCATACGCATCTGGCTAAGCCGAAGGAGGAAGAAAAAATCCGCTGGCGTGACATTGTGGCGCAGCCGCGCAAGATTATTTCGTCGCCTACCTGGTCGGGTCTGGAAGACGAGCATGTGTCCTATAACGCGGGTTATACCAACGTGCACGAGCTGATCCCGTGGCGCACCATTACCGGTCGTCAACAGTTTTATCAGGATCATGAATGGATGCGCGATTTTGGTGAGCAGCTGTGCTCTTACAAACCGCCGATCAACCTGAAAACCGTAGCGCCTGTGCTGAATAAAAAGCCCAACGGTAATAAAGAGATCGTGCTGAACTGGATTACCCCGCACCAGAAATGGGGCATTCACAGCACCTACTCTGACAACCTGCTGATGCTGACCTTGTCGCGCGGTGGTCCGATTGTGTGGATGAGTGAAACCGATGCCAAAGCTGCCGGTATTGTCGATAACGACTGGATCGAAATATTCAACGTCAACGGCTCTATTGCCGCCCGCGCGGTCGTGTCGCAGCGTGTACCGGAAGGTATGAGCATGATGTACCACGCTCAGGAGCGCATCGTAAACGTACCGGGTTCGGAAATGACCGGCACCCGTGGCGGTATTCATAACTCGGTAACCCGGGCGGTGATGAAGCCGACCCATATGATTGGTGGCTATGCCCAGCAGGCCTATGGCTTTAACTACTACGGCACCGTCGGCTGCAATCGTGACGAATTCGTCATCGTGCGCAAGATGAACAAAGTCGACTGGCTGGACACCCAATAAGGTTGGAGTGAGGTAATCCTATGAAAGTAAGAGCACAAATAGGCATGGTGCTGAATCTGGATAAGTGTATCGGTTGCCACACTTGCTCCATCACCTGCAAAAACGTCTGGACCTCCCGCGAAGGGGTCGAATACGCCTGGTTTAACAACGTGGAAACCAAGCCCGGTATTGGCTTTCCGAAAGAATGGGAAAATCAGGAAAAATGGAAAGGCGGCTGGAAGCGTGACGCCGGCGGCAAACTGCAGCTGAAAATCGGCGGTAAATTACGGGTGTTGGCGAATATTTTCGCCAACCCGGATTTGCCGGAAATTGACGACTATTACGAGCCGTTCGATTTTGATTACCAGTATCTGCATAACGCACCGGATAAAAAGCATCAGCCCGTGGCGCGTCCACGTTCGCTGATTACCGGCCAGCGTATGGAAAAAATCGAATGGGGCCCGAACTGGGAAGAAATTCTCGGTACCGAGTTCGAAAAGCGTAAAGCCGATAAAAACTTCGACGATGTGGTACAGAAAGATATTTACGGACAGTTTGAAAAAACGTTCATGATGTATCTGCCACGCTTGTGCGAACACTGCCTGAATCCTGCCTGTGTGGCAGCCTGCCCGTCCGGTGCCATCTACAAGCGTGAAGAAGACGGTATCGTGCTGATCGATCAGGAAAAATGCCGTGGCTGGCGCATGTGTGTATCGGCCTGCCCGTACAAAAAGATCTATTACAACTGGAAATCCGGTAAGTCCGAGAAATGTATTTTCTGTTTCCCGCGTATTGAAGCCGGTCAGCCGACCGTCTGCTCGGAAACCTGTGTAGGCCGTATCCGTTATCTTGGTGTATTGCTGTACGACGCTGACAAAATCGAAGCGGCTGCCATGACACCGAATGAAAAAGATCTGTATCAGTCTCAGATTGATCTGTTTCTTGATCCGGATGATCCGCAAGTTATTGAAGCCGCCCGTAAAGAAGGCATCAGTGACAACTGGATTAAAGCGGCCCAGCGCTCTCCGGTTTATAAAATGGCCATGGACTGGAAAGTGGCTCTGCCACTGCATCCGGAATACCGCACTCTGCCAATGGTTTGGTATGTACCGCCACTGTCTCCGATTCAGACCGCTGCCCAGGCAGGTCATGTCGGTATGAATGGTGTGATTCCGGATCTGAAATCACTGCGTATTCCACTGCGCTATCTGGCTAATTTACTGACTGCCGGTGATGAAAAACCGGTTGAGCGGGCACTGGAGCGCATGATCGCTATGCGTGCTTTCAAGCGTTCACAGCAGGTGGACGGTGTGGAAGATCTGGATGTGCTGCAACAGGTAGGGCTGACAGCCGTTCAGGTGGAAGAAATGTACCGCTATATGGCGCTGGCTAATTACGAAGACCGCTTCGTTATCCCGAGCAGCCATACCACCTATGCCGAAAACGCTTATGACCTGAAAAGCAGTTGCGGTTTCAGCTTCGGTAATGGCTGTGGTGATGGTAACAACAGTGTGAACCTGTTCGGATCTCAATCTGCCGGTGTGCGTCAGGTTATCCCGGTTGTGGTAGAGGAATAAACATGAAAATACTTCGCCTGATTTCATTACTGATTGATTATCCGACCGCAGAACTGATTGCGGAAAAGGATGCGTTGCTGGCTGTGGTGGCCAGCTCCGGACTGCCGGCGGAACATGCTGAGTCATTATCGGTTTTTATTGAAAACCGTTGTCGCGGTGACATCGTCGACTGGCAGGAAGAATATGACGGCCTGTTTGAGCGTGGCCGTTCACTGTCCTTATTGTTGTTTGAGCACGTGCATGGTGAATCCCGCGACCGTGGTCAGGCTATGGTGGATTTGCAGAACCAATACAAAGAAGCCGGGCTGGATATCGCAGTAAATGAATTACCGGATTATATCCCGCTGTACCTGGACTTTCTCAGTACCCAGGGTGATGACAACGCCCGCTTAGGTTTACAGGAAGTTGCACACATTCTGGCCTTGCTGGCATGCCGTCTTGAGCAGCGGAAATCTGATTACACATCCTTATTCCATACTCTGGTTGGTCTCAGTGAAGTTGCGCTGGATCTCGATGATCTGCGTGGTCAGATTGCCGGAGAAGTTCCGGACAATACGCCTAAGGCGCTGGATAAGGTCTGGGAAGAAGAAATGGTGAATTTCATGGATAACGCTGAGTCATCCTGTGGCACCGGCAATCGTCCCAGCGAAGGCCAGCGGCGTGATCAGTATATCCCGCTGAATACTGAACTGTTGAATGCGTCTGCTGCCAAGCAGGCGTAAAGGAGTTGATTATGAGTTATTTCAATACGCTGGCATTCGGTATTTATCCATATGTCGCAATGGCAATTCTGTTTATCGGCAGCTGGGTTCGTTATGACCGGGAGCAATACTCCTGGAAAGCCAGCTCCAGTCAATTGCTGGAAAAAGAAAAGCTGCGTATGGGCAGTATTCTGTTTCACATAGGTATTCTGGGTATATTTTTCGGCCATTTATTTGGTCTGCTGACGCCTGTCGAAATCTGGCATGCTATTGGCGTAACCGCGCCAATGAAGCAGCTTGTGGCAATGGGAGCTGGTGGGCTGTTTGGTCTGATCTGCTTTATCGGTCTTACCATTCTGATTCAGCGCCGGCTGTTCAATCCCCGTATCCGTGCGACCAGTAAAAAAATGGATATTGTTATTCTGTTCTTACTGTATGCACAGCTGATTCTTGGGCTGGTTTCGATCGGTGTTTCTGCGGGTCATCTTGACGGTCATGAAATGATGAAGCTGATGATGTGGGCACAAAATATAATGACTCTGGATCTGGTTGACGCTGTGGAAAATATTTCCAGCGTACACTGGATTTTCAAAATGCATATTATGCTGGGGATGACGCTGTTTGTTGTCTTTCCGTTCAGCCGTCTGGTGCACATGCTCAGCGCGCCGGTGCAATATGTTACCCGTCAGCACCAGATTGTACGTAAGCGTTTTGCCCGTTAATACATGAGATAAGGCCCGTATTTTCTGTTAAAACAACGAATATGGGCCACGCGGAGTCAGTAATGATTAAAGTGAATGATGTTACTATTCCTGAGTCGGCCATCCTGGAAGAAATGCAGTATCACCCGGCTGAAAGCAAACGCCAGGCGATGCTGAAAGCAGCAGAATCCCTGGTTATTGGTGAAATTCTACGGCAGCGGGCACAAGCTCTGGGACTGCCTGTTTCTGACAGTGGCAGTCAGGCCGGCCAGGATGATTTCATTGAGAAATTATTTGATCAGGATGTTTACCTTCCGGAAGCGACGGAGGATGAGTGCCGTCTGTATTTTGAAAAAAATCCCATGCGCTTTACCACGTCACCTCTGCTGGAACTGCGCCACATCCTGCTGGCTGCAGCCCCGGATGATGAAGTACAGCGTGTTGACAGTAAAACGCTGGCTGAAACACTGGTGCATAAATTACGCGCCGGAGAAAACTTTTCTGACCTGGCCAGACAGTTCTCTGCCTGTCCGTCGAAAGAAACGGGTGGCAGTCTTGGGCAGATCAGTACCGGACAAACCGTTCCGGAATTTGAACGTCAGGTGTTTACTGCAAACGAAGGCTTGTTACCTGCACCTGTTGAAAGCCGATACGGTTTTCATGTGGTATTTATTGAACGTAAAATTGCGGGAAATCCATTACCTTATGACCAGGTCGAGGCCCGTATACGCCAGTATTTGAATGACAAAGTAAAGGCAAAAGCAACGGCTCAGTACATTCAATCCCTTATTCAAGAAACCCAATTAGAAGGTTTCGATTTCTCTGTATCAGATTCGCCATTGATGCAGTGATAAAATGGTACTCAGTGCTCATTTGTAAAAGGAGAGCACGATGATCTTTAAACTAAGTTCTTTGGCCAGTGCTTTATTGCTGGCTTCCCCTGTGGTTTTTTCCCAGAGCTTTGATGGCGTTCCCGGAAACTTTCCGGCTGATTTCCGTCTTCGCTATGAAACAAATGACACAGATAACCTGACAAAGTCGGCCACCGCATTAACTCTGAGAAGCCGCATTGGTTATGAGACAGATAACTACAGTGGGCTGAAGGCACTTGCTGAAATTGAAGATGTCAGAAGCATTATTGACGACTATGCACCTGAGAGCAGCGGTTATGATCCTGTGGCTGATCCGGTCAATACCGAAATCAACCGGGCACAGCTGTCTTAC
Organism: Thalassolituus hydrocarboniclasticus; assembly: GCF_025345565.1. NCBI lineage: Bacteria > Pseudomonadati > Pseudomonadota > Gammaproteobacteria > Oceanospirillales > Oceanospirillaceae > Thalassolituus > Thalassolituus hydrocarboniclasticus. Next base: position 3,686,652 of record NZ_CP054475.1, on the reverse strand, counting down.
ACAAAAGAAGCGTTAACGGCTGTGGTTGGCCGTCAGCGTATTATTCTGGATAACGCCCGGTTTGTCGGCAACGTAGGCTGGCGGCAGAATGAGCAGACTTATGACGCTGCGCTTCTGCAATATAAAAAGGACAATATTGGGCTTACCTACGCTTATATTAATCAGGTCAACGATTTCAATTTCTCCGAGACTGATATTTCCGGCCATGCACTGAATATCGCCTTTGACCAACTTCCGGTTGGCAAGCTGGTAGCCTATGCCTATCTGGTTGATATTGACGATTCCGATCTTTATTACGATACCTATGGCGTCAGCCTGGCTGGTCAGAAACCACTGAATGATATCAAGGTCAATTATCTGGCTGAGATTGCTACTCAATCGGCATATAAAAATGGTGATAAAGACGCGATTTATTATCATATTGAAGCCGGAGCAACCCTGCAGGGGGTTAACCTGACACTGGGTAATGAAACCCTGGGAAGTGATGATGGCAATTATGGTTTTCAGACTCCACTGGCAACCAAACATGCTTTTAATGGTTGGGCGGATAAGTTCCTGAATACACCGGATAATGGCCTTTCAGATACTTATATCCGTTTATCCGGGTCCTTAGATAAGCTCAAGGCTCTGGTCATGTACCATGAGTACTCAAGTGACAGAGGAAGCGACGATCTTGGTTCAGAGCTTAATGTTCAGCTTCTGTACCCATTATCAAAGAATCTTTCCTCCGGGCTTAAATACGCAAGCTATGATGCTGCAGACGGCGGCTCTGATACAGACAAATTCTGGCTCTGGTGCGGTCTTTCTTTTTAGGTGAAGCCTCCTCCTTTACGCCTGCTCTGCAGGCGTTTTTTTTTGGGTAGATATTGCCCAGAGTAGGTACTCCCTATGCCCTTGAATACTGTCGATAATCAGCTTTCAGCATCAACTCTCCGGATCTGATTGATCTGTGTCATAAATCCACAATCCCCTTATGGGTAGAGCTTTTAATGAGCGCTTTTTTTGCAGATTTTCCGCCTATTGCTGCCTTATTAAGACAGGGTGATTATGAAGCCATGATCTGATTAACAGGGGAATATCATGGCGACTAAAGGTTCAGCTTACATTGAAAAATGGGACGTGGAGGACAAGGCGTTCTGGGAGCAGGAGGGAAAGCAGGTTGCCAGCCGGAATCTGTGGATTTCAATTCCCAGCCTTTTGATTGGCTTTGCCGTCTGGCTGATGTGGGGAATGATCACCACGCAGATGAAAAATCTCGGTTTTGATTTCAGTACCGAGCAGTTATTTTCTCTGGTTGCTATTGCCGGCTTATCCGGGGCAACGCTGAGGATTCCGGCATCCTTTATGATCCGCATTGCCGGTGGCCGTAACACCGTCTTCCTGACCACAGCATTGCTGATGGTTCCGGCGCTGGGGACTGGTATGGCGCTGATGGAGCCCGGAACCCCTTACTGGGTATTTCAGTTAATGGCATTGCTGTCTGGTATTGGCGGCGGCAACTTCGCCTGTTCCATGAGTAATATCAGTACCTTTTTTCCGAAAAGCCAGCAGGGCTACGGTCTGGGCATGAATGCCGGGCTGGGTAATTTCGGTGTGACCACTATGCAGATATTAATTCCGCTGGTGATGACTGTCGGTCTGTTTGGTCCTCTGGCTGGTGATCCTATGGTTCTGCAATCTGCCAGCGGAACTCTGGTTGGTCGTATTGAGGCGGGCTCAGAAACCTGGATTCAGAATGCCGGTTTTGTCTGGCTGTTAATGTTGATTCCACTGGCCTTTGCCGGTTGGTTTGGTATGAATAATCTGAACGTGGTGACTCCTGAACCAGGACATCCTTTAGCTGCCTTCGGAAAAATTATTGGCTTGTATACCATTGCTCTTTTTACCGCAGCGGTTGGTATCTACATGATGGGAATGATTGGCATGTGGCTGGCTCTGCCATTTACTATCATTCTGACTCTGATCCTTCTGCGTATGATTCCCGGAAGTATTCAGCCTAACATCAAAAATCAGTTCAAAATTTTCCGCAATAAACATACATGGTCAATGACCGTGCTCTACATCCTTACCTTCGGTTCATTTATCGGTTTCTCTGCTGCTTTACCGCTGTCTATTACCGTTATCTTCGGAAAAATGATGCAGGCAGGCGTGGATGGCGAAATGATCCGTGTGGTAAATCCTGATGCTCCGAGCGCTCTTACCTGGGCATGGATTGGCCCCTTTGTTGGTGCATTAATCCGCCCGGTTGGTGGCTGGATTTCCGATAAAGTCGGTGGCTCGATTGTTACGCAAATTATCTCGGCGGTTATGGTCGTGGCTTCTGTGGCAACAGGCTATGTAATGATGCAGGCCTACAACTCTGCCAACCCTAATGACTACTTCATGGTGTTTATGCTGCTGTTTATTGTGTTGTTTGCAGCCAGCGGCATTGGTAACGGCTCAACATTCCGCAGTATCGGTGTGATCTTTGACCAGCAGATGAAAGGCCCTGTTCTTGGCTGGACCTCCGCGGTTGCCGCTTATGGTGCTTTTATTGCCCCTAAAGTGATGGGTGCTCAGATTAAAGCCGGAACTCCAGAGCTGGCAATGTATGGCTTTGCAGTTTTCTACGCACTTTGTCTGCTTATTAACTGGTGGTTCTATCTGAGAAAAAGTTCAGAAATCTACAACCCTTAAGACCTCTGTAAACATTTAATTCAGGTGACTTTATGAGAAATAAGAGTTTAAAAGCCGGAGATCTTATCAATGGTGAAGTTTTTGTTGCCCATGAAGGATGGACTATACAGCGTCTTGCTGACTTCTTCGTTAGCCATGATATCTCTGCTGTTCCTGTTGTTGCTGATGACCATAAACTTGTTGGCGTTGTCAGCGTCAGTGATGTCTTTCGCTTTAATAGTCTTGATATTAATGAGAAGGAAGCTGCACTGAGTCGTCTTTACCGGCGCGAATACGATATGAAAGTGCCGGAAGAGGATCTGAAAAACTGGGTAAAAGACATTAATAAGTCATGCATGGTGTATCAGATCATGACCCCCGATGTTATTACCATTGATGTCAATGACGATATCAACGTCGTTGCTGATACCATTCTGGATAAACATATCCACCGCGTGTTTGTTACCCGTGATGGCAATGTCGCGGGTGTCATCACCGCTATGGATCTGATCCGGTTTGTGTTTCACAGAAGCGCAGAGTTCTGTGCCGATGAACGGGAGTGCATGGTATGAAAATCATGATTGCTTATGACGGTTCACGTAATGCGAAGCTGGCACTGGCACGAACCATTACCATGTTCGGTTCGCTTAAGCCGCAGCTTATTCTGGTTGCGGTTGCCGAGAATCCCCGCGATATCACCGAGAACAACGAAGCGCTGTTTAATGACGAAGTTGATGAGCTGAAAGGCTTTCTGGCTGAGGCTCAGACGTTATGTCAGAACGAGAAAATAAGCGCTGAAACTCTGCTTCTGGATGGTGACGCGCGGAAAATGTTACTCGCGGCGACAGAGAAGTTACGCCCGGATCTCCTTGTTATTGCCCGTCACAGTCATGAACCGGACGGCGGCTTTATCGCCCGCTCACTGACCTACTTTGTGGATGAACTCGATTATATGACCTTTGGCAGCGTCAGTTCATTTTTAACCAGGCGGGCGCAGTGTCCATTACTCATTCTGCCCAGCATGTAGAAATCATTACAGGAGATCGTTATGCAAGTTGCAGACGTCTTTAAATTTAAAAATCCTGAAATAAAAGCACTGCACCTGACCTGGATTGCGTTTTTTATCACCTTCTACGTCTGGTTCAATATGGCTCCTCTGGCCAGCAGCATGCTGAAAAGTGTTAACTGGCTGACCGCAGAAGACCTGAAACTTTTTGCTATCTGTAACGTAGCGCTGACCATTCCGGCACGGATTATTGTTGGCATGGCGCTGGATCGCTTTGGCCCGCGGCGGGTGTTCTCTGTGCTGCTGGTTACCATGGCTATTCCGGCGCTGGTATTTGCTTTTGGCGAAACACGCACCCAATTACTGGTCAGCCGTCTGGTGCTGAGTTCTATTGGTGCCAGTTTTGTGGTTGGTATTCATATGACTGCAATGTGGTTCAAACCTAAAGATATTGGTTTTGCCGAAGGCTTTTATGCCGGCTGGGGTAACTTTGGTTCAGCTGCAGCAGCTATGACCTTGCCAACGATTGCCATTACCATGTACGGCGGTGATGACGGCTGGCGCTGGGCAATTGCACAGAGTGCATTTGTGATGGCGGCTTACGGCGTTTATTACTGGTTTGCCATTACCGATGGTCCGGTCGGCACCGTGCATCGTAAACCGCGGAAAACCGCTGCACTCGAGGTCAGCAGCTGGGGTGACATGGTTAAGTTGATTCTGTGGACCATTCCTCTGGTGGGTATTCTGGCTGTGCTGGTATGGCGTATCCAGAAACTGGGTTATCTGGATGCGACAGGTGCGGCTATTGCGTATGCCGTTATTGCTGCCATTGTGGTTTATCAGATTGTGCAGATTCTGCGGGTAAATGTACCGATTCTGAAAAAAGGTGTACCGGAAGACGATAAATATCCGTTTAACAGTGTGGCTGCCCTGAACAGTACCTATTTCGCTAATTTTGGTGCAGAACTGGCGGTTGTTTCTATGCTGCCGATGTTCTTTGAAAAAACCTGGAGTCTGTCTCCGACCGCTGCGGGTTTAATTGCCGCTTCTTTTGCCTTCGTTAATCTGGTTGCCCGGCCTATGGGTGGGCTGGTTTCCGACCGTCTGGGTAACCGTCGTTTTGTGATGCTGAGTTATATGCTGGGTATTGCGATAGGCTTTGCATTAATGGGGCTGTTGAATTCTTCCTGGCCGTTGGTTATTGCCGTTGCGATTACGGTATTTACTTCATTTTTCGTACAGGGAGCGGAAGGTGCCACTTTCGGTATTATTCCATCCATTAAGCGTCGTCTGACCGGACAGATCTCCGGTATGGCGGGTGCTTATGGTAATGTGGGGGCAGTGTTTTATCTGACCATCTACACCTTTGTGGATGCGAATCAGTTCTTCTTTATTATCGCTGCCGGTGGTTTTATCAGCTGGCTTGTTTGCCTGATGTGGCTGAAAGAGCCGGAATCCGCTTTCTCTGACGAATATTATGTATCGTCAGTCGACAGGCAGATTGAGCAGGAACTGAAAGCCTGAAAGCCAAAGCTCTAAGGAGTGTTATGAATATGTCCTCTGTATCCGCCCACCCTTTGTGGGGCCAGGCGTTCCGACCGATGTTTCTGCTGGGAGCCGCCTTCAGTGCTCTGGCTGTTCTGCTCTGGGGGCTGGCGTTGCAGGGGATTGTTCTGCTGCCGGGTAGCAGCAGTATTTTCTGGCACAGCCATGAAATGTTGTTTGGTTTCGCTTTGGCCATTGTCGCAGGGTTTTTACTGACCGCCGTACAAAACTGGACCGGGCAGCGGGCAACCCATGGCCGGCCACTGTTATTGCTGACACTTTTATGGCTCGCTGGCCGGCTGTGTATGTTAGCCGGTGATCTTTTGCCCTGGTGGTTTACCGCGCTGGTTGATATGGCATTTATGCCGCTGGTCGCCTGGTTTTTCTGGCGACTGTTGTTTGCTGTTAAACAGCAACGGAATTATTTCTTTGTACCGGTGTTGTTGCTGATGACCTTTGCCAATGCGGTGATGCATTGGGGCAATGCGGTGCAGGATATGTCACTGGTGCAGTGGGGTAGTCACAGTGTCAGCTGGATGCTGATATTAATGATTACAGTGATTGGCGGTCGGGTAATGCCGATGTTTACCGCCAATGGCAGTATGACGCCGAAAACAGAAGCGCTTCCCTGGCTGGAGAAACTGGTGCTGGGGGCGAGTTGGCTACTGCTTGTGATTTATTTACTGCGCCTTGATCAGGTGTTGCCTCCTTTTGTACTGGCATTGCTGCTGACGTTGACGGCTGTTAGCCAGGCGCTGCGGATTGCCCGTTTACGTATCCAGGTTACCTGGAAAATCCCGCTGCTGTGGTCATTGCATCTTGCCTATTGGTTTATTCCACTTGGCCTGCTGTTGCTGGCGATGCACTACCTTGGCTGGCCGGTTACCTTCAGTGCTGCCTTGCATGCACTGACCGCCGGAGCGGTTGGCGGAATGATTCTGGCCATGATTGCCCGCGTGTCACTGGGGCATTCCGGCCGGCCACTGCAACCAAGGCCGTTAATGTCACTGTCGTTTGCGCTGCTGCTGCTGGCTGCGCTGCTGCGTTCTCTGGGAGTGATACTCTGGCCACAGCAGTCTTTGCTGTTTTACAGCCTGTCGGCCTTGTTGTGGAGTAGCGCTTTTATACTCTTCGTCTTTTGTTATGCGCGCATTCTGCTTGGTCCACGGCCGGACGGCCGCGCGGGCTAAGTCATTGTGCCAATATTCTTTAGCCGGGTAATAACCCGGCTTTTTTCTTTCTGCATTGCCACTGCGCCATAAATGGCCATTGCGCTGACGGCCCTTTTCCTGATCGTCCGTTCTCTGTATCGGATACCCATGTCGGAGTAGCTTGCGAATAAAATTGATCTGGATCAATTTTATTCGGCCGTATCTCGTTAGTCTCTGTCCATATCTTGTGTCTGCTTATTATTTAAGGCACTACATATGGGGTTTTATGTATTTCAGTCGTGAACAGGTGGTCTTCCAGGAAGTGCCGGGAGAAGTCTCTCTGGCCTACACCATCAGCGGTTGCCCGCTGCGTTGTCCCGGTTGCCACAGTGCCGATACCTGGCCCGCGATGGCGGGTGAACCGCTGTCCGAAGAGTACTTCCGGCAGCGTCTGGAGACATACACCGGTCTGATCAGCTGCGTGCTGTTTATGGGTGGAGAGTGGCATGAAGCGCAGCTGTTACTGTTGCTGAAGCTGGCCCGCCGGCAAGGACTGAATACCTGTCTTTATACCGGGCTCGATACGGTTGCTCCGTGCCTGCAGGCTGAGCTGACCTACCTGAAAACCGGTCCCTGGTTACGGGATCTCGGGGGGCTGGAGTCTCCCTTAACAAATCAGCGTTTTATGGATTTACGCAGCAATCGCTGCCTGAATCATAAATTTCATCAATAACAATTGCCTACTCTGAAGGAGCGGAATCATGCTGAAACTGAGCGCAGAGCACATTAAGCATAAGCTGGATTTTATTGAACATTATCTGGCTGCACAAAATGCCGCCGACGGTTCGCGGATGGATGCCAATGCCAATGTGACCGAAAAGAATATCGCCACGCTCGAAGCGGAGATGATGAAAGATTATTTTGTGCAGATTAACCGTGCGCAGGTTTCAGCAAAAATTGCCGATTTATTCGGGGATGATCTGGCACAGGAATATATCCGCCAGATAGAGAACCATGAGATTTATGTACATGATGAAACCAGCCTGAAGCCCTATTGTGTATCGGTAACTATGTATCCGTTTTTACTGGACGGGCTGACTAAGCTTGGTGGCGAATCTCAGGCACCGAAGCATATTGAATCGTTCTGTGGTTCATTCGTCAATTTTGTCTTCGCTGTCAGCAGCCAGTTCGCTGGCGCGGTGGCTACAGTCGAATTTTTAACTTACTTCGACTATTTTGCCCGTAAAGATTATGGCGATGATTATCTGAATACCCACCGTCAGCAGATTGCCAACCATCTTCAGCATGTTGTGTATGCCATCAATCAGCCGGCTGCTGCCCGGGGTTATCAGAGTGTGTTCTGGAATCTTTCGCTATACGACAAAAACTATTTCGACAGCATGTTTGGTGAGTTCGTCTTCCCTGATTTCAGCAAGCCCTGCTGGAAGACGCTGGATAAACTGCAGCATTTTTTCCTGGATTGGTTCAATGCTGAGCGCAGCAAAAGCATTCTTACCTTTCCGGTTGTCACCGTGGCGATGCTGACCGAAAAAGGGCAGTGTAAAGATCAGGACTTTGCCCGCAGTATGGCCGCTCATCTGAACCGGGGCAGCTCTTTCTTCGTCTACCTTTCCGACAGTGCAGACAGCCTGGCATCCTGCTGCCGCTTACGCAGTGAAATCAGCGACAATACATTTTCTTACTCGCTGGGAGCCGGTGGTGTGGCAACCGGTTCTATTAATGTAATTACAGTTAATATGAACCGGCTGGTACAGGATGGCCGTGATCTTGCCGAAGAAATCAGTAAAGTGCAGCGTTATCAGGTGGCCTATCGTCGCTTAATGGAAGAGTACCTTCAGGCCGGAATGCTGACGGTTTACAACGCCGGATTTATTAATCTGGACAAGCAATTCCTGACTATCGGCATTAACGGTATGGTCGAGGCTGCCGAATCGCAGGGGTTGGTTGCCGGTAATAATCAGGCGTATAAAAACTTTGTCAGAGATCATCTGAAAGTGATTTATGAGGCCAATAAGGCCGCTAAGCTTGAATATGGATATATGTTTAACACGGAGTTTGTTCCGGCTGAAAACCTGGGCATCAAAAATGCCCGCTGGGATAAATCCGATGGCTATCGTGTGCAGCGGGATTGCTACAACTCCTATTTTTATCAGGTCGAAGATGAGCAAACCAATGTGCTGGATAAGTTCCAGTTGCATGGCCGTGAGCTACTCGATTATCTGGATGGCGGATCGGCACTGCATCTGAATCTGGAAGAAAAACTGAGTGAAGACGGTTATCTGGCCTTACTGAATATTGCGGCCCGTACCGGCTGTAATTATTTCTGCGTGAACGTCAAAATCACCATCTGTAACGAATGTGAAAAAATTGATAAGCGGACGCTGGAATATTGCCCGGCCTGTGGCTCTGACGATATTGACTATGGCACCCGGGTTATTGGCTATCTTAAACGCACCTCTGCGTTCAGCGCCGGGCGCCGTAAGGAGCATTCCATCCGTCACTATCACCGTCAGCAACGTCAGGAAAATCCGGGTAATCGTCAGCGTTTACAGGCTGTCAGCTGATCTGCGTCATGGTCTGCGCCGGTCTATCCCCTGCGGGGTATAGATCGGCGATGTCAAAACGCGTTTCATCAGAGACTCCTGACACGGAGTTGCTATGACGCTTAATTTATACCAGCAAACCAGTCACCCGATGACTCCGGAATATCTGGATCATGAAGCGCAGAATCTGCGTGATCAGAATCCGGAACTGGCGCTCTGGGCTGCCGGTCTGGGAGTGATTGAACACCGCCCGGCTACTCAGATTCAGGCACACCTGATGGCTGAGTCGTTGCTGCAAAAAGGATTAATTGCTGATACCGGATATTTTTTTCAGCGTTTGCGTGCTCTGGATTGCCTGACCCAGCAGGCGATGTGGCTGGTGGTGCATATGACCTATGCCCGCCGAGTCTATACCGATGGCCGTAATCTCACGCCTCAGGATTTTAAAACCCACCCACGCGGACATACCGGCGGCGCTCTGAATATGGTGCCGGCCTATGCCGGTTTGCTGGCGTTAAATCATTTTACCGGCCAGCCGCGGGATTGGCTGATGGGGCAGGGCCACTGCGTTGCTGCCATTGATGCTTTGCAATTGCTGACTGGCACCGCAGCACCTGAACGTCGCCGACAGTATCCGCTGGATGATGACGGCCTGAGTCGTTTTGTCGCCGATTGTTATGACACGCGTCTGGATAATACCGGACAGCGGATATCAACACTGGGCGCCCACGTTAATGTGCATACGGCCGGTGCGCGAATGGAGGGAGGTTATCTGGGCTTTGCCGGAATGCAATATGCGCATATGCCGCTGCCGGGAGAGCGTCTGGTCGCTTTTTTAAGTGACGGAGCCTTTGAAGAACAGCGCGGTACCGACTGGGCCGCGCGCTGGTGGCGTGGAGAAGATACCGGCCTGATTGCGCCGGTAATGATTGCCAATGGCCGGCGTATTGATCAGCGCACGACCATTGCCCAACAGGGTGGCTGCAGCTGGTTTGTCAGTCATTTACGTAATCAGGGCTTTGCGCCTTTTGTGATTGATGGGCGGGACCCTGCGGCCTTTATGTGCGCCATTTATTATATGGAGATTCAGCTGTCCCAGGCGTTTGAACGTATCCATCAGGGCGAAGCGCAATATCCGGTTGCCTTGCCTTACTGTATTGCTGAAACGGTAAAAGGGTTTGGCTTTCCTGCGGCCGGCACTGGCGCCGCGTATGGTTTGCCGCTGGGAGCCTATCCGGCAGAAAATCCGGAAGCGCTGGCCTTTTTTCATCGGGGAGCAAAAGCATTATTGCAACCGGATGCGCAATGGCGCGAAGCCGCTTCTTTATTGGGGCAACCTAAACAAAAAAGCACGCCTATGCTGGCCGTTAATTGCCCTGAACCGGAATGGGCTGACCGGCGGGAATCCGCTATGGCGGCTATCGATCGTTATTTTATTGAATTAACCGAAGTTAATCCGCGCTTGCGGGTGCGGGTTGGCAATCCTGATGAGCTGCGCGGCAATGGTATGAGCCAGACGCTGGATCAGTTCCGTCACCGCGTTACCCGCCCAGAAATTACCGCCGCAGAAGCTATCGATGGCTGTGTTATTACGGCTTTGAATGAAGAGGCCGTTGTCAGTGCCTGTCTGGCGAATCAGGCGGGTATTAATCTGGTTGTTGCCTATGAAGCCTTTGCCATAAAAATGCTGTGTGCTTTGCGGCAGGCCATTATTTTTTCACGCCAACAAAAAGAAGCGGGGGATGCAGCAGGCTGGCTTGGCTTCCCGGTTGTGACCACCTCGCTTATCTGGGAAAACGGCGAGCATGACCAGAGCCATCAGGATTCCAGTTTATCGGAAGGACTGATGCTTAAAATGGCCGATATGGCACGGGTCGTATTTCCTGCTGATGCCAACAGTGCGATGGCCTGCCTGCGCACCTGCTATGGCGATTTAGGGGTGGTCTGGAATCTGGTGGTTACGCGCAGTGTGATGCCACAGTTTTTTTCTGCCCGGCAAGCTACCCAACTGGTTCAGGATGGTGCTGTCTGTCTGCGCGGACATTGCGGCGCTGAATTGCAGCTGGTTGCCTGCGGTGCCGTGCAACTGCAGCAAATGCTGAAAGCCTCCGACCGCTTACGTCAGCAGCGGGTAGCGCATTCACTGATTTATTTATTAGAGCCTGGACGTTTCCGTCAGGCGCGCGACCGTTGGGAAAAATCAGCACTGGCTGATCCGGCGGTTGTGCGCGCACTGTTTCCTGCCAGAGTGCGTTACCGGGTTTTTCTCACCCATGGCCGGGCTGAGGTGCTGCTGGCAACCTGTCGGCAACTGGATCTGGGCGCGCAACGAACCCGGGCATTGGGGTATATCAACCGTGGCGGCACACTGGATACTCAGTCGCTGTTATTTGTAAACGGCTGCACCTGGGCTCATGCTCTGGCAGCACTGGCAGAATTATGTGGTCAGAAACCAACGCTGTGGCTGACCGAAGAAGAGTGGCGGGCGATTGATGGGCGCGGCAACCCCTACCATGTTATTCCGGAGCCTTTATGATTCCGGCGACGACCAGCGCTGAGCGGCCTGGTTGTCACTGTCTTTTGCTTCCACCCAATAGCCGGCTGCTGTTGTCTGTTCTTTTTTCCAGAACGGCGCGCGGGTTTTCAGAAAATCCATAATAAATTCACAGGCGCGGAAAGCGGCTTCGCGGTGAGCACTGCTGACCAGTACCAGCACAATCTGCTCGTTAACGCTTAATGTACCAATGCGATGAATAATGGTGATATTGCCGAGGGGCCAGCGTTGCCGTGCCTGTTCGGTGATCTGCAATAATGATTTTTCGGTCATGCCCGGATAATGCTCCAGCGTCATGCTTAATAACGAGTCGCCGGCCAGCTCGCGAACACTGCCGATAAAACTGACGATGGCTCCGCAACCAGCCTGATTACCCAGCGCTGCGTATTCGTCTGCCAGATTAAAATCTTCCTGCTGCACTTTTATCCGGGTTGAATGTTGCATATCAGCCACCGGTTACCGGAGGGAAAAAAGCAATTTCATCACCGGCAGTAATTGCTTCGTCAGGTGTGCACAGTTGCTGGTTACGGGCACAGAGCAGATCAGGCCTGGCCAGTGCTGAGTCCCAGTTCTCTCCCTGGGCGCGTAATTCCTGTATTAAACCGGCAATACTTCTGGCTTCGCTTTGCCAGTTAAGTTGCCCGCAATCAAGGGTTTCGCGCAGGGCGGCAAAAAAAACAATATTAAACATGATCAGATTCTCCGCTACGCAGCCAGTGGCCGCTTTTACCGCCTTGCTTTTCCTGCAGGCGGATATCACTGATGACCATCGCCGGATCAACCGCTTTGCACATATCGTAAATGGTCAGGGCTGCGACAGATGCCGCCGTGAGCGCCTCCATCTCCACGCCGGTCTGGCCGCGCAGACGGCACAGGGTCGTGATATGAATTTCCTGTTCTGAAAGAACAAAATCTACACTGACTTTGCTCAGGGCCAGCGGATGGCAAAGCGGAATTAAATCGCTGGTACGTTTGGCCGCCATAATGCCGGCGATGCGTGCCGTTGCCAGTACATCACCTTTTTTAATTTCAGCCTGCTGAATACGGGCGATAACATCCGGGCGAGTGATGATTCTGGCGCTGGCATAAGCGCTGCGCAGACTGCTTTCCTTGGCCGAAACATCGACCATGTGAGCATGACCGTGCTGATCAATATGGGTCAGATCTGACATAAAATTCTCCAGGCCCTAACACTCATTAAACAGGCCCGATTCAATTGGTGAGGCCTAACGACAGGCATTAACAGGGCTGTTTTTAACATGGGCAACGAAATTACATGGCCCGGTGCGGCTGTCCAGCTGTGGTGCGATCAGCGCTTCCCAGGCCTGGCGGCAGGCGCCGCCAGAACCGGGAACAGCAAAAATAAGGGTTTTATTGGCAATCCCGGCCAGTGCCCGGGACTGCATACTGCTGCTGCCAATATCGGTAAAACTTAACTGCCGGAATTGCTCGCCGAAGCCCTCGACCTCTGCATCAAATAAAGGGCGGATGGCTTCTGGTGTGCAGTTGCCCTCAGAGAAACCGGTGCCGCCATTAATAATAATGACCTGAATATCCTGACTGGCAATCCAGTCGCTGATGCAGGCGCGGATGTCATAACGGTTATGCTTTAACAGGGCGCGGGCGCGGATTGTGTGGCCGCTTTCCTGAGCCAGTGCCAGCAGCAGATTGCCACTGCTGTCTTCGGCCGGAGTGCGATGATCCGACAGTGTCAGAATGGCAATGTTTAAGCGGAAAAATTCTTTGCTGGTATGTTTACTCATATTAATGACCGCCTTGCGAAGCGTGACAGGCCAGCTGCCAGTCTTCGGGAGTATTTGTATTCAGCAACAGCTGTGGTGATGGGCAGGGAATTGCTCTGGCCGCACAATAAGACAGCAGGGCACCAACAGAACGCCGTCCTTTTTCATGCAGTTGTTTTGCAATATAAGACTGTAAATCGCTGCTGTTATGCAGCACGCAGGGCAGATAATGATCTTTAAAGAAAACCGGCTGCTCCTGTGAATGACGTATCAGAGTGCGCAAAAGTGCTGCCGTCATCCAGGGCATATCGACAGCCAGTACCAGTACACGCTCATGTTTGCAGAATGGCAGCAGAGTATGCAGGCCAGACAGGGGCCCATGCCCTGCCTGCTGGTCGGGAGTGCCCAGTTGCGGATGGCTGAGCTGAATATCGTCACAACCCGCCTGTTGCAGCCGTACCTGCTGCAACATCCATAGCGGGAGGCCGTCCATCGGCAGCTGCGCTTTATCGGTCCCCATGCGTGAAGAGCGTCCACCGGCAAGAATAATGGCACTGAACATATCTCACCCCCCGATCATGGCCAGATGACGGGTCTGGCCACTGCGTTGCTGATGCAGATAGTGGCTTTCTTCTTTTCCGCCAATGGCCCGCTGTAAAAATGCTTCGACCGGTGCAGGATCGTCGCTTTGCAACAGCTCACGCAGACTTTGATGCTCGTCGGCAAATAAGCAGAGAAATAATTCCCCTTTACTGGATACGCGCAGGCGATTGCAGCTGCTGCAGAAATCTTTACTGTAAGGCATGATAAGTCCGACCCGGCCAGCATAATCCGGATGGGCATATTCCAGCGCCGGACCATCGGTGGTTGCCTTAGGCTGCAGTTGCCAGCCATCCCCGGTCAGCTGCTGACGGATAAATTCACCGCTTAAATGCTGTTCCTGATAGAAACCGGCATTATCGTTGGTCCGCATTAATTCAATAAAACGCAGTGATACAGGCCGGTCTTTTATAAAGCGCAAAAAGCCAGGAAGAGAATGGGTATTGTGCTGGCGTAATAATACGGTGTTCAGTTTTACTTTCTGAAAGTTCAGCTGCAGAGCCTGATCGATCCCCTGCAAAATATAATGCAGACGATCGGCCCCGGTGATGCGTGAAAAAATAGCAGGGTCAAGGCTGTCGACACTGATATTCAGGGCATCCAGTCCGGCTTTTTTCCAGCCGGATATTTCTTTCTGCAGATTGTAGCCATTGGTAGTCAGGGCAACCTGTTCTATGCCCGGTACTGATTTGCATAAGCTGATAATTTCGCTGAGATCGCGGCGCAGTGCCGGCTCTCCTCCGGTCAGGCGAACCTTCCGGGTACCCAGGCGGGCGAAGGCGGTCAGCAGGCGGCGGACTTCATGGATATTCAGATCAGACTCAGCTGTATCACAATCATTACCTTCTGGCAGGCAGTAGGTACAACGGAAATTACAGCGTTCAGTCAGCGACAGGCGCAGGTAAGTGAAGCGCCGGGCAAAACGGTCGGTCAGCATAAGACACCTTTCCAAGCATGGGAGGAAGCTGGGTTTCCCCTGAATCCCGGTGGCAGTATTGCCACGGCTGAGCTGCCATAACTCACCGATGAGGGGAGTGAGCGTTAGGCAGATCAGCTCGGCGTCAGTTGAATATAGCGGTATGAGGGGGCTGCTACTATCCGCTTCCCGGGATAGTGACATGCCTCTTTATGGGTAGGTCACTGCAGCCTGATGTCCGCTGAAAAGCAGCTGATCCCGGCAGTAACGGATGTCCCGGTGTGTCAGCATCATATCTGCAAGGGTTTCGCTGCCGCGCACATCACCGGCAAGAATAAAACCGATAATGCGATCTCCGGCAATGATAATCTTGCGGTAGATGCCACACTCCGGAATATGCATCGTGAGGCACTGATTGTTCTTTTCGGCGTTCAGGCTTCCGGCATAATGAATGGCGAATTTATTGACCGAAATCCGGTGTGGCAGATCTGGTTTGCCAAGCCAGAGTGCCCGCAATAGCGAAAACTGATCGGAGTGCTCGTTCGTTTTTCGCCAGCAGCGGGAGGCAAACATATTAAGAATTGATTCAGGCGGTGTGAAATGATCTCCGCCATCGGGCAGATCCAGACTGTCAGTTGGAGAGATTTTTATGTTCTTGGTTTGTATCTGAGCATGACGGATTTCTTTATTTCTGCTGCTAAGCGGCATGTAAATTACAGGTATGGTTTTGGGGATGGTGTTTTTTTCTTCAAGCGGAATTATTTTAACGCCAGAGTTTTTTATCTCTCTGTAAATCAGCCGCTGAATATGTTTGTCAAACCCGGGGTTTATAAGGGCGGCTTTGTCGGCAACCAGGTATGCCGGAAATCCTGCACGGGCAACACTGGTTGCATATTGGATTGCCAGTTCAGAGCTGCCGATGATGGTGATACCGCCGGCTTTCTGTAAATGGTTCTGGGCGAGCTGAATATTTTCAGGCGTGTGCAGTGGAATATACAGACTCAGCTCTCCGGCCGTTTTCAGTACCGATACATGCCTGGCATCAGGACGTGTATCGACGACGGCAGCATAATTCATGTCGGGTTCTGTATGGCGGCAGATATAGCGGATTTTCCTCGCGTGATACCACTCCGGCGGAGTTTCCATTTCTGCTATCGGCAATACACCGGCAAGCAGCTGAGGAAGGCAGTGACGAGGGAAATACCGGTGGTCGGATTGTGACAGCAGGTGAATATGGCTGAAACAATTACTGGCTGAGAGTTTGTCCTGCAGCCGGTGTGAAGTGTTGTTGTCGCCGATGATAAGAATGTTTTTATTATTTCCCGCCATGTCGAATGCCTCTGACCTGACGGTGATATTGGGCCGGATACTATGCACAGGCAATACTAAAGAACGCATACCTCATAAAGGGTATAACGATTTTCACCCGATTTAATCTCAATTGACTTTGATTGGGTGCGCCTTAGTATGGAACGATAATCAGCGAAAACGGTTAAAAAAATGGATAGCAAAAAATCGACAATCATGTTGGTTGATGATCATCCCCTGTTGCGTAAAGGATTAAAGCAGTTGCTTGCATTTGAGGATGACCTTGAGGTTGTCGCCGAAGCCAGCAGCGGTGCAGAAGCAATTGATCTTGCTGTTGAAGATGAGCCGGATCTTATTATTCTGGATCTTCATATGCAGGGTATGGATGGTCTGCAGACACTGACTAAATTACGCGACCGGGGCATTACCTCCAGAATCGTTATGCTTACTGTTTCGGATGCTGATGACGACGTACTTACCGCCATTGGTCAGGGAGCTGATGGTTATCTGCTGAAAGATACCGACCCGGATATGCTGCTGGAGCAGATTAAGCAGGCTGTCGGCGGCAAGATGGTGTTGAGTGAAGCGGTGACCAAGGTTCTGGCTGCTGCTATTCGCCGTCCGGCGGTGCGTCCTGCATCTGAACTGGATGCCCTGACCGGACGTGAAGTTGAAATTCTGGAATGCATTGCCAAGGGTATGAGCAACAAAGTTATTGCCCGCGAGCTGGATATTTCCGACGGTACGGTCAAGGTTCATGTAAAGCATCTGCTGAAAAAACTCGGATTGCGCTCCCGTGTGGAAGCGGCGGTCTGGATGGTGAACCAGCAGGGTGAAGATAAGGGGTGAGTATGCAGTCTGTCGCCGATGCTGTTGCCGGTATGCTGGCGGCGACATCCGGATATGCCCTGGGTGAAGAGAGTGTCGCTCTGCAGCAACTGGACGGACGCATTCTGGCAAAACCTCTTTATGCACCGGAAACCGTGCCGGCGTTTGATAACTCGGCGATGGATGGCTATGCGCTGCACAGCCGCGATGCAGAGCTCCTCTGCAGCACCGGTTTAACGCTGGCTGGTGCGGCACTGGCGGGGCATCCCTTCCGTGGTGTGCTGCAACCGGGACAGGCGTTACGGATTATGACCGGCGCCGAAATGCCGGCCGGCGCCGATACCGTCATTATGCAGGAAGATGTGCAGGTCGATGTGCAGGCAGATGGCGAGCGTATTGTTTCGCAGGCACCACTCCACCCCGGCAGCCATGTACGTCATGCCGGCGAAGATATCCGTCGCGGTGAGGTGATGCTGGCCGCCGGACAACGTTTAACTCCGCTGCATATTGGCTTATTAGCCAGCGTCGGTCTGGCGCAGGCTGAGGTCTTCCGTAAATTACGGGTTGCCCTGTTCTCCAGTGGCGATGAATTATGCCAGCCGGGCGACTCCCGCCAGGCACATCAGATTTATGACAGCAATCGCTTTGCTTTACGGGCGATGCTGGAGCGTATGCCGGTTGAAATTATCCACTTTGCCTGGCTGCCGGATACCCTTGAGGCCATGCGCTCTGCCATTGCTGCAGCAGCACAGGAAGCCGACGTTATTATCACCAGCGCCGGTGTTTCAGTCGGTGATGCCGATTATACCCGTCAGGTGCTGGATGAACTGGGCGAGGTTAATTTCTGGCGGGTTGCCATGAAGCCGGGGAAACCTTTCGCTTTCGGACGCGTAAAAAACAGCTGGTTTTTTGGTCTGCCGGGCAATCCGGTATCGGCCATCGTAACCCTGGATCAACTGGCTCAGCCGGTATTGCGCCAGTTGTGTGGCGAACGTGTTCAGGCGGCGCTGCCGCTGCTGGCAACCGCTGCAGAAGCCTTCAGAAAACAACCTGGAAGGCAGGACTTTCAGCGCATCCGTCTGGACTCTGAAGCGGGTGTATTAATGGCCTCGCCGTGTGGCAGTCAGGGTTCTGGCCTGTTGCATGGTTTTGCTGATGCTCAGGGGTATGCCGTACTTGAAGCGGAGCGCGGTCATGTCGCGCCGGGTGAGCAGGTTCGTGTAATGCCTTTGGGTACATTATTGAATTAACATGAACGACGAACAACTGCTGCGTTACAGCCGGCATATTTTCCTTCCCCAGATTGATATCGATGGCCAGCTGGCCCTGTGTGACAGCCATGTTCTGGTGATTGGTCTGGGCGGTTTGGGCGCGGCCGCTTTGCCTTATCTGGCAGCCAGCGGTATCGGGCAGCTGACGCTGGTGGATGATGATCATGTTGAGCTCAGCAATCTGCCACGCCAGATTATTCATCCGCAGGATCGGGTGGGAATGAGCAAAGCCGAGTCTGCTGCGGCAACCGTGATGCATCTGAATCATGATGTGCGGGTGCATACCGAAATCCGCCGCGCAGATGCTGCCTGGCTTGAGCAGGTTTTACCGCAGTTTTCTCTGGTGCTGGATTGCACCGACGAGCCTCAGGTCCGTTATGCCCTCAATAAAGCGGCGCTGAAACACCGGATTCCCTGGGTCAGTGCAGCCGCTGTCGCCATGGACGGTCAGCTGACGGTGTTTGATCCGCGCCGTGCCGACAGCCCCTGTTACCGTTGTCTGTATCCGGATGTGCAGCCGGACCAGCGTAATTGCAGTGAGAGTGGCGTGCTGTCGCCTCTGGTAGGCGTTATCGGTACGTTACAGGCGGTGGAAGCCCTGAAGCTGCTGAGTGCTGCCGGTGAGTCCCTGTGTGGGCGGCTGCTGTCGTTTGATGCCCGTGCCAGCCGCTTTCATGAATGGCGGATTACCCGCCGCCCGGACTGTGCCGATTGCGCTGCTCAGTCCTGAGTAAAGCGGTACGGTTTATTTAAGCCCGAGCTTCTGTGCCAGCTTGTGCAGATTACTCGGGTCCATTCCCAGAGCCCGTGCGGTTTTGCTCCAGCTGCCTTGCTGTTGTTGCAGTTCGTGCAGAACCAGAGTCTGCTGAAAGTATTTAACGGCTTCTTTCATTGGCATTCCCTGCACCGCTTTCAGCAATGAATCACTGCTGTCTTCGCCCGTTGCGTGTGCATGGTGACGGGAGGTCGGCAGCTCAAGATCCAGTGAACGGCAATCCAGAGTCACAATATCGTGCCGTTGCGCTCCCCGGCTCAGCGCTTTGATGGCTGCGCGACTGATAACATGCTCCAGCTCACGGATATTGCCGGGCCATGGATAGGTCTGCAGTGCTGCCTCGGCATCGGCCGATAAGCGCAGGCTGCGTAACCCTAAGCGGGTGCGGTTTAATTCCAGGAAGTGCCCGGCCAGCAGAGGAATGTCCTGTTCGCGCTCGCGCAGGGGAGGAATAGGAATAGGGTAAACAGACAGGCGATGATACAGGTCAGCCCGGAATGCGCCTTCGGTAATCTGCTCTTTCAGGTTGCGGTTGGTCGCGGCCAGAATACGCACATCCACATGGCGGGTCTTATCGCTGCCCAGTCTTTGTATTTCGCCATTCTGCAAAACCCTCAGCAGCTTGGCCTGTACCGGCAGCGGTAATTCACCGACCTCATCAAGAAAGAGTGTGCTTTTATCTGCGGTTTCAAAACGCCCTGCGCGGTCGCTGGTGGCACCGGAAAATGCGCCTTTAACATGGCCGA
This sequence comes from Thalassolituus hydrocarboniclasticus, assembly GCF_025345565.1. NCBI lineage: Bacteria > Pseudomonadati > Pseudomonadota > Gammaproteobacteria > Oceanospirillales > Oceanospirillaceae > Thalassolituus > Thalassolituus hydrocarboniclasticus. The sequence continues at coordinate 3,666,991 of NZ_CP054475.1, read as the reverse complement.
ATAATTCACTTTCAGCGAGGTGTTCCGGCAGTGCCGCACAGTTGATGTATACCATTGGCCGTGCAGCACGTGCGGACAGCCGGTGCGTGTAGCTGGCAAAGATTTCTTTACCGACACCTGTTTCTCCCAGCAGCAGTACCGGCAGGTCGGAGGCCGCAACCACTTCGAGTTCTTTTTTAATCTGACGGATGGCACTGCTGTTGCCAATAATTTCATTGTCGGCTTCGGTGCCAATGGCGATATTACCGGCGCCATCCAGCCGGACCCGGCGCAGACCGCGTATTTCTTCTTCCAGCATGCTGATACGGATGGCCGTTTCCAGTACCGGGCGATAGCTGTCCAGCTCGTCAATGCGGCTCTGATCAAAGGTGCCCGGAGTCAGAGAGTCGAGGGTCAGGGCGCCCCAGCGCTCACCGTTCAGCCAGAGGCTGGTTCCCATACAGTCATGCACCGGCAATGCTTCCCCCGGCTGAGTCTCCAGCAGGCCGTCATAGGGATCGGGTAACGGGCTGTCTGGCGGAAAGCGCAGGGCATGGCTGGTGGTCATAACGGCCGACAGGCGTGGGTGCTGAGCCAGACTGAATTTACGGCCATGCGCTTCGGTAACCAGACCGGAGACGGCGACAGGACGCAGATACTCACCCTGCAGGCGCAGCAGAGCGACAGCGCCACAGTTAAAGCTGGTGCGGATACTTTTAACAATATGGTCAAAGCGTTCGCCGGCCGGCATATCTTTGATGAGTTCCGTAAGCAGCTGTTGTCCGGGCATGAGAGGTCTCTGTGTTGGTATGTGCTTGGTGGTATTTACCAAAGTGTAGATTTTACAGGGAATATCCGGGTTATTTATACCCACCCTCTGTTGACCGGCAGCAAGTATGCGCTCTGGCGGCTGGCCTGCATCTTGCTGATCACTTCTGTTGAATCAAAACCTTTATATATCAGGAGAGTTTATGGAAATTCTGAATCGTTCTCTGAGTGATATTGCCACAACCATTCCCGGTGCTTCTGCTTTGTTACGTCAGCTGGATATTAATTTCTGCAATCAGGGCATGGTGAGCTTGCAGCAGGCACTGGAACATAAGGGACTTGATCCGGAAGAAGTGGTTGCGGGTTTGGCTGAACTTGAAATGACCGAACACCATCATGATGATCCCGCCATTGATTGGGGCAAAGAACCCCGCATGAAACTGATCGGTCACATCCTGGAGCGTTACCATGCACGCCATCGTGAACAGTTACCGGAGCTGATCTTCCTGGCGGCCAAAGTCGAACGGGTGCACAGCGATTCCGCCAACTGTCCGTCTGGGCTGGCTGATCTGTTGCGCGATATGAGTCATGAGCTGGAAAGCCATATGATGAAAGAGGAGCAGATCCTGTTTCCGATGCTGGCCGGGGGAATTTATCCGAATGGTCCGATTAATGTGATGCAGGATGAGCACCTGGAACATCTGGAAGCCATTAACCGTTTGTGCAGTCTGACCAATAATATGAAAGTTCCGGCGGGTGCCTGTAACAGCTGGCGTTCGCTGTATCTGGGCCTGCAGACGTTGGTGGACGATCTTATGCGGCACATCACTCTGGAAAATTATTTTCTGTTTGTCCCACCTAAAGTAACGTCTTCAGACTGCTGCGGCAGCTGCCAGTAATATAAAACCTGTGAGGGGCCGGTGTGAATCGGCCCAGTCTTCGCACGGATTTCACCGTGATTTAAGAAAAGTCTTAATTGTTCACATCAGGTTTCCGCATAACAATAACTGATAGCGGCGGTATATCGTTGTATATTTACCCCTGTTACTGAATTTCCGGAAAACTTCAGGAGTTATCATGCAGAAAAAAATCCGTATCGGTATTCTGACGGTCAGCGACAGAGCCAGTGCCGGTATTTATGAAGATATTTCGGGTCAGGCTATCCGTGAAACATTAACGGAATATTTATCCGGTGAGTGGGAAGCGGTTTATCGTCTGATCGCCGATGAGCGTCCACAGATTGAAGAAACACTGTGTGAGCTGGTGGATGAGGAAAAATGCTGTCTGGTAATTACGACCGGAGGTACAGGGCCGGCTCTGCGTGATGTGACGCCGGAGGCAACCGAGGCGGTCTGTGATCGTATGATGCCGGGGTTCGGTGAGCTGATGCGTATGGAGTCTCTGAAGTATGTGCCTACCGCCATTCTTTCACGCCAGACGGCCGGACTCAGAAAACAATCATTAATTATTAATCTGCCGGGCAAGCCGAAAGCAATACGCCAGTGTCTGGATGCGGTATTTCCCGCTGTACCTTACTGTATTGATCTTATGGATGGGCCCTATCTGGAATGTAATCCGGAGGTCATCAGTATTTTCCGTCCGGCGAGCTGATTATTTTCTGTTTTTGTGCCGGCATAGCAGCTTTTTAGATATTTTCAGAAGCTGCCTGCCGGCATCCGTGCCGAATCAGGACTATTGTTCGCTATCCTCGGGTTGTTTGTCAGCGGCTTTACGAAAATCCCGGATCGCACCACCAAGATCACCTCCCAGAGATCGCAATCGTTTACTGCCAAATAATACAAGTACAATCAGCAGTACGATCAGTAACTGCCATGGACTTATTCCCATAATAATTCCTACCTTAATGATGCATGCTGTGATCTTCGGAATGGGTGTCGCCCATCATTTTCTGATGCTGCAGCAGTGCGTCTTTTAACTGGCTGAATGTCATCACGCTGGTCTTTCTGTCAGAGGCAAATATTTCTGCGCTTTCTTTATCAGCAAAACTGGCAATTGGCGTACCCATCGCGCCTGCCATGTCCGGAGCAACAACATAAAATGCCTGCATGGCATCAATCAGATGTGCATCATCCGGTTGGTTCCAATCACTGCGGCTCATATCGTGAACGTATAGCGTCATTTGCTGAACCTGATTTTCAGGTTGCAGCCACCAGTGCAGCATTTCAGCGGATGAGCAGAATTTTCTGATTTTACCGTTGCCGGTTATCGCCTCGCCCTTGGGGCCAGGAAAACGGGTGATGGCCATACCACACACGTGGCATTCATCTGAGGAATGAAAGGCGACAGGTGACCGCTTCGTGGTTTCACTGTTGGTGGGCTGGCTGCAACCGGCCAACAAGGCACTGAGCATCAGGGTGACAACAGAAATGAAAGAGCATACTTTTTTCATAAACTTATCCTTTCTAAAAATTAAATCGCACGGCGGCGTAAGGTGAGATGAGCAATACCCAGGCTGAAAATCAACCAGATAAATAATGAGATCCACAGTCCAGGATTACTGATGGGTAAATCCTGCCCCAGTGCCATAACCCCGTTCATTGCACTGCTGTCGCCAAGACCGGACAGATTTATTTGCCGGAATATATCGGTGGGATTAAGCAGTAAAAGCCATGGCAGCAGGTCAGGGTTCAGCTGTCCTTTACTGAAGACCAGTAATGCCAGCAGACTGAGATCAAACACCAGCACAAACAGAAACCACACACCAAGCGCGAGACCGGCTGCGGTGGATTTTTCGCTGGCTTTACTGCTGAGGAAATAGGCCAGAGCAAGGAATACCCAGCCCAGTAACGTGGCTGAAAAAATAAACCGCGAGAACGATTGAATCAGAAGCCAGATATCCAGATCGCTGACCAATAATGCAATGGCGACGGCGGCACTGCCAAAACCAATAGAGGTGGCGAGCGCAAGAATCAGCCCGTGGCCGATAAATTTTCCCAGCAGTAACTGCCCGCGACTGAGCGGGTAGGTCAGCAATAACAACAGGGTTCCGCCTTCCTCTTCACCCACGATGGCATCGTAAGCAAGCAGCAGAGCAATCAGCGGAACCAGAAACGTTGCCAGGCTGGCCAGACTGGCAATGGTTGCCGGAATGGAGCTGAAACCAACCTGGCCGGCGGCGGCTGAGCCAAGCCAGGCAATGCCCGCAGCGAGAATGGCAAACAGCAGGCTGATGGCCAGCAGCCAGCGGTTACGCAGGCCATCGTTCAGCTCTTTAATGGCGATATTCCAGACTTGCATCATTGCGATTTCTCCTGTGCCGGAACGACCGCAAAATGGCGGTACAGGTCGTCAAGGGACGGCGGGCAGACTTCCAGATCGGCGGCTTCGCTGCTGTTTATCAGGGTGTTAAGTAACTCCCGGCGGGCGCCGTTGTGAGTTAAAACTTCGAGAGCATCGCGGCCAATACAGCGGGAATCGAAGCCGAGGCCGGATAACCGGGTTTGCCAATGCTCCGGTTCCGAGAGGCTGCCAAGGCGAATGCGCGTAGGTAATGCTACCTGACGGCGTAATTCACTCAGGGTACCGACGGCCTGTAACTGACCGCCGGCAAGAATGGCGGCGCGGCTGATATAAGGTTCAACACCGGGTAATACGTGCGAACAGAGAATAATGCCGGTGCCGTTCTGACGCAGCTCGTTCAGCAATTGATAAAGTTCCTGCGTGGCTACCGGGTCCAGACCGACGGTCGGCTCGTCCAGTAATAACAGACGCGGATTTGCCAGCAGTGCCTGAGCCAGACCCAAGCGCTGACGCATACCTTTGGAATAGGTTTTTACTTTACGTGTGGCGGCATGGGTCAGCCCGACTTTTTCCAGTAACTCTCCGACCTGATGGTTATCTGCACCTTTCAGGCGGGCAAAATAAGTCAGTGTTTCCTGTCCGCTTAATTGCGGATAAAACATAACGTTTTCCGGTAAATAACCAAGCCGCTTACGGACTTCGGTATGATCCGGTGTATTACCAAATACCTGAACATGGCCGCTGCCGGGCGCGAGCAGACCGAGGATCATTTTCATAGTAGTTGTTTTGCCGGCACCGTTATGGCCGAACAAACCAAGTACTTCACCTTCTGCCAGATGCAGAGAAAGGTTTTTTATAACCTCCATCCGGCCATAGGCAAGGCTGACATTCTGCAGTTCTACCAGGTTCATTTTAAGGGGCCTCTGTCAGCGGTGGGCGCATCAGGGGAAAGCTGTCCCGCACGCCAGGAGATTTAACAACCGGAAATGCCTGCTGCACCCAGCGCAGTAATTCAATGGCAGGGCTGTTCAGCAATAAGCGCATTTGTGGATAAAGCCACAGTAAACGGTCGATATTGTCGTTTGGTTCGTAAATAAGATCGCCGATATCATCGACATTCCGGTCCCAGCCAAGGTAATCGCTCCAGTAATTTCCGCGACCATTTTCAGACCACTCCTGAGTTCGGGTTGCGACATATTTAACTTGCTGTTGATTAGCGATAAAGGCATTGCCAAAGATTTTATTGTCTTCAGAGCCGGCGGTAAGGTGAATACCCATCACGCTGTCGGCAAAGTAGTTGTAGCTGATGGTGTTGAATACGGAGTTGTAGATAAACAACGCTTTGCCTTCAGCTCCCTGAATCATGCTGTCGCCGGTGCTGCCGCTGATTACCCCCTGCACTCTGTTGTTGCTGATGGTGGAGTAGGTGATGTAGTTCATCAGAATGCCGTAGTTCTGATCGTCTTCAGACAGATTATTGCGTACATCCAGATTACGGCTCTGCATCAGGGCATAACCGGTTCGGGTGCGGCGGGTCGTGTTGTTATGCACCACATTGTTATTGGAAAACATGTAGTGAATTCCGTAGCGCAGATCTTCCAGCACGTTACCGGTCAGCGTGTTGTGATTGGAGGTGTCAATATAAATACCATCGCGGGTATGGCGTATAATATTGTTGGTCACACTGGCCTGACGGACAGAAAACAGATGAATGCCATTGCCACGGTCCTGCGAGCGCACAGTGTCATCGCCGCTGATCTGATTGCCGTGGATTTCAATATGCTGGCTGGTATCGGCCCAGATGCCGAATCCGGCCCCTTGCAGATGATTATTCAGCAGACGTACATGGTCGGCCCGGGCAGCAACAAATATGGCTGAATCCAGATCGGTGAGGTTACGTCCCCAGTTAATAATATGGCAGCCTTCAAGGCTGACTTCGGCGGCGGTAATTTTCACCGCATGGCCCCGCGCCCCGGCGTCGATAACGGCGTTGGCTGCACAGCGGATGTGGCCGGGCTGATCAATCAGAAAATTTCCCTGATAGTGACCGGCGGGTAAAACCAGAATATCCCCCTGCGGTTGCAGCGGTAATGACTGGTACTGGGCCTGCGCACCGGCACTGGCCAGCAGCAGTAAAAAAAAGACAGAAAGGATCATAGTGTCCCGCAATTGTGGAGGGGCGGCGGGCATCACGGCCCGCCGCCAGCCGATCAGGCTGGTTCAACCAGCATTCGACCTACCATCTCCATATGCAGAGCATGGCAGAACCAGTTGCAGTAGTACCAGTGCATACCCACTTTGTCGGCCACAAAGGTAACTGACGCAGTTTGCTGTGGGCTGATTTCCATCGATACACCATGATTAACCATGCAGAAACCATGAGTAACGTCTTCGATCTGATCCAGATTGGTGACGATCACGGTAACCTCATCGCCCTGTTTTACCCTGAACTCGTTAATGCCATAGGCTGGCGCTACCGAGGTCATGTAAACCCGGACTTTATTACCATCGCGAATAACCTTGTTGTCGGTCTCCAGATTGATTCCATCTTTTTTTGCCATGGCAACAGTGCCGGCAAAGAAAGGATCATCCCGCTTCCAGATTTTCCGGGTGCGGATCTGATCACGGCGTGCCATGGTGCAGTCATGCGGTTCTGCGAAGGTTGGGCCATCGTGTACCAGTTTCATTTCTTCACCGGAAATATCGATCAGCTGGTCGTTTTCCGGGTGCAGTGGGCCAACCTGCAGGAAGCGGTCTTTGGAGAACTTGCATAAGGCAACCAGCCACTGGCCATCGGCTTCGTTGGTTTCACACAGTGAGGCATGAATATGACCAGGCTGATACTGCACATCCAGTTTCTGCTTGATGTAATTAACATTCTCACCGTTATAGGCACGTACCGCATCGGCCATATTCCACTTCACGACCTGACTGTCGATAAACAGTGTGGTGTAGGCATTGCCACGACCATCGAAGGTAGTGTGCAGTGGTCCAAGGCCCAGTTCCGGTTCTGCTGCAATGGTGTCGCGCGGATCTTTGATTTTGCCGTTAAACAGGTCTGGCAGTCTGGCAATTTCGATCATGGATACAGTTGGTGACAGCTTGCCGTTGGCAATAAAGTACTTGCCATCGGATGAGGTGTTACAGCCATGCGGGTTTTTCGGTACAGGAATATAACGGGTAAACTGGCTGTCTTTGTCGCCTTTTTTACGGCCATCCAGCACCGGCACTTTAGAGTCGCCCAGAGTGGCGAATTTACCGGCTTTAACCGCTTTTTCTGCAGCCTGGATATCAAATACCACAACCCAGTCACGCTCATTCCGCATCATGCCGCCCAGATCATAGGCTTTTTCTGAGTTGTAACAGGTAGAGGCAGCAAAGCGGCCGGTGTAGTCGGCATCACAGTTGTCCAGGTTACCGTCAACCATAATCTGAAATGCCATTTCCATGCTTTCTGCATCAATGACGTTAAACATGGTGTAGCTGTAATCGGCCTGCAAATCGAAATGTTTGCCATCGTTCGGATGTGGCATAACAAATTCAGCATTAGCAAACACATACTTGGTGTACGGTACTTTCTGCAGACGCAGTCCGTGGATAGCCTGAACATTAGGCACGGTCAGCATCTTGTCACACTTCATAATATCCAGGCGGATGCGAGCTACACGGCTGTTGGCTTTATCGTTGATAAAAACGTATTTGCCATCGTATTTACCATCTTTCATGGAGATATGTGGATGGTGGCAGTCACCATTCAGGAACTTCGCACTGTCACCCATTACGGCCTTACTTTCGTTGGTGATGCCCCAACCGGTAGCCGAGTCGATATTAAATACCGGAATCCGCATCAGTTCGCGCATGGATGGAATACCCAGTACGCGGACTTCGCCCTGGTGACCACCACTCCAGAAGCCGATGTAATCGTCCAGTTCCCCTGGCTCTACATGGTATTTCTTTTTGGCGTCTTTGGCGGCGGCGGCAAAGGCTTCGCGGCTCATGACTGCAGAGCCAAGGCCTGCTGCTCCGACCAGCGCAGCGCCGGCACCAGTGAGGGCGCTGGCACCGAGAAATCCGCGGCGGCTCAGTCCGGCTTTTTCTTTTCCGGATACATTTTTATTGCTGTCATCTGTCATGGTCTATCTCCTTGAACAAGATTGGCTTTTTCAGTTTTGCGGATCCATCTGTACCACCGGGATACGCTGAGGAACGGGTTTATTTCTTTGCTGTTTTTTACGTTTGGCAACCAGTGGCGGACATTTATGATCGTTGTGATATGTCATCTGGCAATCGAGGCAGTAGTGACATTCGTTGTGATTAATATGACCATCGGGGTGAATGGCCTGTATTTCGCACTCATTGGCGCAGAGCTGGCAAGGCTGGCCACATTCTTTGCGGCGTTTCAGCCAGTCAAACAGGCGGGCTTTACTTGGTATTGCCAGGGCGGCACCCAGAGGACAGATATAACGGCAGTAGACTTTGCGCGTAAAAATATTGATAACCAGCAACAATACAGCGTAGAAAACAAAGCCCCATTCGCGGCTGAATTTGAGCATGATGGCGGTTTTAAAGGGTTCCACTTCGGCATAACGTTCTGCGGTAGAAAGTGACTCCAGAGACAGCCCGAATAAACCCAATAAAATAATGTATTTAACGGCCCATAAGCGTTCGTGCACAGCAAAGGGCAATTCATACTGGCGGATTTTTAATTTACGGGCGGCTTCGTTAATCAGCTCCTGCAGAGCTCCGAACGGACACAGCCAGCCGCAGAATACTCCCCGTCCCCAGAGCAGGATGGTGGCTGCTGTAAATGCCCAGAGAATAAATATAACGGGATCACTGAGAAACAGCTCCCAGCGGAAGCCCTGCATCAGTGAATGAACAAAGGTCAGTACGTTGACAACCGACAGCTGGCCGAGGCAATACCAGCCAATAAAGAACACGGTAAATAACAGATAACCCCGGCGCAGCCAGTGCAGAAATGCAGGCTTGCTGGTGAAATAATCCTGCAGGAATAAAATCACCAGCAAAACCCCCAGGGCAGTTATCAGAACTCCGATCTGGAAATTCTTCTGATACCAGATGTTCAGCCACAGAGGGCGGTTGGCTTCTTCAATGGCAGCCAGTTCTTCGGCTGTTAATGCTGGCCGCTCGAAGTAGGTTTGGGGTAGTTGATAACCCAGCTCGAAACTGGTGAATACGCCATCCACCGGGCCTGTCTGGCGGCGTACCAGTAACTCAAAGGTCCAGTCAGTGCCAGGGTCAAAATGGCTTTTGTCACGGATAATAAACAGCGATTTTTCTTTAAACTCCGGTGCGCCGTCGGCCATGACATCGTACAGACGCTGCTGGTCCAGATCGCGGAAGGAGATAACATCACCAAACTGACGCAGCTGGATGCGGTCAAAAATACCGCCGCGCACATAGCCAGATCCTTTAAATGAGAACATGCCGTTGGCCAGCACAGCAATGGCGTGCTCGCCGGGTTTCAGCTCTTCCATCAGGAAGCGGTACTGACTGTCACCCAACAGGTTGCGGCCAATGGTTGGCGCGTTCAGATAAGCAACATAAAGATCAATAAAGGTATCGTTAAGCTGATCCGCTGTGGCTTTTTCCACCTGTTCGGCGTCGGTGCCCCTGAATGATTCGTCGACCTGGGAGCGTAACAGGTGCATACGACGGATGGAGCCGTCTCCGGTCAGCTGCTGCCAGCCGGCGTTACTGTAAACCTCTGGCAGAATATTGGCGGGTTTCTGTTTCTGGGACAGTTGCGCTTCGACCAGTCCCAATGATGCGGCTACTGTGTGAGTGGCCTTCATGATGATTTCGTTCACAACCATCACGGTAACGGTGGCACCGGTGATGGCATCGACGGTCACAGCGTTTTCATCATTGGTGCTGCCAACCACGACGCGCTGATCAGCCCTGATGCCCTGATAGGCTACACCAAAATCAACCAGCTTCTGTTCCGGAATACCGACCAGCAGAATTGGCTCGTGGTGTTCCAGCAGCCAGGCATCAAGAATAACGGCCTCAGGACTGAGGATAACCTGCATATTAATCGGCTTGCCGGAGTATGCAGGAATATTGGCTACGTTGATTGTTTCAAACATATAGCCCAGTAAACGGTCATTTCCTTTGATGGTCCGGATACCGAAATCACCTTCGGGAGACGATATCTCTGTCGCCTCAGGCAGAATAAGGCGGAGGCGTTGTTGTGCGGTATCTTCTGATTTATCGGAGGGCTTATGAGCCTGCAGGCGTTTCTGCTGTCGATTTTCTGCTTTGTGTCCACCGTTTTCTGAGGCTGCCACTTCCGGAACCGCTGTTACGGAAATACTGAGGACAAAAAACATCAGGACAAAAAAAGGCCATAAATAATGTTTCAGGGGGCTGTCAGGTGCTGACATCATACAATTCCTATTCAGCGTCAGCCTGATGTCTGGAATGAGCATCAGTCTGGCTAATGCGTCAAATTGTCGCAGTCACCGGACACAGCCAACATACCCCATTGGAGGTAGGTTGAAGGACTCAGGTCAATTTTTTGTGTTTTTAATCAATAACCTCTGTCACCCGCCATTCAATATTTTTTGGCGCATAAAATCAGAGGTTACAGGGGGAGGTATAAACCGGCTGCCTGGACAGTCTGCGCTAATTGTTGCAAAAACAGCCTGGCAGCTTCGAGGATAAGAAAAATTTTCCATGTCGATGAAATGGCGTGGCGCAAAATGCCAATTAAAACTGCAGATATATTTTCAGCAGCGGGCATTTTCTTGTGGTGTGACTTTTCTGTCAGTGTAAAGGCAACCAACCTGATGGTTGATCTGATGATCAGGTTGGTTCAGTGTTTTGAAAACATCGGATTTTAATAAGCCCAGACGATAACCATCAGCATAATCCAGGCGAGAAATGCGGCAGACATTATCGTATAGGTTGCAGACATGCTGACCACATCATCCGTATTGCGGTGACAGAGCGCGCTGGTTCCAAGGTAGAGAATGACACAGGAAGCGACTAATCCGACACCTGCAAAAATGCCGGTAATTAAAGCGGAAGGAATAAGTAATCCCAGAGAAGACAGCCACATAGGAATGGGGGCAATAGCCGCCAGTAAGTAGGCGTCGTGATAGTTAATGGCCAGATCATGGCTTTCCAGTACCGAGTGAATAAGCCATCCCATTACAAAAAAGGTCAGTAATTCTGCGAGGAAAAATGTGGTGGTAATAAAATGCCAGTTTTTTTCCGGAAAGCCCTGAATATAGCTGTTGTCGTAGTGGGTTCCGGCGTAATAAAGAAGAACCGGCGGCAGGAAAGACAGTGGCAGAACCAGCTTCCATGCCAGAGCCGGTATGGAGATATTCATCGACTGCATTTTTTCCCAGCCTTTCGCTGACCAGGGCATTATCAGTTCTGACAGGTTCATAATTACCTCCATATATATCATTCTATGATATATATGGTTTAGATCACCTTTAATCCGGTGGCAAGCATATCGGACCGTATTGCTGAAGCTGTCTGAGGATCAGATTCTTTATGGATAAATTGAATAAGCAGGATTATCAGAGCCTTTCGGATTTCCGCTATCGCCTGCGTATCTTCCAGCGCCACAGTGAAAATATCTGCAAAGCCCATGGTCTGACTTCATTGCAGTATCTTTTATTACTGCATCTGAAGGGGTTTTCAGGGCGCGAATGGGCCACTGTCAGTGAATTGTCGGAAAAACTTCAAGCGAAACATCATGGCACGGTGATGTTGGTCGACCGTTGCTGTGAGTTGGGGTTGGTTGAGCGGCGTGAATCGATAACAGACAAACGATGTATTGAGATACATTTGCTCTCCAGAGGAGAGGAGCTTGCAGATAAAATTGCCTGGCAGCACCGGCCTGAGCTTGAGCTTCTGGAGCAGAAGTTTCCTCTGAGCTCTCATACTGATGAGCATCATCCGGCTGAATTTTCCGCACCTGAAAAAAGAAAAAGCGGCACATAACGTGCCGCTTTTCTGCCCAGCAGACGATGATCAGTAGATATCGTGCTGAGTGTTTTTCACATTGAATTTACCGGTTGGGGTAATCAGGCGTTTATCCTTAATTACCTTTTTCAGTTTCAGTGTTTTGTCATCAACCACCACAATTGCAGACGGTTCTTCCTGGCCGTTCCAGACTGAGAACCAGACTTCGTTACCGGCGGCATTGTATTCCGGCTGAACAATCCGTTTGGCTCCTTCTTTGATTCCGGACCACTCAGCAATCGGCAGAACAGTGTAGCCTTTTGCCAGATTTTTAATGTCGAATACCGCCACAGACTGGCTGACTTTGGCATCCGGGTTAAAGGTGGTATCCAGGTAAAGGTGATTCGATTTTGGGTGTGTTTTGATAAACAGAGAACCGCCACCTTGTCCTTTCAGAGTCTGCACAACTTTCCAGGCATGATCCGGATGGTTTTCAGGATCGGTACCAATCAGGGAGATAGTTTCATCACCGAGGTGGCTGGTTGCCCAGACAGGCCCGAATTCAGGGTGTACAAAGTTGGCTCCACGTCCTGGATGAGGGATTTTGCCCACATCAATCAGTGCAGCCATTTTCCGCTCTTTGGAGTCAATAACGGCAACTTTGTTGGATTGGTTGGCTGCAGTCATAAAGTAGCGATGGGTTACATCCCAGCCACCATCGTGCAGGAACGGAGCGGTGCCAATGGTGGTAACGGTCAGGTTATCGACATCCTGATAGTTAACCAGCTGTACCTTACCGGTTTCTTTAATATTAACGATAAATTCCGGATGTTCATGTGACGCGATAATCGCAGCAACGCGGGGCTCCGGATGGTATTCCTGCTTATCGACGGTCATGCCACGGGTCGAAACAATTTGCAGGGGCTCCAGGGTTTCACCATCCATAATGGTGTATTGCGGAGGCCAGTAAGCACCGGCAATGGCGTATTTATCTTCGTAGCCTTTGTATTTGGATGTTTCTACCGAGCGGGCTTCGATGCCGATTTTGATTTCAGCAACTTTACCTGGTGATTTCATCCATAAATCAATCATATCGATCCGGGCATCACGACCAATAACCAGCAGGTAACGGCCCGAGGCCGAAATGCGGGAGATATGCACGGCGTATCCGGTTTCGATGGTTTTGACGATTTTTTTTGTATCGCCATCAATCAGTGCAATTTTACCGTCGTCCCGCAGTGTGACAGAAAACAGATTATCCAGATTAAGATCATTCATCTGTTTTTTCGGGCGGTCTTCAGGTTTAACAAATACCTCCCAGGTATTCAGCATTTCTTTCATACCCCACTCAGGAGGTGTTGGTGGTTCATGCATAACGTACTTGGCCATCAGTGTGACTTCTTCCGGCGAAAACTGACCGGATGATCCCCAGTTTGGCATACCGGCCGGCGAGCCATAGCCAATCAGTGCTTCGAGGTAAGCCTGGCCTTTTTGCTGAGTAATATCTGGTGTCAGTGGCTTGCCGGTTGCGCCTTTACGCAGTACGCCGTGACAGCCTGCACAGCGCTGAAAATAAATCTTCTTGGCTTTTTCAAATTCTGCCTCAGTCAGATCCGGTGCGCCGGGTGAACGCACAACTTTAGCCGATGCCGGGTCGATAGCAGATGCTTCGCCCTGATAAGCCGATGCAGCATTTTCCGGGTTGGGTACCGCGTGAACCGCTAAGCTGAGTGCGGCAATGGCCAGGCAAAGTGGATGTTTCCAGTATTTCATGATCGTTCCTCTCTCATATATCCCAGTTTCAGGTCGTCTGGTTGTCATCAGAAACGCCAATGCATTTCGGCATTGAGCGCACGTCCGGCAGCCGGTAATTCTTCAGGGTTCTGGTAGCTTTGATTGGTCAGGTTATTAACCGCAGCGGTCAGCATCAGGTTGTTAACCGGCTGATACTGCATGGCGATATTGAATTCTGCGTAGCCACCGCTTTGTGCGGTCTTTATGCCATTTTCGTCATCCCGCCGGGCATCACCGTAAGAGCGCAGAAAGATATCCAGCTGTGTATTTGGCAGGGCTGACCATTGCACTCCGGACTGCAGCTGGTATTCGGGCAGGCCGCTGTTCCAGGTGTCTTCACCGCTGGCGAAATCGAGCTCCCGGCGTTGTACGGTAATGTTGGCGTAAGGGCGGAGCGTTTTAAGCTGACGGGAAACAGCCAGTTCCAGACCGTAGCTTTTGGCTTTATTGATGTTGACCCAGCGCCAGAGAGACTGTGATGCTGTGGTGGTTGTGGTGTATTCAGGCGGAGCCGCAGTCAGGGCTTCGCGGTCGATAAAATCACGTGCGCGGTTGTAATACAGCGCGAGGTCAAGCAGCCACTGCTTGTTGTCGAGGCGGAATCCAAATTCCAGAGTGGTTGCTTTTTCTGCGGTTAAATCCGGGTTGCCAAAATGCACATTGCTGCCACCGGCGGTAACGGCAAATTGCTGGGTGACGCTGGGGTAGGAATATCCCTGAGCAAGGTTGATGCGTAATGCCGAGGCCGGAGTGGCGCGCCAGACCATGGATATGGAGCCAACCATTTCATCATCATGGTTATCGCTGTCAGAGCGCTCTGTGCTGTCGGTCAGGCGTGAATTAATGCGGTAATAACGCAGACCGGCGTGTGCCTCAGCATCTGCGGTTAATACAATCTGTTGCTGTAAAAATGCTGACCACTGGTTTTGTTCCGCTTGTTGCGCGGATGTTTTTTCTGTCACGGTTGGCGGAATCGGCAGAGTCAGCATACGCAGTGTTGTTTGCGAGCGTTTGTCTGTATCCAGGCGGTCGCTCTGATACTCCATACCAGCTACCGTCAGGTTATTTCCCAGCCAGCGGGCTTCTGTACTTAACTGGCCACCACTGGTCAGCAGATCATCATCGGAGAAATTATCAACATTCACAGCCACCACGGGTGTCTGACTGCTGATAGCATTTTCCATAACGCGCCGGCCATTATGTTGATACATCCGGGCATTAATTTTTTGCAGGCTGCCGTGATCCTGAAGGTATTCATAATTCAGCGCATGACGGAGAGAGTTGCGCTCCGGAAAGCGCAGATAATCAATACCCGAGTCGGGTTCCACCCAGGCGCTGGCATATTGTTTGAAATAGTCGCCCTGCCAGCTGATACGGTGTTGTGCCTGGCTGTAACCCAACTCTGCTGAGACTGAGCGCTGCAGAGAATCAGAATCTTCCAGTGTGCCATCAGCCAAACGGCGATCCTGATGGGATGTGCGGCTGGCCTGCAGGCGCATATCCAGCCCTTGCCGGGCAGTCAGTACGCCGGCAGAAACGCGTTGTCCGCGGGTTGCTGAGTAATATCCGGAGCTGAAAATAACTTCCTGCTCACCGGCAGATGCCTGGCGGGTGATGATATTAATAACACCGCCGAGAGCATTGCCGCCATGTACAACGGAGGATGGGCCACGAACGACTTCGACACGTTCGATCATATTAATATCGATCAGTAATGGCGTGCCGTAATTGGAATGGTCGGCCAGCGGCTGGCCATTAATTTTTACCAGAACACGGCGGGCGCTTTCCCCCCGCAATGACAGACGTTTCATGCCGGGAACCCCGGAGTCGACAATGGCTATGCCGGGAATATCACGCAGTACTTCGGCGAGGTCGGATACCGGTTGCTGATTCAGTTGCTCCTGTTCCAGCACGGTAATGGCTGCCGGGCTCAGCAGTGCCTGTTGGCGGTAGCCGGTTGCGGAAACCACCATCAGTGGCAGGCTTGTGGTTGTGTTATCGGCCCGGGATGGCAGGGCGGGGGATGCCAGAGGCAATACAAATAACAGGCCGAGGAGGCCCGGAGGTTTGCGTGTCATGCCGAAATCCATTAATTCCTGAATGGAATTGCATGCTCAACCAGATGTGCGGATAAAAAACTGATTCAGGTCAAAAATATAATCACGACTGCCTTGTTCCGGCTATAAAATTGACTTGAGTTGGTATTTTTTATGCTTGGGTATATTTAACCATTTCTATTGAATAAATAACCATTTTTAGATTCTTGGTTTTACTTATTAAATTAAAATCCTTAATAAACAATGACTTGCTTTCATTCGGTTTTGATTCTGCTAGTTGGTTGAATAGGTATATTTTGCCTGCTTTAAGGAAAAGTACCTATATTTAGGTATATCGATCTCTATTGTTTGGTATTTATGACCTCTTTGCTAAAGGACAGCATTAGCACCGTAAAGTTACCCATAGGATTGGCATATGAATGCTCCTGCTGTGTCGCCAGCGGACTCACGGCTGCACTTTTATCAGCCGCAGGGAAGTGAGGTTGAACTCTTCCTGCACGCCAGCCGTAATCAGCTTCCTGTTCTGATTAAAGGCCCTACCGGCTGCGGTAAAACACGTTTTATTGAGCATATGGCGGAGCAGCTGAAGCGCCCGCTCTATACCGTTGCCTGTCATGATGATCTGACCGCTGCCGATCTGATTGGCCGCTACCTGATCGGTAACGACGGCACGTTCTGGCAGGACGGCCCGCTGACGCGCGCTGTGCGCGAAGGGGCAATCTGTTATCTGGACGAGGTTATTGAGGCCCGCAAGGATACAACGGTTGTTATTCACCCCCTCACCGATGACAGACGCATTTTGCCGCTTGATGGCACCGGAGAGCAGCTTCATGCCGCGCCGGGTTTTATGCTGGTTATGTCTTATAACCCGGGTTACCGCAACCTGATGAAAGGGCTTAAACCCAGTACCCGCCAGCGCTTTGTCAGCATCGGTTTTAACTACCCGGATGAACAGCAGGAAGCCCGGATCGTTATGCAGGAAAGTGGTATCGATCTGCAGACTGCGCAGCGTCTGTGTGCGGTTGCTGCTGCTCTGCGCAAGCTTAATGACGCCGATCTTGAGGAGTCTCCTTCTACCCGCCTTCTGATTCATTGTGCCCGTCTGATCCGCAGCGGGTTGCCGGCAGAAATCGCAACGGAAGCGGCTCTGACTGAAACACTGAGTGACGAGCCCGCCGCCCAGCAAGCTGTTCGCCAGATTATCCGCGCTCTTATGCCAGTGGGTGAATGAGCCGTCTTTTTATAACCGCGAGGAGACATTTTATGTCAGAACGTTTCACTAAGGGCATGGCCCGGAATATTTACTACGGTGGGGGCGCATTCTTTTTCCTCCTCTTTGTTGCTCTGACGGTTGATACCGTTACGGTGCTGCCGAAGCGTGAGAATCGTGAACTGCTCACCGCTGAAGTCGCACATGGCAAAGAAATCTGGGAAAAAAATAACTGCGTCGGCTGTCATTCATTGCTGGGAGAGGGGGCCTATTTTGCTCCCGAGCTGGGGAACGTTTTTCAGCGCCGCGGGATGGAAAATGAGCAGGTATTCAAGGCGTATTTTTCTGCCTGGATGAAGGCAATGCCTACCGGTGTTGAAGGACGCCGCCAAATGCCACAGTTCCATTTAAAAGAGCAGGAGATTAACGATTTAGCTGAATTCCTGATCTGGACTTCCCGCATCGACACCAACGATTGGCCACCAAATATCGAAGGCTGATGCATGACGACCATTTCAATTTAATTATTCAAGGATCAAACATCATGAAATATCAAAGCCAGGCGGTTGCAAAACCGTACTTTGCCTTTGCCATGTTGCTGTTTGTCGGTCAGATTGTCTTCGGTCTGATTCTTGGCACGCAGTACATCATCGGTGATTTCCTGTTTCCGGAAATCCCTTTTAATGTTGCCCGTATGGTGCACACCAATCTTCTGATCGTCTGGCTGCTCTGTGGTTTTATGGGCGCGACTTACTATCTTGTACCTGAAGAAACTCAGTGTGAGCTGTATAGTCCGAAACTGGCCTGGATACTGTTCTGGGCTTATGCCATTGCCGGCACCCTGACCATTGTTGGTTATTTATCGGTTCCTTATGCAACGCTGGCGGAGATTACATACAACAATATTCTGCCAACCATGGGGCGGGAATTTTTGGAGCAGCCAACTATTACCAAAATAGGTATTGTTATTGTTGCACTCGGATTCTTGTTTAATGTTGGTATGACTATTCTGCGTGGCCGTAAAACCGTGATTAACATGGTGCTGATCACCGGTCTTCTCGGTCTGGCCGTGTTCTTCCTGTTCTCTTTTTATAATCCGGCATCACTGACTCTGGATAAGTATTTCTGGTGGTGGGTTGTGCACCTGTGGGTTGAGGGTGTGTGGGAGCTGATTCTCGGCAGTATCCTCGCCTTTATTCTGATCAAAACCACCGGTGTGGATCGTGAGGTTGTGGAAAAATGGTTGTACCTGATTATTGCGATGGCTCTGATCAGCGGCATTCTTGGCACCGGCCACCATTATTTCTTTATCGGCGCTCCGGAATACTGGCTATGGATCGGATCGGTTTTCTCTGCCGTCGAGCCGTTACCTTTCTTCATGATGATGGTGTTCGCTTTCAGCATGATTAAACAGCGCCGCCGCGAACACCCTAACAAAGCCGCCGTTACCTGGGCTGCCGGCTGTACCATTATGGCTTTCCTTGGTGCGGGCGTTTGGGGATTCCTGCATACCCTGGCGCCGGTAAATTATTACACCCACGGCTCTCAGATTACGGCCGCTCATGGTCACCTGGCATTCTTTGGCGCTTACGTGATGATTGTGCTGGCGATTATCTCTTACGCATGGCCACAGCTGCAGGGACGTTTAAGTAACAGTCTGCAGGCACAGAAAGTGGAAATTGCCTCCATCTGGGTCATGTGTGTATCTATGCTGATGATTACTCTGCTGCTGACTGCGGCGGGTATTATTCAGGTGATGCAGCAGCGTATGCCGGCTGATGGCATTGCCCTGGGCTATATGGCGACACAAGACCTGATTGTTCCTATTTATTGGGCACGTCTGGTTGCTGGTATCGCTTTTGGTGGTGGCGTGATGCTGTACTTATACAGTTTTGTTGTCGCCAGCCGTACTCAGGCTGATGCACCTGCTTTACCTGTCAGTGCCTGAATATATGCAAAGATCACAGCCGCTGCCTTCGGGCAGCGGCCAGGAAGACAGGCTGATGAATTCAGGGGTACAACGCTACCGTCTGATCAGCCGCAGTGTATTTTTTTTATTATTTCTGCTGGCGCCGGTTCTGGATGTTTTTCGTCTGGATCTGACGCTCGGCCATTTTATTTTTTTTGGTTATGACTGGACGCTGGAGCTTGCACCTGCTGCTGGTCAGAGTGCTGCTTCAGTATTTTCACAATTATTATGGCGTCTGGCGCTGCCCGTCCTGCTGACGGTCATTGTACTTATTGTTTTTGTCTGGCGCTGGGGACGAATTTACTGCGGCTGGTTGTGCCCGCATTTTTCTGTTCTGGAGTGGCTGGACAGTAAAATGCATTACTGGCTTGGCAGGCGTTCGTTGTGGGAAAAGAGCAGCAGCGGGGCGCGTCCTGGTTCCAGAACGGTCCTTTTTTTCTGGATTCTGGCCTGTTCTTTTTTATGGGCGGTTTCTCTGCTCAGTTATCTGATTCCTCCGCTGCCTTTATGGCAGGGTATTTTCCGGCTGCAGGTTGATACATATCCGCTGATTTTTCTGTGTGCGGCAACGGTATTATTTTTTATCGAATTTACGCTGGCGCGTCACTGGTTCTGCCGGTATGGCTGCGCGGTCGGAATTTTTCAGAGTCTGATCTGGGCGGCCAATCCGCGTGGCCTGGTGATTGGTTACCGCAAAGAGCGGGGAAAAGACTGCCGTGACTGTCATGCCTGTGATCAGGTCTGCCCTATGCGCCTGCCGCCAAGAGCACATAAGCAGCGGAAGATTACCTGCACTCAATGCAGGCTCTGTATTGATACCTGTGCTGAAGTGCAAAAACACAATCCTGCCGGATCACTGCTGTATTGGGCCAGTGGCGATGATGCCAGACAGTATGAGCGGCAATTACCAGTAATTATTGCCCGGGAACAGGAGTAACTGCTATGGAAGAAGCTGTTGGTATCCGCTGGCATCATTTTATTACCCGCGTGGCTGTCCGTACTTATCCGGATGCGGCGGTGTTGCTCAGCGATGAACAGAAAACACTGGCGATGATATTCAGGGCGCTGGGCGGCGATGCCGGGTTGCGTCTCTCGGTTGCTGCTGAGCAACGGGTTAAAGCGTCGCGTTCGTGGTTGCAGAAGGTGGCAGGTTCCGGTCTGCGTCAGGCCCTGGCGTGGCGCGATCAGAATCATTTATATCTGCCGGATCATATCGACTTTTATCCGCAGCGGACGCTGAATGCTGACCTGTATCTGTGGCTGGCGGCATTGGCATCCTGCACGCTTCCGGCAGCTGCCGGCTCTTCCCTGTGGTTTGTTGATAATCAGCATAGCGTGCAGCATTGCTTGCAACGCTATCCCGGTCTGGTCCCTGTCTACCGGCGTCTGGTTGAGGCCGAACTGCAACAGAGAGATTTCCGGCTGAAGCTCAGTGCTGCGGCTCTGCCCAGAGAGATGGCATTGCGTGCTGCTCTGAAGGAGCCGGGATCTGTTACTGCGCTGCCTGACGGGCCGGGAGATCCTGATCCTGTGCCCCTGTGGTTATATCCGGGCAGAAATCTGGCTCCGCTTCAGCACAGTGGCGATGTACAGGAGCCCGCAGCGTCTGAGGTGCAACAGAAAAGCACGGCAAATATCCGCCGCCAGGCCGAATTTGCCGATGATCCTGATGGCCGTAATGGCCTGCTGTTATTTCGTCTGGAAAGCTTATTGTCGTGGTCGGAATTTATTCCTGTTGACCGTACCGCAGATGATGCCGATGACGCGGATGCCGGAAAAATAGCAGAAGATCTTGATCTGATTACGCTATCGCGGACCCGTGGCAGTCAGGCTTCAAAAATACGCCTCGATCTGGATCTGCCCAGTGCGGCGGAGGATGACATCCCGCTGGGTTCTGGCCTGTCTTATCCGGAGTGGGATTACCGCCGGCAGCGTTTACGTGAGGATTACTGCCGGGTTATTCCGATGCTGCCACGCGGTGCTGAGCCAGCTCCTTTACCGGATGAACTTAAGCAGACTGCGCAGCGTCTGCGCCGGCAGTTTGCCTGCTTTAACACTCAGCAGGTGCAACTACGGCGGCAGGTTCAGGGGCAGCAGCTGGATATAAATGCTGCGATTGATCACTGCACCAGCCGGCTGCAGGGACACGCCGAAAGTGTGGCGCCGGTATGGCGGCAGCAGCGTCGTCAGAACCGTGATCTGGCCTGTCTTGTTCTCGCAGATCTGTCGCTGTCGACCGACGCCTGGGCCAACAATGATAAGCAGGTTATCGATGTTATCCGCGACAGCCTGCATTTATTGGGGGAGGCACTGGATGCCAGCGGTGATCGCTTTTCTATGTATGGCTTTTCATCACGCCGGCGCGATCACGTGCGGATTAATATGATCAAAAACTTTAACGAACCCTGGGGTGAAAATGTTCATGGCCGGATTAAAGCCTTAACGCCCGGCTACTACACGCGCATGGGAGCGGCTATCCGCCAGGCAACCGATATCCTTAATGACCATCCGGCAGAAAAGCGCCTGCTGCTGATACTGACCGACGGTAAGCCTAATGATCTGGATCTGTATGAAGGTCGTTATGGTCTCGAAGATACCAGAGTATCGATCACCGAGGCTCACCGTACGGGAGTGACAACCCACTGTGTCACCATTGATCAGAACAGTGCGGATTATGTGCCTTATGTGTTTGGACATCAGGGCTACTTCTGCATTAACCGGGCAGATCAGCTGCCACGGATACTGCCGAAGCTCTATCTTAATCTGACCGGACTGAACATATGAACAGCCCGCTGACTCTGAGCGGAAAAGACAAGATCCCGGGCGATATTGCCCTGTGGTTTTTTCTTTGTGCTGAACTGGCTGTTTTTGGCCTGCTGATCGCCGGCTTCTCTCTGGTTCGCCTCCGGCAGCCGGAGATGTTTCAGGCCGGCCTGCAGGAGCTGCATGTTGCTGCCGGGGTGATTAATACGATGGCATTGCTGACGGGCAGTTACCTGGTGGCAACAGGCGTTAATAAGCTCCGCATTCAGGGCGATGGCTATGCGCGTTATTTTTTCGCGGCATCCGGCTGTGGAATGATCTATGTCATTAGTAAAGTGAGTGAATATCAAACACTCTATAGCAATGGGTACTCGTTGCACTACGATATATTCTTCGGGTTTTATTTTTTCACGACGTTCTTTCATTTTCTCCATGTGCTTGCCGGAATGATGATTCTTATTATTCTCGGCCGCTGGCTGAAAAAGACAGACTCGGACGATGAGCAGAAACTAAAAGCGGCGGAAAGTGCAGCCTCTTACTGGCATATGGTTGACCTGGTGTGGATCGTTCTTTTCCCGGCGCTTTATGTACTAAGATGAAACAGGATGATGCTATGAGCAGTATGGCAGGAACGTCATTAAAGACTTTGTGGTTGTTAATGCTGTTGCTGACACTGGCTGTTGTTCTCCGCAAGCCGGAGCATCTTATGCTGTTAGCGGCTGCAGCCTGGTTTACAGCCCTGATAAAAGGCTTCTGGATCATCCGGTATTTTATGGAGATGAAGCAGGCTCCGCTCTTCTTACAAAGAATTCTGTATGGGTGGTTAATAATAACCATTTCTGCAGTCACATTGACTGCCATCTGGCAGCTATAAGCCTCAGGGCAACCTTAAGGAGATTGATGATGAAAAAAATACTTCTGGCAAGCGCTATTGTTACTATGGCATTCAGTTCTGCCAGCATGGCGGCCGGCGATGCAGCTGCCGGACAGGCAAAATCAGGAATTTGCACAGCCTGCCATAATGCTGATGGTAACAGCATGGTTCCAATGTATCCAAAACTGGCCGGACAGCATGCGGCCTATCTTGAAAATGCACTCAAGGCTTATCGCGATGGCCAGAGAACCGGAGGCAATGCAGCCATTATGGCGCCAATGGCAAAAGGTCTGAGTGATCAGGATATTGCTAATCTCGCTGCCTATTACAGTCAGCAGAAAGCCAAGTAACAGGCTTGGCAGGTTGTTTATTTTCGTTTTCGAGGTAGTCAATGCAAGGCAAAAACCGGCGAAAAAGCGCAGTTTACAGATCGTAAATGAGCATTTGGAGTCGGTTTTTAACACTGCAGTGGCAACGCAGATAGAAGATCAACAGCCTGCCAGGGGGAATGGCCTTTACTATGGCTGATACCCAAAGAGTGGGCCTCTGAATAACGGATCATATCCGTACCGGATTATTCACAGGCTCCTCACCTTTTCCGCATAAGACCGACATCTGTTCTGAGCAGATTGATAGTAAAAAATATCCGGCGTGATATATTAAAATTTAACCTCTGCTCTGCAGATTTTTTCAGTAGAGAGTTCTTATGAAAGATCCTGCAAAACCACTGGTTTATTCTTGCTCTGGCTGTTCACAGGTGGCTCAGCTTGCCAACCGGATTGCCGTTCACCTGGATCGTTCAGGTGTAGCAGAAATGTCCTGTATAGCCGGTATCGGTGGCCAAGTTAAACCTATTATCCGGCTGGCTCAGTCGGGTCGTCCGGTTCTGGCAATTGATGGGTGTCCGCTGCGCTGTGTACAGCGTAGTCTCAACAGTATTGATGTCACCGAGAGTCATCATCTGTTGCTGTCTGAATATGGCTTAAAAAAACGCCGGGATGAAGAGTATGGCGACGATGTTCTGCTTGATCTGGTAAACCATATAGAAAGTAAAATTATCCCCGATATTCATTCCTGATTCTGTATCTTGTCATTCAGCTGAGTGATTCCTCTCCCTTTCGCCAGTAAAAAAACCAGTTGATGATCATCCCTGTCAGATAAAAAATAGACGTGCCGGATAGCACGGCCGCCGGCCCGGCACTTAGCCAGTGATCAGCAAACAACGCCGGGATATAAAAAAAGCCAAAGGACGATATGCTGGTTATCCATATCAGGCTGTGGTCGGCGTAATTCGCAGGAATCTTCTTAAGCGCCAGACTGGTTATGCTCCCGGATGACATGCCGGAAGCAACAAAAAATAACAGGGTTATCATGTAGAAACGAAAGAAATAGAATTCCGGATTCGGTGATGAGAGTGCTGATTTTATGGTAATTGCCATAGCGACAGTACTGAGAAAAAGCGCAAACAGTGCCACCTGATGAATCTTTCCCGGATTGATGTGTTTAGACATCCAGCTTCCCGCGGCTCTGGCGGAAAGCCCTAGCAGAGGGCCGATCCAACAGTAGGCAAGAATGGATGGGGCGGCGGGATTGATCTGGCTGCCGGTATGACCATCGGTTGGAATATAGGAAAATATCAGCTCTGTCAGAAGAGGCAGGCTGACGGATAATCCAAGAAAAGAACCATGACCCATAAGATACATCAGTGCCAGTATATGGACTTCACGATTAGCCAGAGCTTTTAGCTGTTGCTCTGAAAATGTCTGATTACCCGAAAGATTCTGCATGGCGAAAATGACGAGGAAAATAACAATAAAAATACTCATTTCCCGGACGGCAGGAAAGGCGCCGGTAATCATGCTGTTATTCGACATATAGGGGATGCCGATGCTGGCCAATATGACCAGTAGAAGCAGCAGCCAGGAACGTCCCCATGAAAGCATACTGACAGATCGGGCCAACATCATATTCCGTACATTAACTGCCGGTGAAAAGCGGTTCAGCCAGGCAGCCAGAAGACACATTCCGGCAATTGGAAGTATTAACCACTGAAACCAAAGTCCGTGACCTTCATGGATGACACCGATCAGGTTGCTGCTGTCATGAATAAGAACATATTCGGTAAGAATATTTTTTAAAGGTGGATCCCAATAGATGATTGTCGGGATCATTACCATAATCAGAATCAGTCCGGCATCACCCAGTCCAAGGGGCATTTCCTGAGAAATAAAACGCATACGGCGCGGATAAATATAGCGGTTGATACTGGTGATCTGGGGCAGGACAACAGCACCAAAGCCACAGCAGGCTGCCGCTATTCTGAATGCCCAAAGAGGTGTGTCTGATTCTTTAAAAACCCAGAATATGGCAAGCAGCGAAATCCCTATGCCAATGATTCCTGACCAGATTACGGCCCGGGTACCCAGCTGAAATACCAGAAATCTGCCACACAGACGCAGCGCTGCACCAGAAAAGCCTGCGATATAAATCAGCGAAAAAAGCTCTTGCGGGCTGAAGCCCCAACTGCTGTCGGCCATCAGGGCCGAGAGCACTGACCAGCCCATCCATACGGACGAACCGGCAAGTAACAGAATTAATTGCAGAACCGGCAGGTGGCGTACATAACGGTTGCCTGTATTTTTCCAGAAATCCGTATCGTCCGGCTTCCAGCCTGTCAGATTCGGCATATGAAATCCTGCTATTGAGCTGTATAGAATGAGCTACGATGACAGAATTAAGGGCAAAAACAATTCGGCTGCAGAGATACCTGTCACTCACCTGGTGGGTATATCAGATACTCATTCCGGGATATTGGCGCAGGTTCTGATTCAGGTTTCAACCGTCAGCATTCCGGCAAGGCGATTCCAATAACCATTGCTGTCACCTGCTGCGAGTTTAACCGGATGTTTGCCGCGGATGTTTTCCCGGAAACGGTTCAGCCAATCCAGCGTTCCTTCCGGTTCCGGACTCAGGCGGACAATATCGACCAGCCGGTGCATGGAAGGTAAATCATTGATCAGGTTGTAACGCTGGCCTGACTGGGTCTGGATACCATTTAAAACAAATACTTGCTTACCATCCTGACTGTGTACCTCTCTGCCTTTGGGATAATTAATGCAGCACAGTTCGCACTGATCCTTTTGCCTGTCTTCTGAGCGTGCAGTAAAGCAGCGGGCTGACCAGGCCAGAGGCAAATGACCAAAGGCAAACACTTCTGTTTCAAAGCAACTGCGGATATCACGCACGACTTCTTGCTCGAGCAATGTTTTCAGCCAGTCACGGGAAAGTTCCACAGGCATTACCCAGCGTTTAAGGCCGGAATTCACCAGATATTTCAGGGTGTGCTGGTTGTAGCAGTTGATGGCCGGGCCGGCGATAAACGGCAGGTTTCTTTCCTGCGCAAGCTGCACGGCGCCAATATCATTGGCTTCAATAACAAACTCACCATTGTCGATATAACGTGCCATTTCCCGCAGTAAGGCGGGGCTTTCAAGCAGGGTCATTGTTGAAAGACAAACCTGCTTGCCTGATTCGCGTAACTTAAATGCGATATCCAGATAGTCTTTTAAATTCAGTTCTCTGCGTTTGCTGCAGACCGTTTCACCGAGATAAACAATGTCGATATCAGAAGCGGCAACACTATCATAAAATTTAATAACAGTATTTTTAGGCCAGTAGTACTGAATTGCACCGAGAGAAAATTTCATTATTTATTTCCATTTCCGGTGGTAAGCGCCAAGTGTGGTTTGGCTGCCTTCCGATAATGAATTCAGAACCTGATTCCATTCATCCTTTACCCGGAATCGTTGTGGATCTTCCTGAGCGGCATCAATTGCCTGGCGCCATACCCGGGTAATTTTTTCCACGTAGGCAGGGCTGCGCTGGCGCCCTTCGATTTTCAGCGAGGCAATGCCTTCATTGAATAATTCCGGTAGCAGCTCCAGAGTATTCAGACTTGTTGGCTCTTCAAGCACATTGTACAAATCGTTTCCGACCTGAAAGCGTCCTTTGCACAGCGTGGGATAGCCGGCATTTTCATCAGCATTAAAGCGATCAATCATGACGCCGTTGAGGCGCGACTCCAGCGATCCGTCTGCTTTCTCATCCCAGCGGACATAGGCAGCCGGAGAGCAGACCCCAGCAGTATTCGGTGACTCGCCGGTCATATAAGAGCTGAGATAGCAGCGGCCTTCAGCCATAATGCAGAGGCTGCCGAATGCAAAAACCTCCAGCGGCATATCTGAAATCCGCGCTAATGATTTTACCTGCTGCATCGATAATACCCGCGGCAGTACCACACGGGAGATTCCCAGATTGCGGTAAAAATCAATAGCGGCAGGATTGGTTGCAGAAGCCTGAACGGACAGATGCTTTTCAACTTTTGGATAACGGTCATGTGCGTATGCCAGCAGTGATATATCGGCAAGAATCAGGACATCAGCCCCGGCTCTTACTGCGCTATCAACGGATTTCTGCCAGCGCTCCCAGCCGTCTGTATGTGCAAATGTGTTGATGGCAACATGGATTTTCCGCCCATGTTTGTGTGTATAAGCAACGGCTTCATCCAGTCCTGAACCTGCGAGGTTCAGACCGGCAAAGTGGCGGGCATTGGTATCTCCCCGAAGGCCAACATATACCGCATCAGCGCCCTGGTTTATTGCCGCTTTTAAGGCGGGAAGGCTTCCCGCAGGGCAAAGCAATTCCATAGTATTTCTGCCATATTAAGACACTATTGATATGTTAATGAAATCAGGTGATCGCCGCTAAGCCCACGAATAGGTAGGTTTGAACTACCCATTAATGGGCTTTGCTCATTGGCTTAAGAATTTTTTATTCTGGCGGAAATACAGGTGCTGGGGTGTGAAGGTTAGTTATGCTTTCCCGGAAATTTCATAGGGCCGCAGGTGACAGGCTGGTAAAACTACCTGAGAAAATAACCCGCTATACGCCCGATTTTATTCTTGAGCAGGTAATCGCATCTGCGCTTAATCATCTTCTTGGAAAAGAGCTGTCTGCCGGAGAACTTGATTTTCTTGAGCGCAAGCTTGCGACGGTTAATATCCGTGATCTGAACTTCTCATTTACCGTTACGGCTTATGATAAAAGAATCAAAGTGATGATCCCGGCGCAGATATCAGAGGTTACTCTGCGCACAGATCAGCACTCATTGCTGGAAATGCTGCATAACGAAGTGGATCCGGATACGCTGTTTTTCCAGCGTCGGCTGTTAATAACAGGTAACACCGAACTCGGGCTGTATCTGAAAAACTTTATCGACAGTCTGGAACTGATGGGGAGAATTCCGGCCCCGGTTATGAAGCTGATCAGCCGCATTCATAAACAGAGCCAGAAATCGCTATAAATCAGCAAAGGGCAAATCAGTAAAGGGCGATCAGTTCACCACTACGGTTGAACGTCAGGTATTCGGATATCATGCCGGCGTTGATCTTATTCACCATAAGCTGCAGGTACTGGTCAGCCTCTTCCGGCTGTGGCGGGAAGCCGTCATGGCCAGACATGGCACTGATAAATGCCACGTCCCACTGCTGTCCGGTTTTTTCCGATTCGCTGACCAGCTCATGAAAGTGCATCACTTCGCCAGGAAGTTTATCAACGCATAACACCGGGCTGAGCACACCGCCTTCACCATTTTCAAAGCGTTCCTGCTGCTCTTCTGTGTATCCCTCGGGCAACTCTGATTTTGCCAGAACAAACAGCAGGCGTTGTGGCTCCTGCTGGCTCATGGCGGCCAGAATGAGTTCCTCATAGTTTTCAATATTCATCTAAGCACCAGTATCGAATAGCGTTAAAAGAAACCGATGACCCGACTGCCCGCAAAAAGTACCACCAACCCTCTTATCCCGATGATACAAGCACCAGCAATCCTGCATAACCAAGTCCAGCTCCGGGGCCACCAGTTATTTTTGATTTTATGTAGACGGCTGGCATCTTCAATAGCGCAGGCCGGATCATTGTGGGTATATCCTGTTTGAATAGCGTTGTCACTTTTAGGCCAAAGCCCGCATCCAGCTCGTGTACGGCAATACCGGCCAGAGCCCGTAACGTCTTGCGCGTCATGCTCTGCTGCTCTGCAGCGGTCAGCAGATTGCTGATCCAACTGATCGATGCGATGGCCTGCAGAGTCATTATTGATGGCTCATTGGGTCAATCCGAAATGAACGTTACCGACTATCGTGGCTAACAACAAGGCGACGCACGAAGCATGTCCGGCGTGGTCATCTATGGAGGCTGAGCTATGGCGTTATTGCAAGCGGATACGGTGGTGGTAGGGGGTGGCCTGGCGGGCATCGTCACAGCGTTAGAGTTGCTACGGGCGGGCCAGCGGGTGGTGCTGATCGACCGGGATACACCTAAACGCCTCGGCGGCCTAGCGCTCTGGGCCTTCGGCGGCATGGCTCTGGTGGGTACGCGACTGCAAAAGGCCATGGGTATTCCGGATACACCCGAGCGGGCTCTGTATGACTGGATGCAGTTTGGTGAGCTGGATTTGCAGGATGAATGGCCGTTGCAATGGGCACGCTACTACGTAGAGCATTCGCGCCGTGAGGTGTATGACTGGCTGAGGAGTGAAGGCATCAAGTTCATGCCAGCGGTGAACTGGGTGGAGCGTGGCCTGAATGGCGATGGTAATAGTCTGCCGCGCTATCACGTGGTTTGGGGTACCTCGCGTGAACTAGTGCGCTGCCTGGTGGCGGCTCTGCATCGAGCTAACCATGATGGGCGCCTGACCCTATTACACGAGCATCGGGTGACTGGATTGGAGCATGCGGCCGGCAAATTGAGTGGTGCCCTTGCCTTTAATGAGCGGACCGGCAAGGTCGTGTGTTGCAGTGCGCCAGCGGTGGTGCTGGCCATGGGGGGCATCAATGGAAGTCACACCGAATGCAGGGCCAATTGGCTCAAAGAGCGCCCTTTGCCAGAGACCATGCTCAATGGCGCGCATCCGATGGCCGATGGCTGTTTACACCACTGGGCTGCCGAACAGCTCGGTGCGCAGATTATCCATGCTGGCGAGATGTGGAATTACGCCGCTGGCTTTCCGCACCCCTATCCGCATTTCGCCGGCCATGGCTTGTCGACCATTCCTTGTAAGTCGGCATTGTGGCTCAACCATCGTGGTGAGCGCATAGGGCCGCAGCCGCTGGTCACCGGGTTCGACACGCACTGGATGTGTCAGCGCGTGGCTGAGCAGGAAAAGCCTTGGACCTGGCATCTGCTCAACTGGCGTATCGCCGCCAAAGAGTTCGCTATTTCTGGGGCAGAACACAACCAGCGTATTCGCGACAAGCAGTTCATCCG
The DNA here is from genome assembly GCF_025345565.1 of Thalassolituus hydrocarboniclasticus. Classification (NCBI taxonomy): domain Bacteria; kingdom Pseudomonadati; phylum Pseudomonadota; class Gammaproteobacteria; order Oceanospirillales; family Oceanospirillaceae; genus Thalassolituus; species Thalassolituus hydrocarboniclasticus. The sequence goes on along the minus strand of NZ_CP054475.1, from coordinate 3,637,052 downwards.
TTTCATCAAGGAGATGCTGCTGGGTAACCATCGCTTGGTGCGTCAGATGCAGAAGGAAAGCCCACATTTCATCGTGGACGACAGCCTTACTGGGCTTGCCACGAAGATGAATATGCTCACCGCCTCGCACGACATCGACCCCGCCAGGCTGCAGGCCACTGCCGATGCGTTCGACTCCAATTTTAGCAAAGGCCAGTGTTTACATAACGACGACCAGATTCGCCGCATCCTGCATGCGCGGCAGTGGGGGCCTGACCGCTTGCGCACCTGCAAGCCGGCACCGTTGCAGAAGCCTGGTGCTGGCCCGTTCATCGCCATTCACATGCAGCTGATTACCCGCAAGAGCCTGGGTGGTCTGCAAACCGACCTGAACAGCAGGGTGTTGGATGCTTACCAACAACCGGTTCCTGGGCTCTACTGCGTAGGCGAGGCGGCCGGCTTTGGCGGCGGGGGAGCCAGTGGCAAGCGCTCGCTGGAAGGCACTTTCCTGCCCGCCTGCATTATGACTGCACGCGCGGCAGCGCGCACCATTATCCGCGACGCATAACACCGTTAAGGAGTCACCCATGCACAGCAACGCCGAACACCTCTCCGAGCATGCCCCGGAGCCCTGAACGTGACACTTTTGCCCAATACTGCAGCACCAGCCAGCAACGTCGCTAGGGTCTGCTCGTGGAAAAGCGTGAACAAGCAAAGGCGCTCATTGAGCACCCCACAGTACTGCTGAAATGTGCCTATATCGTGCTGCGGGCCGGCGTCAACCGAGTTACCGACAACACCCCTAGTCATCTGGTTATCCCACAGGAGCGCCCATGAACGGAGCCCAAGCCCTACTACAAACTTTGGCCGATGCTGGCCTCGAGGTTTGCTTCACCAACCCCGGAACCAGCGAAATGCACTTCATTGCCGCCTTGGACAGCGAGCCGCGCATGCGCGCTGTGCTGACTTTATTCGAAGGCGTGGCCACCGGTGCTGCCGACGGCTATGCGCGCATGGCCGACAAGCCTGCCGCCACGTTGTTGCATTTGGGCTGCGGCCTGGGCAACGGCCTGGCCAACCTGCACAACGCCCGCAAGGGCAAGGTGCCCGTATTGAATATCGTTGGCGACCATGCCCTTTACCACGCCCAGTACGACGCGCAGTTGCAGTCGGACATCGAAACCGTTGCGCGTAACGTCTCGCCGGGTTTCGTGCGTACCTGTGGCAGTACCGCGCAACTGAGCCAGGATGCGGTGGATGCGGTGCGTGCCGCCCAAGGCTTGCCGTGCCAGGTGGCCACGCTGATCCTGCCGGCCGACGTATCATGGGGGGCGGGAGGGCAGCCATGCGCTATGCCACCTCGGTGCACAGCTCCGGTAGTCGATGACGCCGTGGTGCAGAACATCGTTAAGGCCATTCAGGACGGCGGTAAGACTGCGCTGCTCCTTGGCGGCCAGGCACTGCGCGAGCCGAGCCTGGCTGCGGCATCGCAGATTGCCGCGCAGGCCGGGGTCAAGCTGCTGGCCGAAGCATTTCCCACCCGGCTGACGCGCGGTGCTGGTCTGCCGTCGGTTGAGCGTATTGCCTATCTGGCTGAGATGGCCGGAGTGCAGCTGGCCGATATTAAGCACCTGATCCTGGTTGATGCCAAGGCGCCGGTGTCCTTTTTTGCCTACCCCGGAAAACCGAGCTATCTGGTGCCTGATAGCTGCACGTTGCATAACCTGGCTACCCCAGAGCAGGATGCAACGGCTAGTCTGGCCAAGCTCGTCGTAGCCTTAGGCGCCAGTCAGACACATCCGGAGCTGCAGGCTCCCGGGCGCCCCGCTCGGCCGCGCGGCAAGCTGACCGCACCAAAAGTGTGTAAAGCCGTCGGCTATTTGCTGCCGGAAAATGCCATTCTGATCGACGAGGCCATCACCTCGGGGCTGATGCTCGGCGCGATGACTGCAGGTTGCCCGCGTCATGATCTGATTACCCTGACCGGAGGGGCCATCGGTCAGGGGCTGCCCAACGCTGTCGGCGCCGCCGTGGCCTGCCCGGGCAGGCCGGTGGTGGCGCTGATCGGCGATGGAACCGCGATGTACACCATCCAGGCGCTGTGGAGCATGGCCCGCGAAAATCTGCACGTGGTCAGTATCATCTTCAACAACGCCAGCTACTCGGTACTCAACGTTGAACTGGAGCGCGTGGGGGCAGGTAATGGCAGCGAAAAGGCACGTGCTCAGCTGGATCTGGACGGGCCGCGTCTGAACTTTGCCCGGCTTGCCCAGGGCATGGGCGTGCACGCAGTGCGCACCGATAGTGCCGAGGACTTCACCAAGGCGCTGGAGTATGCCTTGGCCACACCAGGACCACACCTGATTGAAGCATTGGTACCCGAGACACTTAGCGGGATGAAGCGTCGTATGCTGCCTTGGCTACTGCGCTCGCTGCCCAGCCTTCCGCAGCCCATGGCACAGGCTCTCAAGCGTAAGATTGCGCCTTAGTTAGCTGTTCATCCGGCGAGGACGTGCGTGCTGGCGGGGTATAGCAGGTTAGTCTGGTGGCCAGCTTCGGTCTCATTCCTGCGTGGATTTCGAATCGCCGCCGGGAAATTCTGCGCAGCATGCTCTCGTCGCATTGATAAGAAGCGCCAGACCTTTGAGCAGGACGCTAAAGCCCTCAATGAAGCCATTATTAAAAGTTGCTGTACTTAATGCCTACTTAATTCAACACATTTCACTACCTTTCACAGCAGTGAAAGACTTTCACCGCACGTTTTTATCTGTGTGCGGTCTCTGATTGTGAGTAGCGAAAATTCACCCGCATGGATATTCATCTTTCACGGATTATGTCCGGCCGATATCTGAAAGTGAAAGACCCGTGAACGGCGTGAAATCACCGGTTTTAAAGATCGGTGTATCCTACTCGCCGCGACTTTTTGAGCATTGCCACCTAACGGGTACAACCTGCTTATACCTCTCGAATAAAATCAGCACGTTCCTGCAGTCCTTTAAAAATGGAGTCCGCGATGACTGGCGGAAAATCATGTGGCAAAAGCATCTCAACCCTGCTGATAACAGCTGCAGCACTCTCCGCCAACTCCATTAATAGTTGCTGTGCTCTCTGTACCGAAAAACCCACCGCTTTGGCGGTGCTCATAAAATGGCGCGGTTCGATACGTTGCCAATGGTAATGCCGGCTTTTTCCTTTCACCGACATGGCCATTTTGGCCTTGGCAGCAGGCAGCGAATTTGCCCGCATCAGCGGATAGGCAGAGAGCACATCGTAAATCGGCGTCATGCGGAAAGCGGATTCCGGTTCAATGAAGAGGCTGAAGTTTTTGGCGTGGCCATCAATGGCTGCCAGCATCCAGAACAAGATCTGCAATTTAAAGAAGGTTTCACGGTCATGAATTGCCTGTTGGGAGCCGCGTAACAACTCCATACTTTCTTTGATGCCGGGGCCGCCATGATTCTCGTATTTCAGAGCGGGCGATACGCCAAGCGCCTGACAAAAATCCTCCTGCGGCAATCTCATCAGCCAACGGTCATCCTTTGACCAGCGGCGATCAAAGCGCTCAGTAATCAACACGTTCTGATCTTCAAAGCTGGCTAGCTGAGCCTTCGCCACATCAATGCCATACGCTTTTAATATTTCCAGGCACAGCCACTCATTATGATTGCTCTGCCGCAGATCGATATTACGTGGTTCCAGAAAACCAATGGGCAATTTCAGGATATGGCTGGTCGGCGTACTGCCAATGGGCAACTGCCATTTCTGGTTATGCCATAGCAGTGCGGTTTTTTCCTGAGCACCGGCTAACGAGATGCGAAAATCAGTATCCGCTTCCATGCCCAGTGGTGCGCGCTGATAACTGCGCAGCATCGCAGCAATCTGCCCTTCGGAAAGTGGAGCTGACGTTAGTTGCTGCACATCCGGCATAGTTTCGTACTCAGGGTACAGTTGAATTGCACCGATACAGTCGCGACCGACGGCTGCTAACAGGTTAAATGGGTGACTGGATGATGCTGAGAATCGTGCCTGCATTCTGGCGCGGATGGCATCAGAATCCGGCAGTAGGTTGTCGAAGAAATTAAATACCCGCTCACCCGCAAAAATATCTCGTTTTAATGGCAGCGACAGGGATATCGCCCGCGCACCTGGCCGCTCAGACCAGCTATCCAGATAACGGAAAGACATGGCTCCGGAGGCATCCATAGAGAGCCTGCCCACCTCTATTCCATTCATAGCAACCGTTAAATCCGCCATTACCACTCCTGATCCCAAGCCTGATCCGAGGCCTGACTATTAGCGGAGCCGCTGGCAGGCGCCTGCCTTCTGGGTTCCAGAACCAATTCCAGATTAAGTGCCGACAGCAACTTAAACAGGGTCTCGACCCGTGCATGTTCCGGCGAGGTTTCAAAAGCAGACACTGTGCTCTGCTTGGTGCCCGCCAACTCGCCTATGGCCTGCTGTGTTTGGTTCTGCTGTTTACGTGCTTGCTGGAGCGCGTCTGCCAATCCACGTGGTGATGTGATCTTCATTAAGGATATCCTCTATAGGGGATAAAAATCAGAATATCCTCCCTAGAGGATAAAGGCAAGATTATCCCCTTAGGGGGATTTCATAATCGGAAACATAAAATTGATGAAACAGATAGAAAGTACACCGGCCAAAGTGAGGGTAGTGGTCAAAAAACTCATTTTATAGTGCCAACTTATGTGACTAAAAGTTTTGTAAAGATGCATAAAACTGAACAGAATTTTGAAAAATACTTAAAATAAAATCTTTTAAAATCAATTGGATATGATTTAATGACTCTTAAGGCTGTGCCCTCCGGAGGCAGAGGTCAGAGGTTCGAATCCTCTCGGGCGGGCCATTAAAAGAAACCGACGTCATGTCGGTTTTTTTATGCCCGCACGAGACGGACGAGAACCTCTGATAGGTTCGCTCGTAGCGAGCCTGCGAGCGGAGAGAACGGAGGAGCTTGCGACGACGGTCATCCTCCGGGCGATTGAAGCGGAAAGGCTCCTGAATCTGTGTGTATAAAACGCACAGATTCAGGAGCCTTTTTTATTTACCGCCAGACGGAGAGGCTTGGTTCGGACTCTCAGGTTCGACAAATTGCCGGGAGCAATCTCTGCTTTTGCCAGCATGCCCGATACTGCTGCTGTCAGCAGTCCTGTAAATAATTCTTCATTGAGAAAAGCGTCAGGCCAGTGACGATACTGGCGCTATGCAAGCAGGTAATACCCGCCCGGCGGGTCGGCCCGTTCGGGATAAGCACAATGCCCGTAAATTTAACTACTGACTTACTTGACTAACGATATTAACGACAGGCGGGATTGTTAGTTAATGCTTAGATTGGTTGTTAAATGTACCAATGTGTGAGGGCAGGCTGATGGATATTGATAGAAGACGGTTCTTAAAATCTGCTGCATTTCTGGCATCAGCACCAACACTTACGTTGTTCCATCCGGATGCTGTGTTTGGCGAAGATACCCGCCTGATACCTCATGCGACTCATTACGGACCCTTTAAAGCGGTCGTTAAGCAGGGCAAGCTGATCGGTGTTCAGCCCCTCAAAGATATCGATGCCATGCCAACCCAGATGTTAACTAAGGGGGTTTTGGGGCGAACCTATGATGAAACCCGGGTTAAGTACCCTATGGTACGGAAATCATATCTGGATGCTGTTATTAATGGCAGTAAAGACTATAAAGTTGAGCTGCGTGGCCGAGAAGAATTTGTCAGGGTGTCCTGGGATGTCGCTTTGGGGCTCACTGCAAAAGCTATTCTGGATACTATTGATAAATATGGTAATGAAGGGATTTTCAGCAGCTCTTATGGTGGCTGGAGTCATGCCGGTATCTTCCGGCCAAATGTGTTACAGGGGCGTTTCTTTAATCTTATCGGTGGTAGTTCACTGACCTCGGGAGATTACTCCGGGGGAGCATCACAAATCAGCCTGCCTCATATCATTGGCGATATGGAGGTCTATTCACCGCAGACTTCATGGGAGCAGATTCGCGATAATACTCAGATATTCTGCATGGTGGGCTGCGATCCATTTAAAAACAACCGGATTGAATACCGCGTTGCTGATCATCAGATGTACCCACGCTGGGAGTCCATTAAGCGTAATGGAGTGAAGTTTATATCTATTAATCCTCAGTACACCATTACTGATGATGCTATGGATTGTGAATGGGTGAAAATTCGTCCGGGTACTGATACGGCACTCTTCTTATCAATGTGCTATTACCTTTATAAAAACAATCTGCACGACAAGGCTTATCTTGATAAATATACGGTAGGATTTGATAAGTTTTCCAGATCATTGACCGGCGAAGATGGCAGCCCCGAAAAGACCCCGGCCTGGGCTTCTGGAATAACAGGGATACCCGAAGAAAGAATTATTGAACTGGCGAATTTGTTTGCGAAAAACAGGACACAGTTTGCCGGAGCCTGGTCTTTACAGCGGCAGGATCACGGGGAGATGCAACACTGGGCAATTATCGCCTTTGCCAGCATGCTGGGAAGCATAGGTAAACCGGGTGAAGGTGTCGGATTCAGTTGGCATTATGGTAATGGTGGCATGCCCGTATCCGGAAAGTCGACACCTTCAGGCCTTTCTCAAGGCCGTAATATGGTCAAAACTTTCTGCCCGGCGTCCCGTATTACGGAAATGATTTTAAATCCTGGTAAAGAGTTCCTGCACAATGGAGGTAAGCATACTTATCCACGGGTTAAGATGATTTATAACTCGGGTAATAATTTTATGTCACATCAGCAGGACACTAATAAACTGATTGGCGCCTTAAAAGTAATCAATACCATTGTGTGTCAGGATCCCTGGTGGTGCGCATCAACACGCTGGTCTGATATTGTTTTGCCTGCCACAAGTACACTTGAGCGAAATGATATCTCCTCCGGCGGGACCTACAGCAATGATAAAATTTACGCAATGAGAAAAGCTATCGATCCGGTTGCAGAAAGTCTGGATGATATTGAAATATTCCGTCGTCTATCCCGGATATTTAATGTTGAATACCAGTTTATGGACGGTGGTAAAAGTGTTATGCAGATCATTGAAGAGGCATATGGACGAAGTTCGGCTACGATGCCTTTCAAAGATTTCTGGGAGGAGGGTGTTGCTTTAATGGAGGTTCCGGAATCTGCTGATAAATGGGTTCGTCACGGAGACTTTTATAAAGATCCTGACAAAAGCCCTCTGGCTACCAAATCAGGAAAAATAGAATTGTACTGTCAGGATTTTGCTGATTATCAATTGAAAGATTGTCCGCCTGTACCAACATTTATCCCGCCTTATGAGTATCTCGGCAACGCTGAGAAAGATGAAGTTCATGTGGTAAGTCCGCATCCGAGAATGCGTTTACACTCACAGATGGCTAATGCTGATATTCGTTCCGTTGATAATATTCGCGATAGAGAGGCCTGCCTTATCAATACGGCAGATGCCAGGCAGCGTGGTATTAAGAATGGCGATCTCATCGAAGTTTATAATAAACGTGGTTCCATTATCGTTGGTGCTGTTGTTGATGATCGGATTATGAAAGGTGTTGTGAGTATTTATGAAGGGTGCTGGCCATCTCTGGATAAAAAAGGTCGCTGCAACAGTGGTTTGGTTAATTTTTTAACATCCGATAAACCATCCAGTGATCTCACACAGGCAACAACAGCAAATACTGTGCTGGCCAGAGTGCGACTGTGTAAGGATGCTGAGCCTGTTAATAAGGCCTATACTCCTCCTGATATTATTAATAAAAGTGACATGGCATTAGATGCTTCGTTGTTTGGCCTGGCCCGGGTCTCGACATTGCGTGACAAGGTCAGCTCGGACTTATCTCCGGGAGAAAAGCTCTTTTATCAGCGTTGTACCGTTTGTCATGGGCCGAAAGATACAACGCACTTTACTAAGCTCCAATGGAAGGGAATTACGCAGAGTATGTTTCCCCGTGCAGGTCTGAATCCGCAGGAGCAGGATCTGGTTATGGATTTTCTGATGAAAAATGCAAAAGATTCATGAAAGTCAGGGAAAGGGCGTCTGGGGAAGAAGCCTTTGCGGCTGGTGTGGTGGTCGTTTTAATGGGTTTTTCAAGAGCCCTTGATGCATAGCAGGAATTTTCTGCTGTAACACGTTTTAAGTTATTACAGCTATGGGGGTGGATAAGCATTATGAAGAAAACGCTTCTGATTCTCTGCGCGACCTTGTTGAGTGGGTGTCTGGGGATGCCAAAATCAGTAGAGCCTGTATCCGGATTTGAACTGAAAAACTATCTGGGAAAGTGGTATGAGGTGGCCCGGCTTGATCATCCATTCGAAAGAGGGTTGAGCCGGGTGACGGCAGAATATACTGCCCGGGACGGCGGCGGTATTACGGTTATTAACCGTGGGTATTCCGAAGAAAAAAATGAATGGAAAGAAGCCGACGGGAAAGCGTATTTCGTAAATAGCCCGACGGAAGGTTATCTTAAGGTTTCATTTTTCGGACCGTTTTATGGCTCTTATGTCGTATTTGAGCTGGATCGGGAAAACTACAGCTATGCCTTTGTATCTGGGCCAGATACCGACTATTTATGGCTGCTTTCACGGACGCCATCTGTTGACCCGGAAATCATGGATAAGTTTGTCCGGATGTCAGAGGCACGAGGGTTCGATACAAGCCGGCTTGTTAATGTTCAGCATTAAAGATTCCTGAGTCATGGTTAACAGGTCGTGTGCGGAAAATCAGCCGTCATAACGCCTGTAAGCCCGATCTGATTCCCGGGCTGACAGGCGTTATCTTTCAATAAGCTAATACCTCAATACGCCGCCGCCAGCAGCGCATCACAGGCTTCATGCGGATTACCGGTTGAATCGTATACCCGTACCCACTCGCCGTAGTTGTGAATTACCGGAATATCTTCCGGGTGAAAGCTCGGCTTAAAGTACATCAGCAGCTTTGGCAGCATGGATGACAGAACACCTTTGCGGCCATACATCCAGTTCAGGTTTTTAATAAACATCATGCGGCGCTGAAACCAGTTATAACCATCGGTTTTCAGCAATACGTCAGCGTAATCGAACATCACTTTGGTGGTGTGGCGGGTGGCGATTACCATGGCCGTACAGCGTTTGATATAACCGACTTTGGCAACGGTTTTCATCACGTTAAAGGCCACGGAGCGATGTTCCATTTCTTCGATGGCATGCCAGGCCAGCAGGGCGCGCATTTTCGGATGAATGTCGACGGTTACTTCTTTGCGGGAGAAAAAGGTTTCTGCCAGCAGGGCGGTAAAGTGTTCGTAAGCGGCGGTCAGTGCCAGGTTAAATTCATCGGAATATTTGCTCTGGTCTCTCTTAATGTACTCTTTCAGTTCATTCAGAATAGTTTCCATCGGCATGCCCTGTGCCGCCAGCAGGTCGTTGAACTTAGTGTGTGCAATGCCATGCTGCGCTTCCTGCATGGTGAATTCTTTTACATCGCGCTGCAGTTTCGGGTCAGTAATACGGTCACGGAAGGCACGTACACTGGAAATAAAGTAACGCTCGCCATCGGGGAAGCTGAGCTGCAGCGCGTCCATTACACGGGTTTTAAACGGGTCGTTGCCGTTCCAGTATTTCGGAAAATCGGCGTCCAGACCGAAGTCGATGTCTTTACGCGCTTCAATATTTGGCTGAAATTTTGTGTTCATAATGTCTCCCTGTTTAGCAGATGCCGTGGGTTATTTTTCTGTCAGCTTCGTGGTGAGGATGTGGAGTACTGATCGAGCAGGCCGTAGTGTTCGGGATCGCGCATATCACCCATTTCGCGGTGCAGAATACGGTTGCGCAATTTGAGCGGTAATAAGGTTAAAAACCGCAGCAGCGAAGACTGATAACCAAAAATCATGCGTTGCTTGCCGCTTTTGATGCCTTTGATTACTTCGCGTACGGCGAACAGCGGATCGGTTTTCAGATATTTTTCTTCGAATTCGGCGCCGTTTTTCGAATGTTTGGCGATATTGGTTTTAATACCGCCCGGGTGCACCAGATGGACTGAGATGGGTGTATCGGCCAACTCAACCATAAGTGATTCGGTAAAGCCGCGTACGGCAAATTTAGAGGCGCAGTAATCACTGGTGCCGGGGGTGCCCAATAAACCGAATACGCTGGAAACATTCACCACCGCACCTTCCTGATTAGTCAGCAACTGGGGCAGAAAGGCTTTGGTGATATACACCACGGCAAAGAAGTTTACCTGCATGGTGGTGTGATACTGGGCATTATCCTGCACCCAGACCGGTGCGCCGCCACCGCCGATACCGGCGTTGTTAATAATGATATGGGCATTACCCAGCTCGCGTTTTACCTTACCCGCAAAGTCCGTAACGCTCTCTTCGGCAGCAATATCCAGCACTTCACTCAGGCTGCTTTTACCGCTGATGGCTTTTACCATCTTGTGGGTTTCGGCCAGCTGCTCTGCATTGACATCTGTGATGGCAACCAGTGCGCCGAGGCGGGCAAATTCCAGTGCGTATTCACGCCCCATGCCGGATGCGGCGCCGGTAATCACAACCACTTTGTCGGTAAAATCTTTCACGAGTCGGCCTCTTATTATTGTTTACCGCGATACGCTGTGCGTATCCGGGTCAGAGCGGTGGCGCAGTGTCGCCAGCCTGATCTGCTCATCTTATGAGCACAGTGCAGGCTCTACAATGTACAAAGTAACTCCTGTGTGGCTATATTTGGTGCAGATTGCACTTCTGTCACCCCGGAGAAACTATGAAGCTGGCTATCAGTACCCGTCATCGCTGGCCAAATGTACCGCAGCGCATTTTGTATCTGATGCGTTGCGGCGCGGAGCTGGCACTGCAGCTGGCAACCAGTCCGGAGGTTCTGGATGAGCTTGAGGGTAATAATTTTAAAAACGGCGATGCCGATAACCTGTACGCCGATCCGGTGTTATCGGCCAAACAGCGGCGTGCTATCCGTGCCGGAACGATTCACTGGCTGAATGCCGTGATTGAGCGGCCGGATCAGCCGGTCAGCGCTTTTCTGGTGGAAGAAGCCGTACTCGGCATCAGTGAACTGTATCCGACACAGGCAGCGCAGGTGCTGCTTAATAACGCGCGTTCGGTGCAGGATACTGCCTGGCAATACTGGATGAAAATTGTGTTCCAGCTCACCCAGGACCCTCTGGAGCTGCAGCAACTGCTGGAGATTTCATCGGTATCGATCAATACCTTTATCGATGACAGCCTGCAGTTAGGCATAGAACGGATGCAACGCGATGTCGAAGCACGTAAGAGCGGTCAGCTGGAAGAGCAGCGCGAACTGATTTCACAGATTATCGCCGGAGATGCGGTGGATCTGGCGGGCGCAGAACGATTGCTGAATTACCCCTTCGCGCAGACGCATCACAGCGCCATTATCTGGAGTGAAGAAATTGATACCGAAATTTCCGATCTTGAACACCTTGCTACTGCTTTTCAGAAAGCCTGTCAGCAGGCGGAGTCGCTAAAAATTCTTGTCAGTCCTTCGGTGGTCTGGGTATGGGCGGCGGCAGAATTTCCGGTGAACGAAAAAGTGCTGGAAATGGCATTAAAGAAAAAGGAAAACATCCGCATCAGTTATGGCGAAGGTGGCAATGGGGTCGATGGTTTCCGCCGCTCGCATCTGGATGCTCAGGCGGCGCAGCGGGTTCTGGGGCGATTAAAATCCAATGTACAGCTGGTGAGCTACGACCGCGTGCGCTTAATGGCGTTTTTAGCCAAAGATGCAAAATCGATTCAGCATTATTCCGGGCACGTATTGGGCGATCTGGCCCAGGCACCGGCCGCGGTGCGCCAGTCATTGCACGCTTTTCTGGAGTGCGGCTGTAACGCTACTGAGGCGGCAAAACGACTGCACACCCACCGCAACACCTTATTACGACGGCTGGCGAAAGCCGAAGAAATGCTGCCACGGCCATTGGCCGAAAACCGTATTCAGGTAGCGGTGGCGCTGGAAGCTTTGTACTGGATTTTATAAAAAATAATGCGTTTTCCGGTTAATAAAAAAGGGACTGTCAGAGTCCCTTTTTATTTTTCTGTGCGATTGATTACCCCTGCAGATGCGCTTTTAACGGCGCGTGCTGTTCGGCATCCAGGCGCGGACCAAACTGGCTGACAACCTGAGCCGAAGCGGCAGATGCCAGACGTCCGGCAACATCAAAACCATAATCCTGAGTGATGGCATAAAGGAAGGCACCGGCAAACATATCGCCTGCGCCGTTGCTGTCGACGGCGGTTACGCTGTGCGGCGCAATTTTATGCAGGGTTTCGCCATCGAACGCCAGTGCGCCTTCGGCGCCGAGGGTAATAGCGAAGGTTTTGGCGTGTTGTTTAATCACATCGATGGCGATATTCAGATCGTCGGTATCGGCCAGCAGTTTGGCTTCCTGTTCGTTACAGAACAGCAGGTCGACGCCGTCGCCGAGCATTTCCAGCAGGCCGTCTTTAAAGAACTGCACCATCGCCGGATCGGAGAAGGTCATCGCCACTTTCACGCCGTGTTTGCGTGCCAGTTCGCGTACGCGTACGGCCGCAGCGCGGGAGGTGTCGGAGGTCACCAGATAGCCTTCAATATAGACATAATCCGACTGCGCGAGAGCATCTTCGTGGATGTGCTTTTCGTGCAGGTCGCTGGTAATGCCCAGATAGGTATTCATGGTGCGTTCGGCATCCGGCGTTACCATCACCAGGCATTTACCGGTCACGCCCTGATCGCGCTCGCCGCCAATATTGGTATCGACACCGGCAGCTTTTAAATCGGCCACGTAAAAATCACCGGCTTCGTCAGCGGCTACGTTACAGGTGTAAAAAGTTTTCGCGCCGAAATAACTGGCACCAATAATGGTGTTGGCGGCGCTGCCACCACAGGCGCGTTTTTTCAGGCCGTAATCGCTGGTCAGGGTTTCCAGCATGCCGGCCAGTTGCTGTTCGTCGATTAAGGTCATCATGCCTTTCTGAATACCGGCTTTGGCGAAAAACTCATCGCCGACTTCAAACTCTTTATCGACCAGTGCATTGCCGATGCCGTAAATGTGGTAACCCATAAGCTGACTCTCGCGGTAAGAAATAGCGCGAGTGTAGCGGATTACGGCATATTTTTCAGGTACTGATGGCTTGGGGATGCGCTGGGGCCGGGCTATGATGCGGGCATGAATAAAGTAACCCGTTTTATCCATCATCACCGTCGTGTGCGGCATGCGGTGTATCAGACCGATACCAATATCCGCCGCTCGGTTATCCGCTCGGCGCTGGTACTGCTGGGTTTTGCCGCGCTGCACGTGGCCGCCATGGTATGGCTGGAGGAGATGGCGCTCTGGCACGCCATCTGGCTGACCATGACCACGCTGACCACTGTCGGCTATGGCGATGTGTCGGCGTCTACACCGGCCGGTCAGGCCGCCACCATGCTGCTGATGTTTATCTGCGGCATCACACTTATGACTTTTTTAATCAGCGATTATGTGGATTTCCGCATCGCGCGGCGGGAACGTATCCGCACCGGACACTGGGACTGGAACATGGCCGATCATATTCTCATTATTAACTCGCCCAAATATAACCGCGAAGCCTATTTTCAGCGCATGATCATGCAGATCCGAGAAAGCGACGAATACCGCGATACGCCGATCCAGCTGCTGAATGAAGATTTCCCCGATGGTCTGCCCGACAGCCTGCGTCAGCTGGGGGTGGTGCATACCACCGGTCTGGCCAGCCGCCCGGAGGATTTAAAACGCGCCGGAGCCGAGCGTGCCAGCCATATTGTGGTGCTGGCCCGCGATGAGTATTCCGCCGACAGCGATTCTTACACCTTTGATATTGCTTACCGTCTGTTTGAGCTGCACCTGGGCCACATCACAATTGTTGAGTGTGTGGAAGACAGCAACCGGCCACGGTTACGCCATCTGCAGATTAAAACCGTGCTGCGCCCGATCCGCTCTTATCCGGAAATCATTGTGCGGGCGATGGTCGCTCCCGGCGTGGAGCTGGTGATTGAAGATATGTTTACCCATGCCGACGATCACCCGGTGCGTTTTCCGGTCTGGCTGGAAGGTGAGCGCTGGGCCGATGTGGTGAATGCGGTGGTGCAGGCTAATCTGGGTACGCCGCTGGCGTATGTGACCAAAGAGGGTGAAGTGGTTACCCATCCCGATGGTAATCATCACGTACACGCTCAGTCGCTGATTATTCTGGTGCATACCGAAAAAACACCGACCATTCGTGATGTGCAGCGGGCGATTGAGGTGCACTTCAATATCCATGCGGCTAACATGGATTGAACGGCTGTTCTTTTTATTGCTGTTCTGACCGCTTACCACTGCGGAGGTGCTATGCGTCGTCGCCCATCTTTCACCCTGCTACTGCTGTGTCTTGCCCTGATCGTACTGGGCAGCGTACACAGTCTGGCCGAGCGCCTGGGCAACGGCGGTGAAGGGCACTGCCAGCTGTGTGAACTGGCCTACAGCCCGTCGCGCTGGTTACCACCGCTCACCGTTACCCTGCCGGGTCTGCTGCTTGATCTGGCGCCGCAGACGCTGATGCCTTTTCTGTTACCCACTTTATTGCAGGACGATGCTACCGCTCCTGAGACTCAGGAGTCGGCCGCGGCCTGAGCGCCTAATTGAGCGAAAACACTGATAAACGCTTGTTTAATCATAATCGTGATGTCCTCTATTTCTTCGGTGAATGCCACCCGGTGCGTTCAGCTATCAGTCGTCAGTCTGAACCTTCAGCCTGAGCCTTCAGCATAGCCGCGGGCACAACCACCCGGATAATGAGTTCTGCCGATGGCGCTGATTAAAACCGGCAATAAGGGCGCGGCATGGAGCCGGTCAGGGTGCTTACTGATAGAAGTGTAAAGGTTGGTAATGGTCGATAGCCTGCGGCGGCCAGACCGATACACTGCTGTGACAACTGATAATGCTGAGAGGATAAAAGCATGAACCTGATAACACGTACCGCAGTTCTGGCCGCACTGATGGCGGGCAGTACCCTGACCCAGGCCGAAGTAAAAGTGTCTGATGCTGTGGAATACCGTCAGGGTATCTACAAAGCCGTGCGCTGGAACTTCGGACCTATGGGCGACATGGTGAAAGGCAAGCAGGAGTTTAATGCGGCTGAATTTACCCGCCGCGCCAACAATCTGGCTGCGCTGAGCAAAATGCCACTGGAAGGTTTTATTGCCGGTTCTTACAACGGCACATACAGCGGCTCTACCGATGCTTTGCCTGCCATTGAAAAAGACTGGGAAACCTTTGCCGGTATTATGGCCGACTTTGAAACCAACGCCGCAGCACTGGCAGAAACTGCCGCCAGTGGCGATATGAATGCCATCCGCCCGGCCTTTATGAGCGTGGCGAAGACCTGTAAGTCCTGCCACGACAAGTTCAAAGACTGAGTCGTTTAAAGACTGATCAGTCCCCAGACGCTGGCAGCGGCAATCGCTGCCAGCACAAGACCTTTCAACCAGCCAGCGCTTACAGCAACAGAGACTCTGTCAGCGGCCTGATGATGGCTATGACCGGCCGGTTTATTACCTGTCAGCATACCCTGCAGCAGCGGCTCTTTACGCAGCAGCTGGTGGTACAGCACTGCGGCGATATGAACGGCGACGATGATCAGCAAGCCATCGAACAGCAGCTTATGCCAGCGGGTAATCTCAATACTCAGATCGTAGCCAACCAGATGCACCAGCGGCCCTTCGGTAAAGATATCGTCGTTGGCAAATAAGCCCGTGCCGGCCTGCAAAGTACACCACAGCAGCAACACCACGACCGCCCAGCCACCCAGCGGGTTATGGCTCAGGTACAGAGGCTCACGGCCTTTCAGCATGGCCGCCAGATAAGTGAGCGTGGCTTTCGGGGAATACAGGAAGTGACTGAAGCGGGCATAGGTCGTACCGGCAAAACCCCAGAGCACGCGAAAGATCACCAGCCCCAGCACGGCGTAGCCACAACGCTTGTGCCACTCCATCCAGTCGCCGCCCTGTTCACCGGTCCACCAGGCAAAACCGATCACCGCGACCAGCAGCCAGTGAAACAGGCGCACGAAAATATCCCAGACGCGGATGTGGTTGCCGCTCATCTCTGACTCCACTGTTAATGAAAAGATGAATACTAACTCAGGGCTGCGGGCTTATGGGTAAAGGAAGGTCAGGGCAACCTGTTCTGCGCCTGAGGGGGAGCAAGGCACCGCCCGGAAGTGACAGGTCACTCCGGGCGATACGGTTTTGCTCAGGGCTTCTGATTCAGGGCTCAGTGAACAGCCTCGCTGCAGAAGGTATAGCCGGCCAGCACTTTGGCCAGATTCTGGCTGTCAGCATGACAGCGATAGCGTGCGACGATGCCGCGTTTCGGCTCCTGTTCAACCTCCACCTGCTCCAGTGTCAGACCCAGGGCGGCGGCTTCGCGGCGTACCGTCTGCTCGACTTCCCGCATCACCAGTGCCGGTTTGAAGGTTTTACCCACGGCGGTCAGCGGCAGCGCCTCGACAAAGATCAGCTCTTTCGGCACCGCCGGGCGCTCGGCAATGTGCTGACGCGCGTGCTCCAGCAGTTCTTCATCACTGACACTGACGCCCTGACGCAGTTGCACATAGGCCACCGGCAGCTCGCCGGCATAGACATCCGGACGACCGACTGCAGCGCACATCGCCACCGCCGGGTGTGCGGCCAGGGCATCTTCAATGCTGCGCGGGTCGATATTGTGGCCGCCGCGGATAATCAGCTCTTTCTTGCGGCCGGTAAGCCAGAAGAAGCCCTCGGCATCGCAACGGCCCAGATCGCCGGTGTTAAACCAGCGCTGACCGTCAGGCGTGGTGAACCAGGCACCGTGGTTATGAGCCTCGTCGAGATAGCCCTGAAATACGTTCGGGCCGCTGATGCAGATCACACCGGTTTCGTCGGTCTCGGCATCGCGCAGCCACTGACCATGATCATCGAGCACCATAGCGCGCATATCCTGCCACGGCAGGCGCATACCAATAGAGCCCGGACGCAATTCGCCGTTGACCGGGCTGACCGACGAAGCGCACACGCCTTCGGTCAGGCCATAGCCTTCCAGTACGCGCAGTCCGCATTGCTGCTCAAAACGACGGATCAGTTCAGCCGGCATGGGCGCGGCACCGCAGATGGCAGCACTGAGCGAGCTGATATCCCAGTCGCCAAAGGGCACCTGCAGCAGTGCGGCATAAATAGTTGGTACGCCGGAGTAACCATTCACCTTGTGGGTGGCGACGATTTCCCAGAAGCGCGGAATCAGCCCCGGCGCGCGGAAACCCGCCGGCGCGGCCAGCAGCACATGGCTGCCACTGGCGAAGGCGGCCAGTCCGGTACCGAGCAGCGCATTGACATGGAACAGCGGCAGGGCGGTCAGTACGGTGCGGCCACGGCCGAGCATCGAGCCGCCGACAGCCGCATTCAGCTGGCCGGCGAAGATCACTTCGTTACGCTGGCTGTGGCGGGCAATTTTCGGCAGACCGGTGGTGCCGCCGGTACAGAAGTAAGCAGCAATATCGTCAGCCTGTGGCGCATCAAACAGCAGGCCGTCGGCCGGCGCCGCTTCCAGCAGGTCGTTAAAACTCAGCAGCGGCAGTTCATTGCTCATCGCCGCCGGCACCGGGCTGATGCCATAACGCTCACCGCTGACGCGCAGGATGCCCTGCAGTTCTGGCAGGCTGGCGCAGGCCTGAGCGGTACGCGCCCACATATCGGCATCGATGCCTGCATCAACGGTGACAACCCAGCGGGTTTTGGCGGCGCGCAACAGCTCGCTCAGCTGCGTGCTTTCCAGCTGGTTGTTGACGGCAAAGGCGATACCGGCGGTCTCGGCACCCCACATGGCGATATGGGTTTCCGGCAGGTTAGGCAGAATCAGCGCCACTACATCGCCATGCCCGACACCTAAGCGGCGGAACAGGTTGGCGGCGCGGGTGATATCGGCAAAGAGCTCGCGGTAACTCCAGCGCTGCGGCTGATGGTGATCATCCACATGAAAGAAAAAGCTCAGTGCCGGTTCGGGACCAAACTGCCGCGCGCTCTGCTGCAGCAACTGGTAAGTGCTGGCCAGTCCGGCGTTTGGTTGTGGTGCCTGTTCAATGGCAAGGATGTCCTGATACTGCCCTATCATCGGTATTTCCTCTTGTTTTTATTACTTGTCATATTCCCATCGGGCCACTTTAATTACTTGGCATTTGGCAACATTTACTTGGCATTTGGATACAAGATGACGCGTGCAGAGTTTCTGGTAAGAACCCGGGCGCTGACCGGATTTGTACCTCTGGTAAAGCAGTTGGGGGGCGATGCGGCTGCGCTGCTGGCGGCGAAAAGCTTAACCGTGCGTCAGCTGGAAGATGAGCAGTTCAGCCTGCCTTTACGTGCTTTTGCCGAGCTGATCAGCGATGCCGCCGCGGCGCTGAATAAGCCCGACTTCGGCATTCTGCTGGCGGCCCGGCAGAACCTGTCGGTGCTCGGACCAATTGCCCTGGCGGCCCAGCACGCCAGTTGTGTTGGTGAAGCGCTGGAGCTGGTGGGGCGCTATATGCCTTACCACTCGCCGGGGCTGACCCTCAGTGTCAGTCTGGAAGGTGATGACGCGGTATTGCGTCTGCGCCATAACCTGATCTTGCAGGGCGAAGTGCGGCGCCATGTGACCGAGCTGCCGTACGCGGTATCGCTGGCCTTTATGCGCATGATCAGCCGCAGCGAAGGGCGCGACTGGCAGCTCGGCTTTCAGCACGATTCGCCGCTCAGTCTGGCCCGTTATCGCCGTTTGTTGGGTTGCCCGGTGGCGTTGCAGCAGGCGGAAGACAGCCTGCGCTTTCCTGCCAGCCTGCTGCAGCTGCCGATCGACTCGGCCAACCGCGATCTGCAGGAAACCGCGGCGCGCACTGTGCGTTATCTGATTCAGCGTTCGCCCCTTGATCTCGGTCAGCAGGTCAGCACGCTGGTGGAGCGTTCGCTGGCAACGGGTAACTGCACACTGCCGGTTATTGCCAGTCAGCTGCAGATGCCCCGCCATCAGTTACAGCGCCAGCTGGCGGCGCTGGGTATGCGTTTTGAAGATATTGTCGATAACCTGCGCCGCGAGCGGTTGCTCAGCCTGTTGCCGCACAGCCAGATTCCCCTCACCGACATTGCCCTGCAGCTCGGTTACGGCGACCCCAGTTCACTGACCCGCGCCTGCCACCGCTGGTTCGGACAGTCCCCCAAAGCACTGCGCCGCGCAGCCATAGCCGGCACGGCAGTCATAGCCGGCTAAGCCCGCGGCCTTTATCCGCACGATTGTGCAAATCCGGGTTGCAGCTGATCAGTGATTACTTATTATGTCGGGCCACGCCCTTTTGCTGCTTCTGGTCGCTCTTTGGCGTATGACAGAATTGTTCTTACTAACCCGTCTATTAATTTGTTCAAGGAACGATATTCATGGCTTTTGATTACGGCAGCCAGTCTCTCGGTATTACCAATCCTTTTAAAACAGAGGGCAAAATCAAGCTGCTGTCAGGTGTTCTGATCAGTGCCCTGGCATTGTTGCCGCTGTTCGGGGTTGCCGACACTCTGAAAGAAAATCCGGTAAAAGCCTGGGGGATGGTCTTCCTTGGCCTGTTCCTGCTGACCTGGGGCCTGCGCACGCTGGCGACTGCCGCGATTCAGTTATTCCGCTTTTATGTTGGCCGCTCGGTACCGTCATCGCTGGCCTATAACCATGCACCGAGTGAGCGCGAAAATGCCGAGCAGGAAAAGAAATCCGGTGCTCTGGCGTACACTGCGGAACGGCTCGAATCCATGCTGATGGGACGCAAGAATATGACTTTCAGCGAGCCAGTCGGCTGGCTGTCACGGTTGGTGCACTCGCTGATTCCCGGTCTGATTCTGACTCCTTATCCGCTGCGTAATCTGGTGCAGGAACTGGCGGCGGTATTGTCCTCGACGCTGGTGGCCCTGACGGCTTTTGCACTGGCTTTCTTTGTTACCGCAACGGGTCTGGCCGGTAGTGCCGGTGAGCTGATTAACACCATTATGTCGTTGCTGTTACTGGTGTATCTGACCTTTATCTGGCGCAGTGCCGCCAACAATATGCGCACCGGACGCAACCAGAGCCTGCATCGCAAAACGGCGGCTGGCCTGAGCCGTTTGTTTGCTTTTGCTATCGTGGTGCCGGTACTGATTGGTTATGGCCATTCGCTGCTGACGGCCAATCTGCAGGGTAAGGCGCTGGAGCGAACGAGCGCAGCTCTCGATAACCTGATGGTGTTCGATGCCTGGCTGAACCTTGTGTTGCTGCTGGTGATGACCGCGCTGGTACTGATTCCCGCTTTCCTGCTGGTGCGTGAACGTATGACGCTGAATACCAGCAGTACGGCGGTCAGCGAGTACCGCGACAATATGCAGGAGTCGGTGCACCCTAACGAAATCTTTATCAACATCGAAAATATCGTGCTGGCCAACCGCCGCAGCCATGATATTCCCAACCGTATTTACCGTGATTTTGAGCCGCGCCTGCAGGAGCAGAGTCAGGGGAAGGGGACATTCAAAGGACAGCTGCTGATTGAAACCCAGCCGGAGTACCGCGCAATGAAGTTCAGCAAGCGCTTTACCCGCTTGCGTCTGCTCAGCACCCTGGGCGGTCAGCTGCTGACCGTCGGCAGTGCCGTATTATTGTATGTGCTTTTTAATCAGGGTTTTGAGTCGGCCACGGTGCTGCAGAATTATCTGGCGGCGCATCCGGGTAAGCTGAAAAGCAGCATGATACCGGAGCTGACTGCACTGATTGGCGCCGAAGCCAGCACCTTCCTGACCCTGTTGTTTACGTTCTTTGCCGTGGTGTTTTCCGCCCGTATGCTGAGCAATGTGGCGCATACTTTCTGGTCAGAAATTCAGTTCAGCAGCCTGCTGCTGTCGATGAAAACTGAAGGGACTTATACCGAGAGCAAGATCTCCACCGGTATGGCCTACAACGATTCCACCCGCTCCGAAAACGTGGTGGTGCGCAGCTCGATTACGCCGTGGATTCTGGTATCGCGCATTGAGTCATCGACCTATGCCACCAGTGGTATGCAGAACCTGGAAATGCCGCGACTGATTCTGGGCATGGCAGAAGACAAGCAGGAGATGGATGCCATTGTCGGCGAAATTCACAGCTTCCTGCGTGGCCGTGAATTCATTGCCTCAATCAACAACGAAAAAGATCTGGCCAATGCCGAGCGCATTTATCAGGTAAACCGCATCAGCAAATCCGATGATGGTGATATGCGCACTCTGGCCGCTCCGGAAGAAGAGGAAGTTGCAGCTTTAACTGCACAGCAGGAAGCAGACGATAACCGCGCATAAGTCTGACCTTTGTTCACTGTAAGCGCCCTGCGGGGCGCTTTTTTTTGCCCGCTATTCAGGGCAGAGGTTTGTAGCTGTTGCTGCACGAACAACAGCGCTGCCGTGCGTCTCAGAAACCCGTTATCTCAGAAGTCCGTGTCTCAGAAACCCGTACTGCCGGGCCGTTCAGCAGCGTTCTGGCCAGGTTTTACCGGTATTACCGGGCGGGCGTCAGCCATAAAAAAAGCGCCCCTTGGGGCGCTTTTTGTTGCGCTGCAGACCTTACAGATCTTTCATCGCAGTAATGGTTTCCTGAAGAACTTTCTTCGCGTCGCCGGATACCATCAGGCTGTTGTCGCGGATAAACAGTTCGTTCGGGATACCGGCGAAACCTGGTGACAGACCACGTTTCACTACCACAACGGTCTTGGCGTTGTGAACGTCCAGAATCGGCATACCGAAGATCGGCGAGGCCGGGTCTTTGGAAGCGGCCGGGTTAACCACGTCGTTGGCGCCCAGTACGATGGCTACATCAGTCTGCGAGAACTCAGGGTTGATGGTGTCCATTTCAACCAGCTGATCGTACGGTACTTCGGCTTCGGCCAGCAGTACGTTCATATGGCCAGGCATACGGCCGGCAACCGGGTGGATGGCGTATTTCACGTCACAACCCTTGGCTTCCAGCATGTTGGCCAGTTCGCGGGTAGCGTGCTGTGCCTGAGCAACGGCCAGACCGTAACCAGGAACGAAGACCACTTTCTGCGCGCCGTCTAACAGCATCGCCAGTTCGTCAGCGGAAGAGAACTTCACTTTGCCTTCGTAGAAAGCATCGTTCTCAGACTTGCTCACGCCAGCGGTTGCGGCCATAGAGCCACCGAACAGAACGTTGGTCAGGGAGCGGTTCATCGCCTTACACATGATGGTGGTCAGGATGATACCGGACGCGCCAACCAGAGAACCGGTGATGATCAGGCCGTTGTTGCCCAGTACGAAACCGGCAGCGGCACCGGCCAGACCGGAGTAAGAGTTCAGCAGGGATACCACAACCGGCATATCGGCACCGCCGATCGGCATCACCAGAGAAACACCCAGGATCAGACAGATGATGATCAGACCGGCAACCAGCATGTCGGAGTTCAGCGGATCAACAATGGCGAAGTACGCCGCACCACTGATCAGAACCAGGAAGCACAGTTTAACGATCCATTTGAACAGCATAACTTTGTTGCTGTCGCCGATTTTGCCTTTCAGTTTGCCAACGGCAACGAAAGAGCCGGTCAGGGTAACCGCACCGATCAGAATTGACAGAATAACCGCCAGCGACCAGTCGTAAGAGGCAGTGAACTGACCCATTTCCGCCAGCTTCTGGCTTTCCAGGTAGTTGGCTGCAGCAACCAGCAGGGAAGCACCGCCACCGATACCGTTCAGGCTGGCAACCATTTCCGGCATATCGGTCATGGCCACTTTCTTGGCGATAAAGGCACCGATAGCACCACCAACCAGAACACCGATGATGATGTATTCGAAACGCACCACGTTGTGGTCGAGCAGGGCGGCAATCACCGCAACCAGCATACCGATAGCCGACATCTGGTTACCGCGCACGGCGGTTTTCGGAGTGGTCATGCCTTTGATGCCGAAGATGAAGAGTACGGCGGCAGCCAGGTAACCTAAGTTAATCAGAATTTCCATTGTGTCCCGCTACCTTATTTCTTTTTGAACATGTTCAGCATGCGGTCGGTTACCATAAAACCGGCCACGATGTTGATGGTTGCCAGAATGATGGCGGCGACGCCCAGCACGGTAGACAGCACAGTGGTGTGCTCGCTGCCGCCGGAACTCAGGATGGCGCCAACCACGACGATGCCGGAAATAGCGTTAGTACCGCTCATCAGCGGGGTGTGCAGCGTAGGGGGTACTTTGTTGATCACTTCCACACCGACGAAGATCGCCAGTACGAAAATGGTCAGGCTCATGATGAACATTTCCATCAGATTTATTCCTTCTCGATCTGGGCTTTCAGGCCCGCGTGTTTGATTTCGCCGTCTTCGGTAATCAGAGTGGCGGCCACGATGTCATCGTCCATATTCACGTTGAGCACGCCTTCTTTGGACATGTTCAGCAGGAAGGTGGAGATGTTTTTGGTCAGCAGCTGGGAAGCATGCACAGGTACACGGCCCGGATGGTCGGTGTAACCGATGATGGTGACGCCATCGACGTACACTTTTTCGCCGGCCACAGTGCCTTCGACGTTACCGCCACGCTCGGCAGCCAGGTCGACGATCACAGAACCTTTCTTCATGTAGTGCAGCATTTCTTTGGTGATCAGGCGCGGAGACATCTTGCCCGGGATCGCCGCGGTGGTGATAACCAGATCCGCCTGGGATACCTTGGCGGTCATCTGTTCACGCTGCTTGCGGTAGAACTCTTCCGATTTCTCGGTCGCGTAACCGCCGGTAGCGCCGCCTTCTTCCTGTGGCAGGTCGAATTCAACGAACTTGGCACCCAGGGATTCTACCTGTTCGCGTACTTCGGCACGGGTATCGTAGGCTTCAACCACTGCACCCAGACGACGGGCGGTAGAGATCGCCATCAGACCGGCAACACCGGCACCAATGATGAATACACGCGCCGGGTGAATAGTACCGGCAGCGGTCATCAGCATCGGGAAGTACTGTGGCAGTGCCATCGCACCAGTCAGCACTGAACGGTAACCGGAGATTGCACCCATGGAGCTGAGTACGTCCATAGACTGCGCGCGGGTGGTACGCGGAATAAATTCCAGCGCGAAAGAACGCACTTTACGCTCGGCCAGTTGCTGAATCAGCGGCTGGTTGAACCAGGCATCCAGCATACAGATCAGGGTAATGCCTTCTTTCAGCAGAGGCACTTCGCTGTCCAGTGGCTGACGGACTTTCAGGATGATATCAGCCTGCTCGTACAGCGACTCAGCGGTCGGGGCGATGCTGGCACCGCTGCTGCGGTATTCTTCATCGCTGAAGTGAGCTGCATCGCCTGCGCCTTCCTGTACCACGACTTCAAAGCCGGCGGTCAGCAGGGTCTGAATCCCGGCTGGGATCAGGGCGACCCGGGCTTCCCCAGGATAGATTTCCTTAGGTACACCAATCAACATAGGTAAAACTCCTGTTGGATTATCTTGAAATTGTCAGCTGACCTGCGCGCGTTAATCGCGCAGCAGGCCAAGGGTGCTCAGGGTGTTCTGGCGGATGCTGCCGAGCAGTTCGGCATTGTTGACCAGAGATTCACCGTAGGATGGCACCAGCTCCTGCAGGCGGGCTTTCCAGCCGTTCTCCAGGCGCTCTTTAAAGCAGCGTTCAATCACTTCGATCATCGCCTGTGCGGCAACCGAAGCACCGGGTGATGCACCCAGCAGAGCAGCCAGCGAGCCGTCTTTGGCGGCTACCAGTTCGGTACCGAACTCCAGCTTGCCGCGCCCTTTGGCGTCTTTTTTGATGATCTGTACACGCTGACCGGCTTCGGCCAGTGTCCATTTGCCGGAGTCAGCGCCCGGGAAGTATTCACGCAGGGATTTCATGCGGTCTTCGTGGGATTGCAGCACTTCACCGATCAGGTATTTGGTCAGATCCATATTGTTCATACCCACGTCCATCATCGGCAGCAGGTTATTGGCACGTACGGATTTGATCAGGTCCAGCTTCGAGCCGGCCTTGAGGAACTTGGTGGTAAAACCAGCGTAAGGGCCGAACAGCAGCGCCGGAGTACCGTTGATGATGCGGGTATCCAGATGCGGAACCGACATCGGTGGCGCACCGATCGCGGCTTTGCCATAGACCTTGGCGTAATGACGCTTAACGGTGGCTTCGTCTTTACAGACCAGCCACTGACCGGAAACCGGGAAGCCGCCGTAGCCTTTGCTTTCCGGAATACCGGATTTCTGCAGCAGTGGCAGAGCGCCACCACCGGCACCAAGGAAGACAAAACCGGCTTCGATGGTTTTGCTCTTACCGGAGGTGCGGTCTTTCAGGCGTACTTTCCAGTTGCCGTCTTTGTTCTGCTCCAGTTCGCTGACTTCGTGGCTCAGCAGCAGCTCAAAGGCGTCACGCTTTTGCAGTGTTCCGACCAGATTGCGGGTCAGGGAGCCGAAGTCGACGTCGCTGCCGTAGTTAATACGGGTCGCCGCAATCTTTTCAGACGGGTCGCGGTTTTCCATCACCAGTGGCATCCACTGGCGCAGCACATCGTGGTCTTCGCTGTATTGCATGTCTTTGAACAGATGATGCGCGGACAGCTTTTCCCAGCGCTGACGCAGGAAGGCAACGTTACCTTCACCCCAGACAAAGCTGATGTGCGGGGTCGGGTTGATAAAGTTGTCCGGTGCCGGCAGGTCGCCGCTGCCAACCAGAGAAGTCCACAGCTGCAGGGATACTTCAAAGTTGGCATTGATGGTCAGGGCGCGGTTGATTTCGACGTCGCCCTGCTCGTTTTCCGGGGTGTAATTAAGTTCGCAATAGCCTGCGTGGCCAGTACCGGCATTGTTCCAGCCATCGGTACTTTCATGGGCGACATGATCCAGGCGTTCCACCATGGTCAGTCGGAGGGAAGGATCAAGCTTGTTGAGCAGGGTGCCCAGAGTGGCACTCATAACCCCGCCGCCAACCAGCAGTACATCTACCTTGTTTGTTGCCATTCGATTTCGCCTGTAGGTAAAAATCTGTACACAGTCCGGCACTGTTGGTGCCTGCCAGCGCGAGCTTGTGGCTCATTGTGTCTGCTGGCCAGAATTCAAACGGGCGTTTTATACACATGTTAGGCTTTAGTCGCAATGCAGGCCTGGTGGGGGTGATGCTGTATTTCAGGTTCACAAGGTGGTTTCGGATGCCCTGATTTCGGTCAATTTTTTACCAGTATTTTTATCTGAATCTGGCTGCATCCCGCACCGCACGTGCTGCGGCGCTCATTCTTATGGGCGAGTCAGTTCCGGCCACCGGCGCTGTCTGCATAGAGAGAACGCATATTCTTTATACCCGACATTTTTTCTGGTGATGAGAGAAGGATTCTCAGGTGGCAGCTGCAGCTGGCGGTAGGGTCAGGGGACGGTTGGTGATTGGCTGTTGCGGGAGGGAAGCTCAATCCACAGACGCCTGTCGGTCAGTGGTGTCAGCTCTGGCAGCAGAGGATTATGCAGCGGGATAATCCAGCTGTTGCTGAGCCGGCTGAGGGGGAATATGTCGCGTGTTGTCGGATGTTGTTGCAGAAAGGTCAGCAGTTCGCCGCTGGCAGCCAGTTGTTCCATGCCTTTGGTCAGCCGTTCGGCCAGGCGCGGGTTGTCACGGCTGACAAAGAAGTACATCGGAAACGGGTAGTTGAGAATGATGCGTTCGTAGATCATCAGATCATTACGGCTGATGTGGCTGACCTCGGCGTAGACTTCATTAATACCGCGCGGAAAGTAGTCGCAGCGACCAGCCTGCAGCAGCTGGTACATCACTTCAAACTTGGTTGCTCTCAGCACATTAAAGCCGTTGGCTTCCAGAATGTCTGAGTCCGGCCAGTGGTCGCCCTGACAGGCGCTCAGCTGTTGCAGGTCGCTGAGGTTATGCAGGGAATCAAAGCGGGCCTGATCGGCTTTGCGGATAACCGGAATGCGGATGCCAAGCAGCCCGGCGTGCAGGGGGATGCGGATTGGCTCTACGAAAACTTCACGCTCGCGGCTGGTGCCGGCCCAGAATACATCGATCAGGTTATCGTGCAGCGCCTGAAATGCCCGCGCCTGGGTCAGGCGGCTGATGCTGACCAGTTCGGCATCGCCATACTCTTTGCTGGTGTTACTGAGCACAAGGCGTAACAGGTCAGTGTAATAAAGGTAGCTGCCATCGACGGCCGTCCGCTGTGGCTGAACCCGTATCGCTTCGGCGGCGAAGGCGGAGCTGCTTATTAACAGGCACAGTATCAGCAGGGGATTGACCATGGTTGCCTCTGAAGGAGAACCGGCGGTACGGTTTCTGATTATCCGGGTTGTATAAAGTATGGCTGAAAGTGCAGCCGCTGTGCAGTCGGGAAAATTACCTGCTTCTTATTATGCTGTGCTGTGTGGGGCAGGCTGATCGGGTATATTGCAGCGCGGAGGTAGCACTATGCTCAACAGGATTCTTGAATTACTTGCAGATGGTCAGTTTCATTCCGGTGAAGAGCTGGGCGAAAAGCTGGGCGTCAGCCGGGCTGCGGTATGGAAACAACTGAAAAAACTCGATGAGCTGAATATTCCCTATTCCTCAGTTAAAGGAAAAGGTTATCGCCTGCAGGATGCTATTGAGTTATTGGATAAAGAGCGTATTCAGGGATCACTGAGTCAGCGTCTCGATATTCTGGAAATTCTGCTGGATGTTGGTTCTACCAATACCTATCTGTTTGAACGTGCCGGCGATCATATGGGTAAGCGTTATGCCGTGCTGGCTGAAAAGCAGGTCAGTGGGCGTGGTCGCCGTGGCCGGCAGTGGGTCAGCCCGTTTGGCAAGAATATTTATTTATCGCTGCTGGTTTCCTTTGCTGGTGGTATGGCCGCCCTTGAAGGACTGAGCCTGATGACGGCCATTGCCGTTGAAAAAGCACTCGCCCGGCTTGGGATTGAAGGTATAGGTCTTAAATGGCCGAACGATGTTTACGCTGACGGAAAAAAACTCGCCGGCATTTTGCTGGAAGTGACCGGTGAGTACAGCAGCCATTGTCAGGTTGTTATTGGTGTAGGACTCAATCTGGCGCTCAGCAACAGCGATGCGGAAAGTATTGAGCAACCCTGGGCCGAGTTGCGCAGCTTTAAGCCGGATCTGTCGCGTAATGAAGTGGCCGCCACCATTCTTGATGAGTTGCTTGCGGTGGTGGATGAATTTCAGCGCAATGGTTTTGCTCCCTATCAGCAATACTGGTCGGAACGCGATATTTATCACCAGCAGGAGGTACGTATTATTTCTGCTGCTAATGAAAAGCGCGGCAAGGTAAAAGGCGTTAACCGTAAAGGTGAGCTGATGCTGCAGACCGAGCATGGTATCGACGTTATTAATGCCGGAGAACTCAGTGTCCGTCCTGCTGATTGATGCCGGTAACAGCCGGGTAAAATGGCAGCTGCGTCAGGCTGGTATTATTGAAGCTCAGGGGGGTGTTGCTCACACCGATCTGGCGCAGATGTCTGATGCTGAAGCCGGCAGAATTTTCCCGGCGCACTGTGACCGTGTGGTGGTTGCCAGTGTGCGCGACAACGACAGCCTGCATCAGAGTCTGAATGCGCATTATGGCGCCAGACTGCGCTGGCTGGCGCAGCCGGTAAGCGATCATCCTGCTTTTATACATTGCTATGCGGAGCCGGGCAGGCTCGGAGTCGACCGCTGGCTGGCGATGCTGGGTGCGCGTTGCCATTATTCTGCACCATTAATAGTGGCGGATGCCGGGACGGCGCTGACGGTTGATTTAATGTCGGCAGACAATCACCATGAGGGCGGTTTTATCGTTCCTGGATTGCAGTTGGCGCAACAGGCGTTGTTTAACAGCACTCAGCGTGTCCGTCCTTATAATGACGAGCGGGCATCTCAGCAGTTGCTGCCGGGGCAGGATACGGTTGGCTGTGTCAGTTCGGGTGTTTATCGCCAACAGGCTGCGCTGGTGCGTTCGGTGCAGCAGGACTATCCGCAGCATGTGTTGGTTGTCACCGGTGGTGATGGTTTATGGTTGGCGACGCAGCTTGGCTGCGAGTACCGGCCTGATCTTGTATTTGATGGTATGGATTCCTTATGCGCTGGATCTTTTTTACCTTAGTGTTTGGCAACCTTCTGTTGCTGGCAACGTTTTGGCAGAAGCAGGGCGAAGCTGCTCCGGCTCCGCTGCGCGCTCTGGAAATTCCCGGTTCAGTGAAAACCCTGCAACTGGTCAGTGAGGCTGGGGATAGTCTGCAGCCAGCTGCTCCACGTAAGGTGGCCGATCAGCGCGAGGCTTTGTGCTACGTTGCAGGCCCTTATGCTGACGAGCTGGATGCACGTCATTTATTGGCGCGGGTCAGTGCCCTGAGTCTGCATGGCCGCATCAATACCGTTGATATTGAAAGTGGCGAACCTTCTGAATACTGGGTGCATGTGCCTCCGCGAGCTACCCGTGAAGAAGCTCTGCGCACATTAAAAGAACTGCAGAAGCGTAAATTCGACAGCTACATCATTACTCAGGGCGATCTGGCCGAAGGTGTTTCGCTGGGACTGTTCCGCAATAAAGAGTCCGCATACGGACTGCAGAAAGCGGTGGAGGAGTTTGATATTCCGGTTGAGGTGCTGGTGGTTAATAAGTCGGTGCGTGAATACTGGGTTGAAGTGATCGAAGTGTCACAGCTGAATGAGCGCATGCGTGAACGCATTCAGGCGGGCGATAAAGAAATCAGCTGGGCGCTGGTTGAGTGTAGCAATGCGGGCTAGTTGTACGTTATCTGCACAATCGGCGCCGTTTTTGCTGTAAATTCGTAAGTCGATAATAAATAAGCGAAAAAGTGTTGACAGGTATGCGCCTCATCAACATAATACGCGCCACTTCGGTGGGGTTCCCGAGCGGCCAAAGGGATCAGACTGTAAATCTGACGCGAAAGCTTCGCTGGTTCGAATCCAGCCCCCACCACCACTTTTGATCTGACGACCTGGTCGGCAGATCGGAGCCAGCAGGCAAGCTGTGTGGCCATTGTCCCGGCAAGTCTTCTGAGTAAGCGGGTATGGTACAATGGTAGAACCTCAGCCTTCCAAGCTGATGATGCGGGTTCGATTCCCGCTACCCGCTCCAAACTTCGCTGATATAGCTCAGGCGGTAGAGCGCATCCTTGGTAAGGATGAGGTCCCCAGTTCGATTCTGGGTATCAGCACCATTATTCGTAAAAAGGTAGGCCGATGGCCTGCCTTTTTGTGTATGTAACAAAGAAACGATAACCACACTGACAAAGAGACAGGGTCATGGCAAAGGAAACGTTTGAACGCTCAAAACCCCACGTAAACGTTGGCACTATCGGTCACGTTGACCACGGTAAAACCACTCTGACTGCGGCTCTGACCCGCGTATGTTCCGAAGTATGGGGCGGTGCAGCGGTAGCGTTCGACGGTATCGACAATGCTCCTGAAGAGCGTGAGCGTGGTATCACCATTTCTACCTCCCACGTAGAATACGAATCTCCGAACCGTCACTACGCACACGTAGACTGCCCGGGCCACGCTGACTATGTTAAAAACATGATCACCGGTGCTGCGCAGATGGACGGCGCGATCCTGGTATGTGGTTCTACTGACGGCCCAATGCCTCAGACCCGTGAACATATCCTGCTGTCCCGTCAGGTTGGTGTACCTTACATCGTTGTATTCCTGAACAAAGCTGACCTGCTGGCTGAAGATTGCGGCGGTGCCGATTCTGAAGAATACGCAGAGATGCTGGAACTGGTTGAAATGGAACTGCGTGACCTGCTGTCTGAATACGACTTCCCAGGCGACGACACTCCAATCATCCCAGGTTCTGCTCTGATGGCTCTGAACGGCGAAGACGACAACGAAATGGGTACGTCTGCTGTTAAGAAACTGGTAGAAACTCTGGATTCTTACATCCCTGAGCCAGAGCGTGCTATCGACGGCGCCTTCCTGATGCCAATCGAAGACGTATTCTCTATCCAGGGTCGTGGTACTGTTGTTACCGGTCGTGTTGAGCGTGGTATCGTTCGCACTGGTGAAGAACTGTCCATCATCGGTATCAAAGAGACCATCAAGACTACCTGTACCGGTGTTGAGATGTTCCGTAAGATCCTGGACGAAGGCCGTGCTGGTGAGAACGTAGGTGTTCTGCTGCGTGGTACCAAGCGTGACGAAGTTGAACGTGGTCAGGTTCTGGCGAAGCCAGGTTCTATCACTCCTCACACCAAGTTCGAATCTGAAGTATACGTACTGGGTAAAGATGAAGGTGGTCGTCACACTCCATTCTTCAAAGGTTACCGTCCACAGTTCTACTTCCGTACCACTGACGTAACTGGTGCTTGTGAGCTGCCAGAAGGCGTTGAGATGGTAATGCCAGGTGACAACGTTAAGCTGACCATCACTCTGATCGCTCCGATCGCGATGGATGAAGGTCTGCGTTTTGCGATCCGTGAAGGCGGTCGTACTGTTGGCGCCGGCGTTGTAGCAAAAATTATCGAATAATCAACCGTTAAGGCTTGATTATTCGGTGGGGGTGCTGTAACTTACGGCGCCCTAATTGAGTGTCTTTAGGCCAGTAGTTCAATTGGTAGAGCACCGGTCTCCAAAACCGGGTGTTGGGGGTTCGAGTCCCTCCTGGCCTGCCAAATTCTTGAATGGCAGCTTCGGCTGCCATTTTTGGCTTCAGGGAATTGTGATGAGTACCGATAGCAAAGCAAGTAAATCACCGTTGGATATATTGAAGTGGCTGCTGGCTGCAGCTTTTCTCGCTGCTGCCGTTGTGGGTAACTATGTCTACGCTGACATGCCACTGCTGTATCGCGTTCTGGGTGTTGTTGTTCTGATGGCTGTGAGTGCTGGTTTTGCGCTCACCAGTACTCAGGGCAAATCATTCCTGCAATTGCTGAAAGAAGCCAATGTGGAGCGCCGCAAGGTCGTGTGGCCGACGCGTCAGGAGACGCAGCAGACCACTCTGATCGTTGTTGTTGTGGTTGTATTGATGGCGCTGGTTCTGTGGGGTCTTGATTCTCTGCTGGGCTGGCTTGTTTCGTTGCTGGTAGGCTGAGGAGCTTTAAATGGCTATGCGCTGGTATGTTGTACACGCCTACTCAGGTTACGAAAAACGCGTACAGAATGCTCTGAAAGAGCGCGTCGAACTGCATGGTATGCAGGACTTTTTCGGCGACATTCTGGTTCCTACTGAAGAAGTAGTTGAAGTTCGCGAAGGCAAGAAGCGTAAAAGTGAGCGTAAGTTCTATCCGGGCTACGTTCTTGTACAGATGGAAATGAATGACGAGAGCTGGCATCTGGTTAAACAGACTCCTCGCGTCATGGGCTTTATTGGCGGAACCGCTGATAAGCCGGCTCCGATCACTGATCGTGAAGCGGATGCCATTCTGCAGCGTGTGCGTGATGGTGCAGATCGTCCTACCCATAAAACCATTTACGAGCCAGGTGAGGTTGTGCGCGTGACCGATGGTCCGTTTGCCGACTTTAACGGTGTGGTTGAAGGTGTGGATTATGAGAAGTCCCGTCTGCAGGTTGCGGTAACAATTTTTGGACGTGCGACGCCGGTCGAGCTGGAATTTACCCAGGTCGAAAAAGCAGGCTGAGCATTTGATAAATGACCGGGTTTCCGGTCGGGGAGCGCTGAACCCTGTCGGTGTGTCGGTGCGCTAATACCCATTCGGAGAAAACACATGGCTAAGAAAGTCGAAGGCTACATCAAGCTGCAGGTTGCAGCTGGTAAAGCGAACCCAAGTCCACCAGTTGGTCCGGCTCTGGGTCAGAAAGGTCTGAACATCATGGAATTCTGTAAAGCGTTCAATGCTCAGACTCAGGGTATGGAAGCTGGCATGCCAGTTCCAGTGATCATCACTGCATACAGTGACCGTTCATTCACCTTCGAACTGAAAACTCCTCCTGCATCTTACCTGCTGAAAAAAGCAGCTGGCCTGACCAGTGGTTCTGCTCGTCCGAACACTGTGAAAGTCGGTACTGTTAACCGTGCTCAGCTGGAAGAAATTGCCAACGTTAAAATGAAAGACCTGACTGCAGCCGATATGGATGCAGCGGTACGTACCATCGCTGGTTCTGCCCGCGCTATGGGTCTGAACGTGGAAGGAGTTGAGTAATGGCTAAGCTGACTAAGCGCCAGAAGGCAATCGCAGAGAAAGTAGAAGCCGGCAAAGTATATTCTTTCGCTGATGCAGCTGCTCTGCTGGGTGAACTGTCCACCGTTAAGTTCAAAGAATCTGTAGACGTTGCCGTAAACCTGGGCATCGATGCACGTAAATCCGATCAGAACGTTCGTAGCTCTACCGTACTGCCAAACGGCACCGGTAAGACCATGCGCGTTGCTGTATTCACTCAGGGCGCAAACGCTGAAGCTGCTAAAGCTGCAGGCGCCGACGAAGTGGGTATGGACGATCTGGCTGAAAAAATCAAAGGCGGCGACCTGAACTTTGACGTTGTTATTGCTTCTCCGGATGCAATGCGCGTTGTAGGTATGCTGGGTCAGGTACTGGGTCCGCGTGGCCTGATGCCAAACCCGAAAGTAGGTACTGTAACTCCAGACGTTGCTACCGCCGTTAAAAATGCCAAAGCAGGTCAGGTGCGTTACCGCAATGACAAGAACGGTATTATCCACACCACCATCGGTAAAGTGGATTTCACCGCTCAGGCTCTGCAGGAAAACCTGACAGCCCTGCTGGCTGACCTGAAAAAAGCCAAACCTTCTTCTGCCAAAGGCGTTTACATGAAGAAAGTGACCATCAGCACTACGATGGGTCCTGGTTTGGTGGTTGATCACTCCTCTCTGGATTTTTAATCCGGGCTGACTGATTAACCAAACGATCTTTGGGGTTGTCGCCGGATACATTATTCAGGCGGCAGCTGTCAAAGACCGCAGGAGTGAGGATAAGCCTCTGGTTTGTCCTCACTTAATATTTCCTGCGTAGATGGTGTGTGGCCCCTTCAGAATTCTGAATTGTCACACCGAGACTGGCTCATCTGAGCTCAATTTAACTTTTTAGGAGTTAATCGTGGCCTTAGGACTCGAAGATAAGAAGGCGATTGTCGCCGAAGTCCAGGAAGCAGCTCAAGGTGCTCTGTCTGCTGTTGTTGCGGATTCCCGCGGCGTAACAGTAGGCGCCATGACCGCTCTGCGTAAAGAAGCACGTGAAGCTGGTGTTTGGATGAAAGTCGTCCGTAACACTCTGGCTCGCCGTGCTGTTGAAGGTACCCCATACGAGTGTCTGACTGACGTCCTCGTTGGCCCAAGCCTGATTGCTTTCTCTACCGAACATCCAGGTGCGGCTGCCCGTATCTTTAAGGATTTCGCTAAGCAGAACAGCAAGTTTGAGCTGAAAGCCGGTGCTTTCGAAGGTTCCGTAGTTTCTATCGACATGCTGGCAACTCTGCCGACTTACGACGAAGCTATCGCGAAACTGATGAGCGTCATGAAAGAAGCGTCTGCAGGCAAATTGGTTCGTACCATTGCTGCTATCCGCGACCAGAAAGAACAAGCTGCCTGATTTCAGGTGGATCTTACAACGATTTAACGAGCACTTTGCTCCATTAAATTTAGGAATAGTCTCATGTCACTGACTAAAGAAGATATCATCAACGCTATCGCTGAAATGTCCGTAATGGACGTTGTAGAACTGGTTTCTGCGATGGAAGAAAAATTCGGCGTATCTGCTGCAGCTGCAGTAGTTGCTGGTCCAGCTGCTGGCGGCGACGCTGGTGCTGCTGAAGCACAATCAGAATTCGACGTAATCCTGAGCGGTGCTGGCGACAAGAAAGTTAACGTAATCAAAGCAGTACGTGAACTGACTGGTCTGGGCCTGAAAGAAGCTAAAGCAATGGTTGATGGCGCTCCAGCAACTGTTAAAGAAGGCGTTTCTAAAGAAGACGCTGAAGCTGCTAAAGCAACTCTTGAAGCGGCTGGTGCTCTGGTCGAGATCAAGTAATTTGCAATTCATTGCAAAGATGCTTTTGCCGCGCCAGATTCTGAGCGCGGCAACCGGCTGACGGGTTTTTCCCGTCGGCCTTTTTCACGTTATGGAATTCGTGAGCACGCTGGCATACTGCTGGGTTCAAACGCAAGGCAAGTCCTTGAGCCATGGGTGTAACGCCCAATCGAGGAAACAGTCCGGGGATAACTGATGGCTTACTCATATACTGAGAAAAAACGTATCCGTAAGGATTTCGGTAAATTACCGAGTGTCATGGATGTGCCATACCTGTTGGCCATTCAAATCGACTCCTATCGCAAATTCTTGCAAGAGGGGGCATTCGCTGAGGACCGTATCGATATTGGTCTTCATGCAGCATTTAAATCTGTCTTCCCAATTGTAAGTTATTCCGGGAATGCGGCTCTGGAGTACGTGAGCTACCGCCTCGGTACCCCTACCTTTGATGAAAAAGAGTGTATGTTGCGTGGTGTTACCTACGCTGCACCGCTGCGCGTCAAGGTTCGTCTGATTATTTACGATAAAGAATCTTCGACCAAAGCCATCAAAGACATTAAAGAACAAGAAGTCTACATGGGTGAAATGCCCCTGATGACTGACAACGGTACCTTTATCGTTAACGGTACCGAGCGCGTGATCGTGTCTCAGCTGCACCGTTCACCTGGTGTGTTCTTCGATCACGACAAAGGTAAAACCCATTCTTCCGGTAAGCTGCTGTATAACGCCCGCGTTA
This sequence comes from Thalassolituus hydrocarboniclasticus, assembly GCF_025345565.1. Taxonomy (NCBI): domain Bacteria; kingdom Pseudomonadati; phylum Pseudomonadota; class Gammaproteobacteria; order Oceanospirillales; family Oceanospirillaceae; genus Thalassolituus; species Thalassolituus hydrocarboniclasticus. Next base: position 3,601,365 of record NZ_CP054475.1, on the reverse strand, counting down.
TTCCTTACCGTGGTTCATGGCTGGACTTCGAGTTCGATCCGAAAGACCTGGTCTTCGTTCGTATCGACCGTCGTCGTAAGCTGCCTGCATCTATTCTGCTGCGCGCACTGGGCTTCTCTACTGAAGAAATCCTGGCGACCTTCTTTGAAAACGACAGCTACCGTCTGACCGATGACGGTGCCATGCTGAAGCTGATCCCGGCGCGTCTGCGTGGTGAAACTGCTGCGTTCGATATCAAAGACAACGACGGCAATGTGATCGTTGAAGGCACCCGTCGTATTACTGCCCGTCATATCCGTCAGCTGGAAAAAGCTAACGTTGAAGAGCTGGCAGTACCTGTGGATTACCTGCTGGGTAAATCCATGGCGAAAGACATCATTGATCAGAAGAGCGGTGAAGTTCTGGCTGCAGCCAACAGTGAAGTAACTGTTGAATTGCTGGCCAAAATGGCTGCTTCCGGCATCAAAGAGTTTGAAACCATTTACACCAATGAACTGGACTGCGGTTCGTTCATGTCCGACACCCTGCGTGCCGATCCGACCAGCAACGCTCTGGAAGCGCTGGTTGAAATCTACCGCATGATGCGTCCTGGTGAGCCACCAACAAAAGAAAGTGCCGAAGCGCTGTTCGAAAACCTGTTCTTCAGCGACGAGCGTTACGACCTGTCTGCGGTTGGCCGCATGAAGTTCAACCGTCGTATCGGCCGTGAAGAAATCACCGGTGCCGGCACGCTGGATAAAGAAGACATCATCGCGGTTATGAAAACCCTGATCGATATCCGTAACGGTAAAGGCATCGTTGACGACATCGACCACCTGGGTAACCGTCGTATCCGTTCTGTGGGCGAAATGGCCGAAAACCAGTTCCGTGTAGGTCTGGTACGTGTTGAGCGTGCAGTACGTGAGCGTCTGTCTATGGCAGAGTCTGAAGGCCTGATGCCTCAGGATCTGATCAACGCCAAGCCGGTTGCGGCAGCCGTTAAAGAATTCTTCGGCTCTTCCCAGCTGTCTCAGTTTATGGACCAGAACAACCCGCTGTCTGAGGTAACTCACAAGCGTCGTATTTCTGCTCTTGGACCTGGCGGTCTGACCCGTGAACGCGCAGGCTTCGAAGTGCGTGACGTACACGCGACTCACTACGGTCGCGTATGTCCTATTGAAACGCCTGAAGGTCCGAACATTGGTCTGATCAACTCTCTGGCATCTTATGCCCGCACCAACGAATACGGTTTCCTCGAAACTCCGTACCGTCGTGTTGTTGAAGGTGTTGTGACCGATGAGATCATCTACGTATCTGCTATTGAAGAAGCGGATTACGTTATTGCACAGGCTTCGGTTGAAACTGATGAAAACGGCAAGCTGCAGGGCGACCTGATCTCTGTACGTCATCAGAACGAATTTACCGTGATGTCTCCGGACAACGTAACCCTGCAGGACGTATCTCCGCAGCAGGTTGTGTCCATCGCTGCATCCCTGATCCCGTTCCTCGAACACGATGACGCCAACCGCGCATTGATGGGATCGAACATGCAGCGTCAGGCCGTTCCGACCCTGAAATCAGAGAAGCCTCTGGTGGGTACCGGTATGGAACGTTCTGTAGCGGCTGACTCCGGTGTGTGTGTGGTGGCCAAACGTGGTGGTGTGATCGATTCCGTTGACGCCTCCCGTATCGTGGTAAAAGTGAACGATGACGAAACCGTTGCTGGTGAAGCCGGTGTCGACATCTACAACCTGACCAAATACACCCGTTCTAACCAGAACACCTGCATCAACCAGCGTCCGCTGGTGAAAGCCGGTGACAGCATTGAACGTGGCGATATCATGGCTGACGGCCCGTCCGTTGACCTGGGTGAGCTGGCTCTGGGCCAGAACTTCCGCATCGCCTTCATGCCATGGAACGGTTACAACTACGAAGACTCCATCCTGCTGTCCGAGCGTGTGTCTCAGGAAGATCGCCTGACCACCATCCACATTCAGGAACTGACCTGTGTGGCGCGTGACACCAAGCTGGGCGCAGAAGAAATCACGTCGGATATTCCGAACGTGGGTGAAGCTGCCCTGGGTAAACTGGACGAGTCCGGTATCGTTTATATCGGTGCTGAAGTTAAGCCTGGCGACATCCTGGTTGGTAAGGTAACTCCGAAAGGTGAAACCCAGCTGACTCCGGAAGAAAAACTGCTGCGTGCGATCTTCGGTGAAAAAGCCTCTGACGTAAAAGATACTTCTCTGCGCGTTAAGACCGGCACCACCGGTACCGTAATCGACGTACAGGTCTTCACCCGTGATGGCGTGGAAAAAGACCAGCGTGCGCTGGAAATCGAACAGATGCAGCTGGACGAAGTCCGCAAAGATCTGAACGAAGAAATGCGTATCGTTAAAGGTGCTACTTACGAGCGTCTGCAGCGTGCCCTGAACGGTGCTGTAGTGAATGCCGCTCCTGGTCTGAAGAAAGGCGACAGCCTGACTCAAGAGTACCTGCAGTCTCTGGAAGCCGATCAGTGGTTCAAGATCCTGCCACAGGACGAAGCACTGGCCGAAATGCTGGACGTTGCCGAGAAATCTCTGGCCGAGCGTCGCAAGCAGCTGGATGACAAGTTCGAAGACAAGAAGCGCAAGCTGCAGACCGGCGATGACCTGGCTCCTGGCGTACTGAAGATTGTTAAGGTTTACCTGGCAATCAAACGTAAGATCCAGCCTGGTGACAAGATGGCGGGTCGTCACGGTAACAAAGGTGTTATCTCTGCGATCAAGCCAATCGAAGATATGCCATACGATGAAAACGGCGTGGCCGTGGACATCTGTCTGAACCCGCTGGGTGTACCATCGCGTATGAACGTGGGTCAGATCATGGAGATCCACCTGGGTCTGGCAGCCAAAGGTCTGGGCGAGAAAATCGACCGCATGATCAAAGAACAGCAGGAAATCGCCAAGTTGCGTGAACTGCTGAACGAGATCTACAACGGTGGCGATGGCCGCGTCGAAGACTTTGACAGCTTCAGCGATGCTGAAATCCTGGAACTGGGTAACAACCTGCGTGGCGGTGTGCCAATGGCAACACCAGCGTTTGACGGTGCGAAAGAAGCCGAAATCAAGCGTATGCTGCGTCTGGCCGATCTGCCGGATTCCGGTCAGATGACGCTGTACGATGGTCGCACCGGCGAAGCCTTCGACCGTCAGGTAACCGTAGGTTACATGTACATGCTGAAACTGAACCACCTGGTTGACGACAAGATGCACGCCCGTTCGACCGGCTCTTACAGTCTGGTTACCCAGCAGCCGCTTGGCGGTAAAGCACAGTTCGGTGGTCAGCGTTTCGGGGAGATGGAAGTGTGGGCACTGGAAGCATACGGTGCCGCTTACACTCTGCAGGAAATGCTTACTGTTAAATCCGATGACGTGGCCGGCCGTACCAAGATGTATAAAAACATCGTGGATGGCGACCACCGTATGGAAGCCGGTATGCCGGAATCCTTTAACGTACTGGTTAAAGAGATCCGCTCACTGGGCATCGACATCGAACTGGAAAACGAATAAGCGGATGAGCAGTGTTCAGGTGGCGGAAGCCGCCTGAGCCTGACTCCAAACGGAGCAAAATATGAAAGACTTAGTCAATTTTCTGCGTAATCAGAACAACGCTGACGAGTTTGACGCCATCCGCATCGGACTCGCCTCGCCAGAGATGATTCGTTCCTGGTCTTTCGGCGAAGTTAAAAAGCCGGAAACCATTAACTACCGTACGTTCAAGCCTGAGCGTGACGGTCTGTTCTGTGCGCGTATCTTTGGTCCTATCAAAGATTACGAATGTCTGTGTGGTAAGTACAAACGTCTGAAGCACCGCGGCGTAATCTGTGAGAAGTGTGGCGTTGAAGTAACTCAGGCCAAAGTACGTCGTGAGCGTATGGGTCACATTGAGCTGGCTTCCCCGGTTGCTCACATCTGGTTCCTGAAGTCGCTGCCATCCCGTATCGGTCTGATGCTGGATATGACGCTGCGCGATATCGAACGCATTCTGTACTATGAATCATTCGTAGTGACCGAGCCTGGCATGACCACTCTCGACGTGGGTCAGCTGCTGAGCGACGAACAGTACTACGAAGCGATCGAAGAGTTTGGTGACGAATTCGAAGCCAAAATGGGCGCGGAAGCCATTCAGGCACTGCTCGGCCAGATCGAACTGGGCGAAGAAGTTCAGCGTCTGCGTGAAGAAATTCCGGCGACCAGCTCTGAAACCAAGATCAAGAAGCTGTCCAAGCGTCTGAAACTGCTGGAAGCTTTCCACCACTCCGGTAACGATCCGAAGTGGATGATCATGTCTGTACTGCCAGTACTGCCACCGGATCTGCGTCCGCTGGTACCGCTGGATGGTGGTCGTTTTGCGACCTCCGATCTGAACGATCTGTACCGTCGTGTGATCAACCGTAACAACCGTCTGAAGCGCCTGCTGGAGCTGAATGCTCCTGACATCATCGTACGCAACGAAAAGCGTATGCTGCAGGAAGCTGTGGATGCGCTGCTGGATAACGGTCGTCGTGGCCGTGCCATCACCGGTTCCAATAAGCGTCCGCTGAAGTCTCTGGCTGACATGATCAAAGGTAAGCAGGGTCGTTTCCGTCAGAACCTGCTGGGTAAACGTGTTGACTACTCTGGCCGTTCGGTAATTACCGTTGGTCCACAGCTGCGTCTGCACCAGTGTGGTCTGCCAAAGAAAATGGCTCTGGAACTGTTCAAGCCGTTTATCTTCAGCAAACTGGAACACCGTGGTCTGGCGACAACCATTAAAGCTGCGAAGAAAATGGTTGAGCGCGAAACCGCAGAAGTCTGGGATATCCTGGCTGACGTTATCCGTGAACACCCGGTCATGCTGAACCGTGCACCAACACTGCACCGTTTGGGTATTCAGGCGTTCGAACCTCAGCTGATCGAAGGTAAAGCGATCCAACTGCACCCACTGGTGTGTGCGGCTTATAACGCTGACTTCGACGGTGACCAGATGGCGGTACACGTACCGCTGACTATCGAAGCGCAGCTGGAAGCCCGCGCGCTGATGATGGCAACCAACAACGTACTGTCTCCTGCCAACGGTGAGCCAATCATCGTTCCTTCTCAGGACGTGGTACTGGGTCTGTACTGGATGACCCGTGAACGTATCAACGCCAAAGGCGAAGGTATGTTCCTGGCTGACCTGGACGAAGTGACCCGCGCTTATCAGACCGGTTCTGCGCATCTGCAGGCCAAGGTTAAAGTGCGTATCACCGAAACTCTGGTTGACGAGCAGGGCAACGAGCAGTCTGAAACCAAAGTGGTTGATACCACGATCGGTCGTGCACTGCTGTTCCGCATCGTGCCAAAAGGTCTGCCGTTTGAACTGATCAACCGCCCGATGAAGAAGAAAGCGATCTCCAACATGATCAACACTGCGTATCGCCGTGTAGGTCTGAAGGACACCGTCGTTTTCGCTGACCAGGTAATGTATACCGGCTTCCAGTATGCAACCCGTTCCGGTTCTTCTATCGGTGTGAACGATTTCGTTATTCCGGATGAGAAAGCAGAAATCGTTGCTAACGCTGACGCTGAAGTAAAAGAGATCGAAAGCCAGTTTGCTTCCGGTCTGGTTACCCACGGCGAAAAATACAACAAGGTTATCGACATCTGGTCGCGCGCTAACGAACTGGTAGCGAAGGCGATGATGGATAACCTGGGTAAAGAGAAAGTGATCGACCGCGACGGCAACGAAGTGGATCAGGAATCTTTCAACTCCGTCTACATGATGGCTGACTCCGGTGCTCGTGGTAGCCCGGCTCAGATCCGTCAGCTGGCCGGTATGCGTGGTCTGATGGCGAAGCCGGACGGCTCCATCATCGAAACGCCGATTGTGGCGAACTTCCGTGAAGGTCTGAACGTACTGCAGTACTTCACCTCGACTCACGGTGCGCGTAAAGGTCTGGCGGATACCGCTCTGAAAACTGCGAACTCCGGTTACCTGACCCGTCGTCTGGTTGACGTGGCGCAGGATCTGGTGGTCACCGAGCAGGATTGTGGTACCGAAGAAGGTCTGGTCATGACTCCGCTGATCGAAGGCGGTGACGTGGTTGTGGCTCTGGGTGACCGTATCCTGGGTCGTGTAATCGCGAAGGATGTACACAAGCCTGGTTCTGAAGGCGACATCGTGGTGCCAGCCGGTACCCTGATCGACGAAGCCTGGGTACAGACAATCGAATCTGAAGGTATCGACGAAGTGCGTGTGCGCTCCGCTATTACCTGTCAGAGCCGTGTCGGTATCTGTTCTTCCTGCTACGGTCGTGACCTGGGTCGCGGACATCAGGTGAACGTAGGTGAAGCGGTTGGTGTTATCGCTGCTCAGTCGATCGGTGAGCCGGGTACACAGCTGACCATGCGTACGTTCCACATTGGTGGTGCGGCATCGCGTTCTTCTGCAGCTGACAGTGTTCAGGTGAAAAACAGCGGTACTATCCGTCTGCATAACCTGAAAACCGTTGTTAAAGAAAGTGGCGACCTGGTGGCTGTATCCCGTTCCGGTTCTATCGCTGTAGCCGATGAACATGGCCGTGAGCGCGAGCTGTACAAACTGCCATACGGTGCTGTGATCAGCGTCCAGGATGGTCAGAAAGTTGAAGCCGGTCAGAAAGTGGCCAGCTGGGATCCGCACACCCACCCGATTGTGACCGAAGTAAAAGGTCGTATCGAATTCGTGGGTATGGAAGAAGGTATCACCATCAACCGTCAGACCGACGAGTTGACCGGTCTGTCGAACATCGAGGTGATCGATCCGAAAGATCGTCCGGCGGCTGGTAAAGACATCCGTCCGATGGTGAAACTGGTGGATGCGTCCGGTAACGACGTGATCCTGCCGGGTACCAATACTCCGGCACAGTACATGCTGCCAGCCAACGCTCTGGTAAACCATGAAAATGGCACCGAAGTGGCCGTGGGTGACGTTATCGCACGTATTCCTCAGGAATCGTCCGGTAACAAGGACATCACCGGTGGTCTGCCACGCGTAGCGGATCTGTTCGAAGCCCGTAAGCCGAAAGAGCCTGCCATTCTGGCGGAGATCACTGGTACTGTGAGCTTCGGTAAAGAGACTAAAGGTAAGAAGCGTCTGGTGATCACTCCGAAAGATGGCGGCGAGCCATACGAAGAGCTGATTCACAAGTGGCGTCACATGAACGTGTTCGAAGGTGAACAGGTCGAGAAGGGTGAGGTTATCTCTGACGGCCCGATGAACCCGCACGATATCCTGCGTCTGAAGAGCGTGGGCGATCTGGCGATGTACATCACCAACGAAGTTCAGGAAGTTTACCGCCTCCAGGGTGTAGGCATCGATGATAAGCACATCGAAGTGATTGTGCGTCAGATGCTGCGTAAGGTACTGATCACCGAAAACGGTGACAGCTCCTTTATCCCGGGTGATCAGGTTGAATACTCTGCGTTCCTCGAAGAAAACGAGAAACTGGAAGCAGCCGGTAAGATCACTGCGAAAGGCGAGCGTGTGCTGCTGGGTATCACCAAAGCCTCCCTGGCAACCGAGTCCTTCATCTCTGCGGCCTCCTTCCAGGAGACAACCCGCGTACTGACTGAAGGTGCGGTGACTGGTAAGGTTGACCACCTGCGCGGCCTGAAAGAAAACGTGGTTGTGGGTCGACTGATCCCTGCGGGTACTGGTCTTGCGTACCACGCTGAGCGTAAGCGTAAGCGTCAGACCCGTGAGAATGATCGCCTCAAGACTACGCCGGCAGGTATGAATGTATCGGCCGACGAAATGGAAGCTAAGTTCAGCGAAGCTTTCAGCGATAAGTAAGTCATTGGTTGTAAAACAATCAATGGCTTGACGACTGGGGCTGGGAGGATTATCCTTCCGGCCCCTTTTATTGCGTCAGAATTTTCTGGCGTTTTTGTTAGTGATAATTGGAGTTTGCTAAATGGCTACAATCAACCAGTTGGTTCGTCAGCCTCGTAAACGCAAAGTGGCTAAGAGTGACGTACCTGCACTGCAGGCGTGTCCTCAGCGTCGTGGCGTATGTACCCGTGTATATACTACCACTCCGAAAAAGCCTAACTCGGCACTGCGTAAAGTATGTCGTGTGCGTTTGACGAATGGTTTCGAAGTGTCTTCCTACATCGGTGGTGAAGGTCACAACCTGCAGGAACACAGTGTTGTTCTGATCCGTGGCGGTCGTGTAAAAGACTTGCCAGGTGTTCGTTACCACACTGTTCGCGGCTCTCTGGATACTTCCGGTGTTGCGAATCGTAAACAAGCCCGTTCTAAGTACGGTGCAAAACGTCCTAAGAAATAATTTCTTAAGACTTGGATAAGAGTAAGGCTGAGTTGATCGTTGAATCAGGATGCTCAGACTGACCTGAAGACCTAAGAGGGCTTATCATGCCAAGAAGACGCGTCGCTGCGAAGCGCGAGATCCTGCCAGATCCGAAGTTCGGAAACGTTACACTGGCAAAATTTATGAACCACGTAATGATCAGTGGTAAGAAATCCATCGCCGAGAAAATCGTTTATGGCGCACTGGATACCATGGCTCAGAAACAAGGTGGCGATCCGCTGGAAATGTTTGAAAAAGCATTAGAATCCATCCAGCCACTGGTTGAAGTTAAAAGCCGCCGTGTTGGTGGTGCAACCTATCAGGTACCTGTGGAGGTTCGTCCTTCACGTCGTCAGGCGCTGGCAATGCGCTGGCTGGTAGATGCAGCACGTAAGCGTGGTGAGAAGTCCATGGCTCAGCGCCTGGCTAACGAAATGATGGAAGCCTGTGAAGGTAAAGGTTCAGCCGTTAAGAAGCGTGAAGATGTTCACCGCATGGCTGAAGCGAACAAGGCTTTCTCTCACTACCGCTTTTAATTGATTCGAGGACTGCACAGTGGCACGCACAACTCCCATTGAGCGTTACCGCAACATTGGTATTTGTGCTCACGTGGATGCGGGTAAAACCACAACCACGGAGCGAGTACTGTTTTACACCGGTGTTTCTCACAAGCTTGGTGAGGTGCATGATGGCGCAGCCACAATGGACTGGATGGAGCAGGAGCAGGAGCGTGGTATTACCATTACTTCTGCTGCTACCACCTGTTTCTGGTCGGGCATGGCGCAACAGTTCGAGCAACACCGTATCAACATCATTGATACCCCGGGGCACGTTGACTTCACTATTGAAGTAGAACGTTCTTTGCGGGTTCTGGATGGTGCGGTGGTGGTGCTGTGTGGATCCTCGGGCGTACAGCCTCAGACTGAGACTGTATGGCGTCAGGCCAACAAGTACGAAGTACCGCGTATGGTCTTCGTGAACAAGATGGACCGCGCCGGTGCAGACTTCTTTATGGTTGTTAAGCAACTTAAAGATCGTCTCAACGCCAATGCTGTACCTATTCAGATCAACATCGGTGCGGAAGACAATTTCCGTGGCGTTGTTGACCTGATCAAAATGAAAGCCATCAGCTGGAATGATACTGATCAGGGCATGACCTTCAGTTATGACGAGATCCCGGCAGAACTGGCCGATGTCGCTGCTGAATGGCGCGAGAAGCTGATTGAAGCGGCCGCCGAAGCCAATGATGAGCTGATGAATAAATACCTCGAAGGCGAAGAGCTTTCCGAGGACGAAATTAAAGCTGCGCTGCGTCAACAGACGCTGGCCGGCGAGATCGTATTGGTCACCTGTGGTTCTGCCTTTAAAAATAAAGGTGTGCAGGCGGTACTGGACGCTGTTGTTGAGTTCATGCCATCCCCGACCGAAGTAAAAGCGATCGAAGGTATTCTTGATGATGCAGCTGAAACCGTTGCGGTTCGTGAAGCATCTGATGAAGAGCCGTTTTCTGCGCTGGCATTTAAAATTGCCACCGACCCCTTTGTTGGTACCCTGACGTTTATCCGTGTTTATTCCGGGGTGCTGCAGTCCGGAGATGCTGTTTACAATCCGGTAAAAGGTAAGCGCGAGCGTGTTGGCCGTATGGTGCAGATGCACGCCAATGCCCGTGAAGAAATTAAAGAAGTGCGTGCCGGTGATATTGCCGCACTGATTGGCCTGAAAGATGTCACTACCGGGGATACCCTGTGTGATCAGGACAAGCGCATCACCCTCGAGCGCATGGAATTCCCGGATCCGGTAATTTCGGTTGCGGTTGAGCCTAAGTCGCAAGCAGACCAGGAAAAGATGGGCATTGCACTGGGCAAACTTGCTCAGGAAGACCCGTCCTTCCGTGTCGAAACCGACGAAGAAACCGGCCAGACCATTATCTCCGGTATGGGTGAGTTACACCTGGACATTATCGTCGACCGCATGCGTCGTGAGTTCAAAGTGGAAGCGAACGTTGGTAAGCCTCAGGTTGCTTACCGTGAAAAGATCACTGCCACGGTAGAGATCAACAACAAGTTCGCCAAGCAGTCCGGTGGGCGTGGCCAGTATGGTCATGTTGTTATCAGATTCGAGCCATCCGAGCAGGAAGGGCTGGAGTTTGTTAACGAAATCGTTGGTGGTGCAATTCCGCGTGAATACATCCCGGCGGTTGAAAAAGGTATTGCTGAGCAGATGAAGAACGGTGTTCTGGCGGGTTACCCATTACTGGGCCTGAAAGCGACGCTGATCGACGGCTCATACCATGACGTTGACTCGAATGAGATGGCATTTAAAATTGCTGCCTCACAAGCCACAAAACAACTTTCAGAGAAGGGCAAAGCCGTGCTGCTTGAGCCAATGATGAAAGTTGAAGTTGTAACCCCTGAAGATTACATGGGTGATGTGGTGGGCGACCTGAATCGTCGTCGTGGCTTGATTTCTGGAATGGATGATACCCCTTCAGGCAAGGTGGTTGATGCCAGCGTGCCATTGGCAGAGATGTTCGGTTATGCAACCGATCTGCGCTCCGCCTCTCAGGGCCGTGCGACCTATTCCATGGAATTTGAAAAATATTCGGAAGCACCATCCAGTGTGGCCGAAGCAATTATTACAAGAGCTTAATCATTTACGATATTGAACGAGGTGTTCTATGGCTAAGGAAACGTTTGAACGTTCCAAACCCCACGTAAACGTGGGTACTATCGGTCACGTTGACCACGGTAAAACCACTCTGACTGCGGCTCTGACCCGCGTATGTTCCGAAGTATGGGGCGGTGCAGCGGTAGCGTTCGACGGTATCGACAATGCTCCTGAAGAGCGTGAGCGTGGTATCACCATTTCTACCTCCCACGTAGAATACGAATCTCCGAACCGTCACTACGCACACGTAGACTGCCCGGGTCACGCTGACTATGTTAAAAACATGATCACCGGTGCTGCGCAGATGGACGGCGCGATCCTGGTATGTGGTTCTACTGACGGCCCAATGCCTCAGACCCGTGAACACATCCTGCTGTCCCGTCAGGTTGGTGTACCTTACATCGTTGTATTCCTGAACAAAGCAGACCTGCTGGCTGAAGATTGCGGCGGTGCCGATTCTGAAGAATACGCAGAGATGCTGGAACTGGTTGAAATGGAACTGCGTGACCTGCTGTCTGAATACGACTTCCCAGGCGACGACACTCCAATCATCCCGGGCTCTGCTCTGATGGCTCTGAACGGCGAAGACGACAACGAAATGGGTACGTCTGCTGTTAAGAAACTGGTAGAAACTCTGGATTCTTACATCCCTGAGCCAGAGCGTGCTATCGACGGCGCCTTCCTGATGCCAATCGAAGACGTATTCTCTATCCAGGGTCGTGGTACTGTTGTTACCGGTCGTGTTGAGCGTGGTATCGTTCGCACTGGTGAAGAACTGTCCATCATCGGTATCAAAGAGACCATCAAGACTACCTGTACCGGTGTTGAGATGTTCCGTAAGATCCTGGACGAAGGCCGTGCTGGTGAGAACGTAGGTGTTCTGCTGCGTGGTACCAAGCGTGACGAAGTTGAGCGTGGCCAGGTTCTGGCGAAGCCAGGTTCTATCACTCCTCACACCAAGTTCGAATCTGAAGTATACGTGCTGGGTAAAGATGAAGGTGGTCGTCACACTCCATTCTTCAAAGGTTACCGTCCACAGTTCTACTTCCGTACCACTGACGTAACTGGTGCTTGTGAGCTGCCAGAGGGCGTTGAGATGGTAATGCCAGGTGACAACGTTAAGCTGACCATCACCCTGATCGCTCCAATCGCGATGGATGAAGGTCTGCGTTTTGCGATCCGTGAAGGCGGTCGTACTGTTGGCGCCGGCGTTGTAGCTAAGATCATCGAATAATTCGATATCCTGCTATAAAAAAGAACCGGGCTCTGCCCGGTTTTTTTATGCCTGTCTCTGGATTCTGAGCGGATTATCTGTGACCGCCTGAGTCTGTAGGCTGGCTAGCATAGTACGTCTGAAGTCCGCATTATGCGGGCTTTTTTATGCCTGTGATTTGTCGCTTCGTCATTTTGTTGCTTGGCAGTGCGCAGGCAATAAAAAAACCCGCACGGCTTACACCGGGCGGGTTCTTTTTTATCAGCAGTTAATTACTTATCTGCTTCTTTACGGGCTTTGGCTTCAGCGATTACTTTCTCTGCTACGTTAGCCGGACATGGCATGTAGTGAGAGAATTCCATCGAGAACTGACCGCGGCCAGAAGTGATGGTACGCAGGTGGCCGATGTAGCCGAACATTTCGGACAGCGGAACGTCTGCTTTTACGCGAACGCCGGTAGCACCAGCTTCCTGGTCTTTGATCATACCGCGACGACGGTTCAGGTCACCGATAACGTCACCCACGTTGTCTTCCGGAGTGAACACGTCAACCTTCATGATTGGTTCCAGCAGCTGAGCGCCGGCTTTTGGCATGGACTGACGGAAAGCGCCTTTAGCAGCGATTTCGAACGCGATGGCTGAGGAGTCAACCGCGTGGTAAGAACCGTCGAACAGTTCAACTTCAACGTCCAGTACCGGGAAGCCAGCCAGAGGACCTTCGTCCATCATTACGCGGAAGCCTTTCTCAACCGCAGGCCAGAATTCTTTCGGTACGTTACCGCCAACAACCACTGACTTGAACGCGAAGCCGGTACCTGGCTCAGCAGGACGGATGCGGTAGTCGATCTTACCGTACTGACCAGAACCACCAGACTGCTTCTTGTGGGTGTAGCTGTCTTCGATCGCTTTGGTGATGGTTTCACGGTAAGCAACCTGTGGCTGACCAACGATCAGTTCAACACCGTGAGTACGCTTCAGGATGTCTACTTTAATATCCAGGTGCAGTTCGCCCATACCTTTCAGGATGGTTTCGCCTGAATCTTCATCGGTTTCAACCTGGAAGGTCGGGTCTTCAGCAACCATCTTACCGATTGCAATACCCATCTTATCGACCATGCTCTTGTCTTTCGGCTGCACAGCGATAGAGATTACCGGCTCAGGGAACACCATGGCTTCCAGAGTACATGGGTTCTTCGGATCACACAGGGTGTGACCAGTCTGTACGTTCTTCATACCCACAACGGCGATGATGTCACCAGCCTGCGCGTATTCCAGTTCACTGCGCTGGTCGGCGTGCATTTCACACATGCGGCCAATACGCTCAGTTTTACCGGTGAAGCTGTTCAGTACGGTATCGCCTTTCTTCATAACACCGGAGTAGATACGTACGAAGGTCAGGGCGCCGAAACGGTCGTCCATGATCTTGAACGCCAGAGCGCGCAGTGGCTCTTCGGCAGAAACGATAGCTTTCTGGCCAGTCGGGTTACCTTCTTCGTCGGTCAGATCCTGAGGCTCAACTTCAGTAGGAGCCGGCAGGTAATCTACAACTGCGTCCAGTACCAGCTGCATACCTTTGTTTTTGAAGGCAGAACCACAGAAGGTAGGGAAGAATTTCAGGTCGCGGGTACCGATACGGACGCAACGCTTGATGTCTTCAATAGAAGGTTCTTCACCATCCATGTAAGCCATCATCAGATCGTCGTCCATCTCAACCGCAGATTCGATCAGCTGTTCACGGTACATTTCAACGTCGTCAACCATATCGGCTGGCACGTCCTGTACGGTGTAGTTTTCTGGCAGACCAGAGTCATCCCATACGTAAGCCTGACGGGTCAGCAGGTCAACAACGCCAACGAACTCATCTTCACGGCCGATTGGCAGAACCATAACCAGTGGGTTGGCTGCCAGTACGTTTTTCACCTGATCAACTACACGGAAGAAGTCGGCACCAATACGGTCCAGCTTGTTCACGAAAATCAGACGGGATACTTCTGAGTCGTTAGCATAACGCCAGTTGGTTTCGGACTGAGGCTCTACACCGCCGGAACCACAGAATACACCGATACCACCGTCCAGTACTTTCAGGGAACGATATACTTCAACGGTGAAGTCAACGTGTCCAGGGGTGTCAATAACGTTGAAGCGGTGACCTTTCCAGAAGCAGCTGACGGCCGCAGACTGAATGGTAATACCGCGCTCAGCTTCCTGTTCCATAAAGTCGGTAGTAGATTCACCTTCGTGGGTTTCGCCCAGTTTGTGAATCTTGCCGGTCAGCTTCAGGATTCGTTCGGTGGTGGTCGTTTTGCCCGCGTCAACGTGGGCGAAAATACCAATGTTTCTGTATAAGGAAAGATCTGTCATAACATTACTCGGTTAGCAGAGACAAAATTCGCGCGCTACTTTACCTGTTTTCTCCTCCTTTTTCTCGTCGTTTTTGATCCGCAGGGGCAGGTTTTACCAAGAAATTTGCACCACAGACTGAAAAATAAGCAATTTCAGTCGTTTTGTTATCCGTGTTGCGCGGTTATTGGCTCATTACTGTTGCCTCTTTGCTGAAATAATGGGCCGGGAGTTGACAGTTTTGCCTTCCGGGGTATGATTGCGGCCCTTATGGGCGTGCCAGGATTACGGATCCTGCCCGCCGGATCATCAGACTTTTATGAGGACTTGGCTGTGGCAAAGGAAACGTTTGAGCGTTCAAAACCCCACGTAAACGTTGGTACTATTGGTCACGTTGACCACGGTAAAACCACTCTGACTGCGGCTCTGACCCGCGTATGTTCCGAAGTATGGGGCGGTGCAGCGGTAGCGTTCGACGGTATCGACAATGCTCCTGAAGAGCGTGAGCGTGGTATCACCATTTCTACCTCCCACGTAGAATACGAATCTCCGAACCGTCACTACGCACACGTAGACTGCCCGGGCCACGCTGACTATGTTAAAAACATGATCACCGGTGCTGCGCAGATGGACGGCGCGATCCTGGTATGTGGTTCTACTGACGGCCCAATGCCTCAGACCCGTGAACACATCCTGCTGTCCCGTCAGGTTGGTGTACCTTACATCGTTGTATTCCTGAACAAAGCTGACCTGCTGGCTGAAGATTGCGGCGGTGCCGATTCTGAAGAATACGCAGAGATGCTGGAACTGGTTGAAATGGAACTGCGTGACCTGCTGTCTGAATACGACTTCCCAGGTGACGACACTCCAATCATCCCGGGCTCTGCTCTGATGGCTCTGAACGGCGAAGACGACAACGAAATGGGTACGTCTGCTGTTAAGAAACTGGTAGAAACTCTGGATTCTTACATTCCTGAGCCAGAGCGTGCTATCGACGGCGCCTTCTTGATGCCAATCGAAGACGTATTCTCTATTCAGGGTCGTGGTACTGTTGTTACCGGTCGTGTTGAGCGTGGTATCGTTCGCACTGGTGAAGAACTGTCCATCATCGGTATCAAAGAGACCATCAAGACTACCTGTACCGGTGTTGAGATGTTCCGTAAGATCCTGGACGAAGGCCGTGCTGGTGAGAACGTAGGTGTTCTGCTGCGTGGTACCAAGCGTGACGAAGTTGAGCGTGGTCAGGTTCTGGCGAAGCCAGGTTCTATCACTCCTCACACCAAGTTCGAATCTGAAGTATACGTACTGGGTAAAGATGAAGGTGGTCGTCACACTCCATTCTTCAAAGGTTACCGTCCACAGTTCTACTTCCGTACCACTGACGTAACTGGTGCTTGTGAGCTGCCAGAAGGCGTTGAGATGGTAATGCCAGGTGACAACGTTAAGCTGACCATCACCCTGATCGCTCCAATCGCGATGGATGAAGGTCTGCGTTTTGCGATCCGTGAAGGCGGTCGTACTGTTGGCGCCGGCGTTGTAGCCAAGATCATCGAATAATCTGACCGGATCAGATTGTGACAGCCGGAGGTTGGCCCGGTAGGGTGAGGACAGGATGTCCGCAACAGTGATCGATGTCTGCATCTGAAAAGCCCGCTTTGTGCGGGCTTTTTTGTCAGTGTGATTCCGGAGTTGGTCTGCTTTGTCGGCTTCGGAAGTCGTCTGCTATTCCGTGGTTGACACTTTTTGTACAGCCGCATACAATTCGCGTCCCCTTAATCCGGGGAAAGTGAGCTCTTGCACATAAACTTGGAGTTTGGTAATGCAAAACCAACGAATCCGTATCCGTTTGAAGGCATTTGACCATCGACTGATCGATACCTCGACTCAGGAAATTGTTGATACTGCCAAACGTACGGGCGCTCAGGTACGTGGTCCTATCCCACTGCCTACTCGTAAAGAGCGTTATACCGTTCTGGTCTCCCCGCACGTTAATAAAGACGCGCGTGATCAGTACGAAATCCGTACACACAAGCGCATGCTCGACATTGTTGAGCCAACTGAAAAAACAGTTGATGCGCTGATGAAACTGGATCTGGCTGCCGGCGTGGAAGTTCAGATCAGCCTGGGTTAATCCGTCAGGATTTATCCGTAAGGCTCTGTGTAACGCCCTTGTCCATGTCGGAGAAGAGGGCGGCCATAGTGGGTTAAGCCCCGTACACGAGAGGTAATTGGAAAATGGCAATTGGTATTGTCGGTAAGAAAGCGGGCATGACTCGTGTCTTTACCGAAGAAGGTCAATCTGTTGCTGTTACTGTAGTTCACGTAACACCTAACCGTGTTGCACAAGTGAAAACCGTTGAAACTGACGGCTACAGTGCTCTGCAGGTTACATTTGGTGAGAAGAAAGCTTCTCGCACAACTAAAGCTGAGGCAGGCCACTTTGCGAAAGCAAACGTTCAGGCAGGTCGTGGCGTTATGGAATTCCGTACCGAAGAAGCTCTTGCCAATGGCGATGAGCTGACCGTTGCGCAATTCGAAGCTGGTCAGAAAGTTGACGTGACTGGTTCATCTAAAGGTAAAGGCTTCCAGGGTGGCGTTAAGCGCTGGAATTTCCGTACCCAGGATGCTACCCACGGTAACTCCCTGTCTCATCGTGCTCCTGGTTCTATCGGTCAGTGTCAGACTCCTGGTCGTGTTTGGAAGGGCAAGAAGATGGCAGGTCACATGGGTGCTGAACAGGTTACTACTCAGAACCTGGAAGTTGTTCGTGTGGACGCAGAAAACAATCTGCTGCTGATCAAAGGTGCTGTGCCAGGTGCTACTGGTTCCGATGTGATTGTTAAACCAGCTGTTAAGGCTAAGGGGTAAGCAATGGAACTGAAAACTAACACTGGTACCGCAGTAGCTGTTTCTGAAGCTGCATTTGGTCGTGAATTCAATGAAGCTCTGGTTCACCAGATCGTTACCGCCTATATGGCCGGTGGCCGTCAGGGTACCAAAGCACAGAAATCCCGCTCTGAAGTTAGCGGTGGTGGTATTAAGCCATGGCGTCAGAAGGGAACAGGCCGTGCCCGTTCCGGTACTTCTAACAGCCCTATCTGGCGTTCAGGTGGTGTAACTTTCGCCGCCAAACCACGCAACTATGAGCAGAAAGTAAACAAGAAAATGTATCGCGCGGCGATGCAGTCCATCTTGTCTGAGCTGGTTCGTCAGGAACGCCTGGTTGTTGCTGATTCTTTTGCTGTGGAATCCCACAAGACCAAAGAATTCGTTGCCAAGCTGAAAGAGATGGAACTGAGCAATGTCCTGATCGTTGCCGATGAGATCGACGAAAAGCTGTATCTGGCTGCCCGTAACGTTCCTCATGTTGGTATTACCGAAGCTTCAGCTATCGATCCTGTAAGCCTGATTGCTTTTGAAAAGGTACTGGTGACTGTGCCCGCCCTGAAGAAACTTGAGGAGGCCTACGCATGAACCGTGAACGTATCTATAAAGTGCTGGTAGCTCCGCATATTTCCGAGAAGGCAACTCTGGTTGCTGAAAAGCACGGCCAGTATGTATTCCGTGTTGCTCCGGATGCCACCAAGCCTGAAATCAAAAAGGCTGTTGAAGCTCTGTTCGAAGTGAAAGTTGATTCCGTACAGACCGTCAACATCAAAGGTAAAACCAAGCGTACTGCTCGCGGTACAGGCAAACGTAACGATGTGCGTAAAGCATACGTTCGCCTGGCTGAAGGTCAGGACATCGACTTCGCAGACGCGGAATAAGGGGTTTAAGTCATGGCATTGGTGAAAACTAAACCGACTTCTCCTGGCCGTCGCCATCTGGTGAAAGTCGTCAACAACGAACTGCACAAAGGTAAGCCTTTCGCAGCTCTGGTTGAGAAGAAGTCAAAAAGTGGTGGTCGTAACAACAACGGTCACATTACTACCCGTCACATTGGTGGTGGTCATAAGCAGCATTATCGCCTGATCGACTTCAAACGTGACAAGGACGGTATCCCAGCAGTTGTAGAACGTCTGGAATACGATCCTAACCGCAGCGCAAACATTGCACTGCTGAAGTACGCCGACGGCGAACGTCGTTACATTCTGGCTCCTAAAGGCCTGAGTGCTGGCGATGCGATTGTGTCTGGTGAAGATGCACCGATCAAAGTAGGTAGCGCGATGTCTCTGCGTAACGTACCGGTTGGTAGCGTAATTCACAACGTAGAACTGAAGCCTGGTAAAGGTGGTCAGATCGCACGTTCTGCAGGTACCTCTGCTCAGCTGGTAGCGCGTGAAGGTGCATACTGCACTCTGCGTCTGCGCTCTGGCGAAATGCGCAAGGTTCTGTCTGATTGTCGTGCCACTATCGGTGAAGTTGGCAACAATGAGCACGCTCTGCGTGAACTGGGTAAGGCTGGTGCTTCGCGCTGGCGCGGTGTTCGTCCTACCGTTCGCGGTGTGGTAATGAACCCTGTTGATCACCCACACGGTGGTGGTGAAGGTCGTACCTCTGGTGGTCGTCATCCTGTTACTCCATGGGGCGTTCCAACCAAGGGCTACAAGACTCGTAAGAATAAGCGTACCGATAAACTTATCGTACGTCGTCGTTCTGCGAAATAATTAGAGAGGATAGAACTGTGCCACGTTCATTGAAAAAAGGTCCATTTATTGACCATCACTTGATGAAGAAGGTAGAGGCTGCTCTTGAGAAGAACGACAAACGTCCGATCAAGACCTGGTCTCGCCGCTCCACAATCTTTCCAGATTTCGTGGGGCTGACAATCGCTGTTCATAACGGCAAACAACACATGCCAGTTTTCGTAACTGAAGACATGGTAGGACATAAACTCGGCGAATTCGCGCTGACCCGTACTTACAAGGGTCATGTGGCGGATAAGAAAGCCAAACGTTAATAAGGGGTGAAATATGTCTGAAGTAGCCGCTGTATTACGTGGTGCTCGCTTGTCTGCACAGAAAGCACGTCTGGTTGCGGATCAGATCCGCGGCAAGAAGATTGATGAAGCTCTGAACATTCTTTCCTTCTCAGGTAAGAAAGGCGCAGACATCATCAAGAAAGTACTGGAATCTGCCATCGCCAACGCTGAGCACAACGACGGTGCCGACGTAGACGAACTCAAGGTTTCTACCGTGTTCGTTGACGAAGGTATGACAATGAAGCGTATTCGTCCACGTGCGAAAGGTCGTGCCGATCGCATCATGAAACGCACTTGTCACATCACTGTGAAAGTTTCAGAAAAATAGGAGTTGGTCAGATGGGTCAGAAAGTTCATCCAACCGGTATCCGTTTAGGTATCACTAAAGATCATAACTCGATCTGGTATGCCGGTAAGGATAAGTACGCCGACAACCTGCTGACTGACATTGCTGTTCGATCTCTGATCGAAAAGCGCCTGGAAAAGGCTTCAGTGAGCAAGGTCGTTATTGAGCGTCCAGCGCAAAACGCCAAAGTAACCATTCACACTGCCCGTCCAGGCATCGTGATCGGTAAAAAAGGTGAAGACGTAGAAGTTCTGCGTAAAGATCTCAGCGATCTGATGGGTATCCCGGTACACATCAA
The DNA here is from genome assembly GCF_025345565.1 of Thalassolituus hydrocarboniclasticus. Classification (NCBI taxonomy): domain Bacteria; kingdom Pseudomonadati; phylum Pseudomonadota; class Gammaproteobacteria; order Oceanospirillales; family Oceanospirillaceae; genus Thalassolituus; species Thalassolituus hydrocarboniclasticus. The sequence goes on along the minus strand of NZ_CP054475.1, from coordinate 3,581,246 downwards.
CATCGAAGAAGTTCGTAAACCGGATCTGGATGCCAAGCTGGTAGCCCAGAGCGTTGCAAGTCAGCTGGAGCGTCGTGTGATGTTCCGTCGCGCTATGAAGCGTGCTGTACAGAATGCAATGCGTGGTGGTGCCGAAGGTATCAAGATCCAAGTGAGTGGCCGTCTGGGTGGTGCTGAAATCGCTCGTTCCGAGTGGTACCGCGAAGGTCGTGTTCCTCTGCACACACTGCGTGCAGATATCGACTACGCAACTTATGAAGCACACACTACCTATGGTGTTATTGGCGTAAAAGTATGGATCTTCAAAGGCGAGATCCTCGGTGGTATCCAAGAGGTACGTGACCGCGCTAAGAACCAGGGCAAAAAGAAAACCGGTCGTTCATAAGGGGAATTAGTTATGTTGTTACCAAAACGTACAAAGTTCCGTAAAGTTCAGACCGGCCGCAACCGCGGTTTGGCGATCCGTGGCTCTAAAGTGAGCTTCGGTGAGTACGCTCTGAAGGCTACTGGACGTGGTCGTCTGACTTCTCGTCAGATTGAGGCAGCACGTCGTGCGATGACTCGTAAAGTGAAGCGTGGTGGTAAAATCTGGATCCGCGTTTTCCCGGATAAGCCAATTACCGAGAAGCCTCTTGAGGTTCGTATGGGTAAAGGTAAGGGTAACGTTGAGTACTGGGTTTGTCAGATCCAGCCAGGTCGCGTTCTTTACGAAATCGAAGGCGTACCAGAAGAGCTGGCTCGCGAAGCCTTTGCTCTGGCTGCTGCGAAACTGCCTTTTGAAACCGCATTTGTTAAACGGACGGTGCTGTGATGAAAGCAAGTGAACTGAAAAATAAATCAGTGGCTGAGCTGCAATCTCAGCTGGAAGAACTGTTGAGCGATCAATTTAAACTGCGTATGCAGAAAGCGACAGGTCAGCTGGGTCAGACTCATCTGATCGGCCAGACCCGTCGTGACATCGCTCGCGTAAAAACCGTGCTGGCTAGCAAGGCAGGTGAATAATCATGACTGAGAACACAAAAACCGTTCGTACCCTGAGTGGTCGTGTCGTGAGCAACAAGATGGACAAGTCCGTCACTGTTCTGGTTGAACGCTTTGTTAAGCATCCGATCTATAAAAAGTTCGTGAAACGCTCTACTAAAGTGATGGCCCACGATGAAAACAACGAGTGCCAGATTGGCGATCTCGTTACTGTAAAAGAGTCACGCCCAATGTCTAAAAACAAGACCTGGGCGCTGGTAAATATCGACGAGCGCGCCGCCAAGGTCTGAGGACCGGGCGCAGTTAGTTAGGAGCGAGAGGCATGATTCAAACTCAATCAATGCTCGACGTTGCCGACAACAGCGGCGCGAAGCGCGTACAGTGCATCAAAGTACTGGGCGGTTCTCATCGTCGTTATGCCGGCATCGGTGATTTGATTAAAGTATCCGTTAAGGAAGCAATTCCCCGCGGTAAAGTGAAAAAAGGTCAGGTAATGAACGCCGTGGTAGTACGTACCCGTAAAGGTGTACGTCGTCCGGACGGATCTATTATCCGTTTTGATGTAAACTCTGCCGTTCTGCTGAATGCTTCATTGGCGCCAATCGGTACCCGTATCTTTGGCCCTGTGACTCGTGAGCTGCGCTCTGAGCAGTTCATGAAAATCATTTCCCTGGCACCAGAAGTGCTCTAAGGGAGGGGGACGAGATATGTTAAAGATTCGCAAAAATGACGAAGTAGTTGTTATTGCCGGTAAAGATAAAGGCAAGCGTGGCAAAGTGCAGAAAGTTCTGCAGGATGGCCGTGTGCTGGTATCTGGCATTAACGTGGTGAAAAAACACCAGAAACCAAACCCGTACCTGCAGCAGCCAGGCGGCATCGTTGAAAAAGAAACCGGTATTCAGGTTTCCAACGTAGCCATCTGGAACCCGAAAACTGAGAAAGCTGACCGCGTTGGCTTCAAAGTTGAAGGCGAAAGCAAGGTACGTATCTTCAAATCCACAGGCGATCAAGTCGACGCCTAATTGGAGTTGGATACTACTATGTCACGTTTACAAGAACTGTATAAAAACGAAGTAGTAGCCAAGCTGCAAGAAGAGTTTGGTTACAAAAACATTATGGAAGTGCCTAAAGTCACCAAAATCACCCTGAACATGGGTGTTGGTGAAGCACTGGGCGACAAGAAACTGCTGGACAACGCTGTGGCCGAAATGGAAGCCATCAGCGGTCAGAAAGTTGTTGTCACCAAGGCACGTAAGTCTGTCGCAGCTTTTAAACTGCGTGAAGGCTGGCCAATTGGCTGTAAAGTTACCCTGCGTCGTGAGCGTATGTGGGAATTCATGGATCGTCTGATCGACGTGGCTCTGCCACGTGTTCGTGACTTCCGTGGTATCAACCCTAAGTCTTTCGATGGTCGTGGTAACTACAGCATGGGTGTGAAGGAACAGATCATCTTCCCGGAAATTGAATACGATAAAGTAGACAAGGTCCGTGGTATGGATGTGACCATCACAACTACCGCAAAAACCAACGAAGAAGGCCGCGCTCTGCTGAAAGCGCTGCAGTTCCCGTTCCGTAACTAAGGAGTTAAGCATGGCTAAGATTAGCATGAAGAATCGTGAACTGAAGCGTGAAGCACTGGTTGCCAAGTTTGCCGCCAAGCGCGCTGAACTGAAAGCGATCGTGAGCAACGTTAACTCTTCTGACGAAGAGCGTTGGAATGCACAACAGGCTCTGCAGAAACTGCCACGCGATTCATCCGCGAGCCGTCTGCAGCGTCGTTGTCAAATGACAGGTCGTCCACACGGCGTATACCGTAAATTCAAGCTTTCACGTATTAAGTTGCGCGAAGAAGGCATGAAGGGTAATGTGCCAGGCCTGAAAAAAGCTAGTTGGTAAGCAATTCCCCCTTTCGGGTAGAACCGGAAGGGGGGCGCTGTACAACAGAGGTAACTATTAATGAGTATGCAAGATACGTTGGCGGACATGTTCACCCGCATTCGTAATGCCCAGCAAGCTGGTCATAAGAATGTAAGCATGCCGTCTTCAAAAATTAAGAAGTCTGTAGCCCAGGTTCTCGAAGCTGAAGGTTACATCAACAGTTTTTCTATCGATGAAGCGGTCAAGCCGACCCTGACCATCGATCTGAAATACTACGAAGGTAAGCCAGTTATTGAACGTATCCAGCGCGTTAGCCGCCCTGGTCTGCGTCAGTACCGTGGCACCACAGAGCTGCCTAAAGTTGAAGCAGGTCTGGGTGTGGCTATCGTATCCACCTCTAAAGGCGTTATGACTGATCGCGCTGCTCGTGCTGCGGGCGTGGGCGGTGAAGTTATTGCGACCGTATTCTAAGGGGAATTACGATGTCTCGCGTAGCAAAAGCTCCTGTACAAATCCCAGCCGGTGTAGAAGTTAAACTGGCTGCAGACAAAATCGCCATCAAAGGCAAGCAAGGCCAGTTAGAACTGGATGTACATTCTTCTGTTGAAATCAAACAGGAAGAAAACGTACTGACCTTCGCTCCTAAAACTGGCGACAAGCAAGCCAACGCTCTGGCCGGTACTTTCCGCGCCCTGGTAAACAACATGGTTACCGGTGTTAACGTTGGTTTCGAAAAGAAACTGATTCTGCAGGGTGTTGGTTATCGTGCCAAAGCATCCGGCAAGTCATTAAATTTGACTCTGGGCTTCTCTCACCCAATCGACTATGAACTGCCGGAAGGCATTTCTGTCGAGACGCCAAGCCAGACCGAAGTGGTTATCAAAGGTATTGATAAGCAGAAAGTAGGTCAGGTTGCTGCTGAGATCCGTGGCTACCGTCCACCAGAACCTTATAAAGGTAAGGGTGTTCGCTATGCTGATGAAAATGTGCGTCGTAAAGAAGCCAAGAAAAAGTAAGGTCTAGGCCATGAATGAGAAGAAAAAAGCTCGTTTGCGCCGTGCCACCAAAACACGGATGAACATCCGTGAGAAAAGCGCGGTTCGTCTGTGCGTTCATCGTACGCCCAGACACATTTACGCTCAGATCATCTCTGCCAATGGCGCTACCGTCTTGGCGACAGCTTCAACCGTTGAAGCGGATCTGCGTAGTGACACTACTGGTAACGTTAATGCAGCGACCAAAGTTGGTCAGTTGATTGCTGAGCGTGCGAAAGCCGCTGGCATCACTAAAGTTGCGTTCGATCGTTCTGGTTTTAAATACCATGGTCGTGTTAAAGCTCTGGCTGACGCGGCTCGTGAAAGCGGCCTGGAATTCTAAGGGTAAAGATCATGGCAAATAATGAACGTGTAGAACGTAACGAAAGTGAACTGCAAGAGAAGCTGGTTCAGGTAAACCGCGTAGCCAAAGTGGTAAAAGGTGGTCGTATTTTCGCCTTTACCGCTCTGACCGTGGTTGGCGACGGCAATGGTCGTGTTGGTTTTGGTCGTGGTAAGTCCCGTGAAGTGCCTCTGGCAATTCAAAAGGCGATGGAACAGGCTAAGCGCAACATGGTCAATGTTCAGCTGGACGGCAACACTCTGCAGTATCCTGTCCGTGCCCGTCACTCTGGCGCACAGATTTACATGCAGCCGGCCTCTGAAGGTACCGGTATCATCGCCGGCGGTGCAATGCGCGCCGTTCTGGAGATGGTTGGTGTTAAAAACGTATTGGCTAAGTGCTATGGCTCTACCAACCCGGTAAACGTTGTTCGTGCAACCTTCAATGGTCTGGCACAAATGAAGTCTCCGGAAGAAGTAGCTGCCAAGCGCGGTAAGTCCGTAGAAGAGATCCTGGGGTAATACGTTATGGCTAAGAAAACCGTAAAAGTGACCCAGACACGGAGCACCATTGGCAAGCTGCCAAAGCACCGTGCAACCATGCAAGGCCTGGGTCTGCGTCGTATTGGTCATACCGTTGAGCTGGAAGATACTCCATCTGTACGCGGCATGATCAACCAAGTTCAATACATGGTTAAGGTAGAAGGGGAGTAATATGCGTCTCAACGAATTGAGCCCAGCTCCTGGTTCGAAGCCTGCTCCTAAGCGTGTTGGCCGTGGTATCGGTTCCGGTCTGGGTAAGACTGGTGGCCGTGGTCACAAAGGTCAGAAATCACGCTCCGGCGGTAAAGTGGCTCCGGGCTTTGAAGGCGGTCAGATGCCTATCCACCGTCGTCTGCCAAAATTTGGCTTTACTTCACGCAAAGCACAGTACGTTGCAGAGATCCGTCTGAACGAACTGGCTCTGGTTGAAGGCGATGTTGTAGATCTGGCAGCACTGAAAGCTGCAGACGTAATCGGCGAGAAGATCAAAGAAGCTCGCGTGATTCTGTCTGGTGAAGTCAAGAAGGCTTTGACCATCAAAGGTCTGAAAGTCACTCAAGGCGCAAAAGCTGCTATTGAAGCAGCCGGTGGAAAGGTCGAAGACTAATGGCTAGGCAAGGACTCCCACAGGGCATGCAAAGCGGACTGACTGAACTCTGGTCACGCATCCGCTTCGTGCTCCTGGCGATTGTAGTATATCGGATTGGCACCCATATCCCGGTGCCAGGTATTAATCCGGAAGCATTGGCACGTTTATTCGAGCAGAACCAGGGCACAATCCTGGAGATGTTCAACATGTTCTCCGGTGGTGCACTGGAGCGCATGAGTATTCTTGCGCTGGGTATCATGCCCTATATCTCTGCTTCCATTATCATGCAATTGCTGACGGCGGTGAGTCCGCAGCTGGAACAGTTGAAGAAAGAAGGCGAAGCCGGTCGTCGCAAGATTACCCAGTACACCCGTTACGGTACTGTACTGCTTGCAACGATTCAGGCCTTCGGCGTCTCGGCCGGCCTTGCCGGCCAGGGCGTTACTTTCTCTTCGGGCATTGATTTCTACATCGCCGCCGTACCTTCCTTCGTGGCAGGTGCAGTGTTCATGATGTGGCTGGGTGAGCAGGTTACCGAACGTGGTATCGGTAATGGCATCTCTATCCTGATCTTCGCCGGTATTGTTGCTGGTCTGCCGAGTGCAATTGGTCAGGCTTTCGAGTCTGCGCGTCAGGGTGACCTGAATATTCTGGTATTGCTGGTTATTGCTGCCCTGGCAGTCGTGGTGATCGGTTTCGTAGTCTTTGTTGAGCGCGGCCAGCGTCGCATCACCATTAACTACGCAAAACGTCAGCAGGGTCGTCAGATGTTTGCGGCACAGACAAGTCATTTACCGCTGAAACTTAATATGGCCGGTGTAATTCCTGCGATCTTTGCTTCAAGCCTGCTGTTGTTCCCTGCGTCGCTGGGAACGTGGTTTGGCCAGGGCGAGGGTATGGAGTGGCTGCAGGACATCAGTATGGCTCTGGCGCCAAGCCAGCCGCTGTACATCGTACTGTTCGCTGCCGGTATTATTTTCTTCTGCTACTTCTATACGGCGTTGATGTTCAACCCGAAAGATGTTGCCGAAAACCTGAAGAAGTCTGGTGCTTTCATTCCGGGTATCCGCCCGGGCATTCAGACTGCCAAGTATATTGATGCTGTCTTAGGACGCCTGACTCTGTTCGGTTCGCTGTACATTGCCGCGGTGTGTCTGATGCCTCAGTTCCTGGTAGTCGCTGCAGATGTACCTTTCTACTTCGGTGGCACATCGTTATTGATCGTGGTTGTGGTCGTAATGGATTTCATGGCTCAGGTTCAATCGCACCTGATGTCACACCAGTACGAATCGCTGATGAAGAAAGCAAATCTGAAGAATTTTGGCTCAGCCCGCTGAGCCAGATTTAGGAGACTGTCATGAAAGTACGTGCGTCTGTTAAAAAAATCTGCCGTGAATGCAAAATTATTCGCCGTAACGGTAGTGTGCGCGTGATCTGTTCAGATCCAAAGCACAAGCAACGTCAGGGTTAATCCCCGGACAAGGTCGGGTGTGAATATTACAGATGGCTTGATTTATTTTTGAGCTGACTGTAGTATCTCGCGCCCTTTCATCAAGTAAAGTGTAACGGAGTTAGACATGGCCCGTATTGCCGGTGTCAATATTCCTGACAACAAGCATGCAGTGATTTCTCTGACCTATGTCTATGGCATTGGTCGTACTACTGCCCAGCAGATCTGTGCCGCTACTGGCATTGCAGAGACCACCAAAATTGGTGATCTGAGCGAAGAGTTGCTGGATGTTGTTCGTAACGAAGTAGCTAAACATACGGTTGAAGGTGATTTGCGCCGTGAAGTGCAAATGAACATCAAGCGTCTGATGGATATGGCTTGCTATCGTGGTATCCGCCACCGTCGCAGCCTGCCACTTCGTGGTCAGCGTACTAAAACGAATGCTCGTACCCGTAAGGGTCCGCGCAAACCGATCCGTAAGTAATCTTACGGTCGGTCTTTTAGTGTAGCTGCATTCGACTTGTTGCAGTGTTGATATTAAAAGCAGGATTTAAAAATGGCTAAGCCACAAAGATCAACCAAGAAAAAGGTTAAAAAGACGGTAGTCGATGGCATTGCGCACATCCACGCCTCTTTTAACAACACCATCGTAACCATCACCGACCGTCAGGGTAATGCTCTGTCGTGGGCAACCGCCGGTGGTTCAGGTTTCCGTGGTTCTCGTAAGAGCACTCCTTTCGCCGCTCAGGTAGCAGCAGAGCGTGCTGGTGAAGCAGCAAAAGAGTACGGTCTGAAAAACCTCGACGTGGAAGTTAAAGGTCCAGGTCCAGGTCGTGAATCAGCAGTCCGCGCTCTGAACGCATGTGGATACAAGATCGCTAACATCACTGATGTTACCCCGATCCCACATAACGGCTGTCGTCCACCTAAGAAGCGTCGCGTATAAGGAGGCAGAAATATGGCACGTTATATTGGTCCTAAGTGTAAGCTGTCTCGTCGTGAAGGAACTGACCTGTTCCTGAAGAGCGGCGTTCGTGCATTAGACACTAAATGCAAAATGGAAACCAAGCCTGGCGTACACGGTGCTGGTCGCGGTCGTCTGTCTGACTACGGTCTGCAGCTGCGCGAAAAGCAAAAAGTACGTCGCTTGTACGGTATCCTGGAAAAGCAATTCCGCAGCTACTACAAAGAAGCAGCGCGTCGTAAAGGCGCAACCGGTGAAAACCTGCTGCAACTGCTGGAATCTCGTCTGGATAACGTTGTATACCGCATGGGCTTCGGCTCTACCCGCGCTGAATCACGTCAGCTGGTCACTCACAAAGCAGTAGCTGTGAATGGTCAGACTGTGAACGTTCCTTCGTTCAACGTTAAGAGCGGCGATGTGGTTACGATTCGTGAGAAAGCGAAAAATCAGGATCGTATCAAAACTGCTCTTGAGCTGGCAGCACAGCGCACTGATTGTGCGTGGATTGATGTCAATGCAGGTAAGATGGAAGGGACTTTCAAAGCAGTTCCTGAGCGCGCTGATCTCCCAGCAGAGATCAACGAAAACCTGATCGTGGAACTTTACTCTAAGTAATAGAGGAACTTAAGGGGCAGCTATGCAGCGTGCAGTTAATGAATTTTTGACACCTCGTCACATCCAGGTGGATGAGGTAAACAATACCCACGCTAAAGTGACTCTGGAGCCGCTTGAGCGCGGTTTCGGCCACACTTTAGGCAACGCATTGCGTCGTATCCTGCTTTCCTCTATGCCGGGCGCTGCAATCGTTGAATGCGAAATCGATGGCGTTCTGCATGAGTACAGCGCGATCGAAGGTGTACAGGAAGACGTAATTGAAATCCTGCTGAACCTGAAAGGTGTTGCGGTCAAATTACATGAACGTGACGAAGCGATTCTGAGCTTGGCGAAAGTTGGCCCGGCAACAGTAACAGCTGCCGATATTCAACTGGATCATGGTGTTGAGGTTGCTAACCCAGCTCACGTTATCGCCCATCTGGGTGAAGGCGCTGAACTGAAAATGACCCTGAAAGTTGCTTCCGGTCGTGGCTACGAGACTGTTGAGTCCCGTAACCAGAACGATGAAGAAACCAAGGCCATTGGCAAACTGCAGCTTGATGCTACCTACAGCCCGGTTAAGCGTGTTTCTTACAGCGTTGAAAGCGCTCGTGTGGAACAGCGTACCGATCTGGACAAACTGGTTATCGATCTCGAAACCAACGGTACCATCGATCCGGAAGAAGCGATCCGTCGTTCCGCGACCATCTTGCAGCAACAGCTGGCTATCTTCGTAAATCTGGAAAACGACGAAGTCGTTGAACAGATCCGCGAAGAAGAAGAGATCGATCCGATTCTCCTGCGTCCTGTGGACGATCTGGAGCTGACCGTTCGTTCTGCCAACTGTCTGAAAGCAGAAAACATTTACTACATCGGTGATCTGATCCAGCGTACAGAAGTAGAGCTGTTGAAGACTCCTAATTTAGGTAAGAAGTCTCTGACTGAAATCAAAGACGTTCTGGCCTCACGCGGACTGTCGTTGGGAATGCATCTGGAGAACTGGCCACCTGCCAGCCTCCGTAACGACGACAAAGTATTAGCCTGAGCAGAGCGTTCAGTTAGTTAAGGAATAAAACCATGCGTCATCGTAAAAGTGGTCGTCACTTCAATCGTACCAGCGCACACCGTCAAGCCATGTTTAAAAACATGGCGGTGAGCCTGTTCGAGCATGAAATTATCAAGACTACCCTGCCAAAGGCGAAAGAGCTGCGTCGCGTAGCTGAGCCACTGATCACTCTTGCAAAAGAAGATTCAGTTGCTAACCGTCGTCTGGCCTTTGCTCGTACCCGTAGCAAAGAAGCAGTAGGTAAGTTGTTCAGCGATTTGGGTCCTCGTTATCAAACCCGCCCAGGTGGTTACATTCGTATTCTGAAATGTGGCTTCCGTGCTGGTGATAACGCTCCAATGGCATATGTTGAACTGGTAGACCGTCCGGTTGCAGTAGCAGAAGCGGATGTTGTTGAAGTTCAGGATGAAGCCGCTGAGTAATTTCGGCAGTTAAATAAAAAGGCCCGCCGTCGTCAGACTGCGGGCCTTTTTATTGGCCGTTATCCGCGCTTTTGCTGTTGTCTGGTAAAGGCCGCAATTTCATTCAGTGCCTGACGCGCCTCTGGCATATAACCGGCGTGCAGCTGAAAGACGTGCCACATCTGCGGGTATTCGCTCAGGGTTACCTCAACGCCTGCATGGCGCATACGCTGAGCGAGGCGCACGCTGTCATCGTACAGAATTTCTTCGCTGCCAACCTGAATCAGGGTAGGTGGAAAATCGCTGAAGTCGGCATGCAGCGGTGATATATGCGGATTATCCAGATCCTGCTGCCCGGCATACTGCTCCGCCGCAAAGTACAGCCAGTCTGTCTGCAGTAATACCTCCCGCTCTTCCCTTTCACTGATGGATGCACCGCTGCAGCTCAGATCACACCAGGGCGAGAATAAAACCAGCGCCTGTGGGTGTGGCAGCTGCTGTTGCAGAACAGCGGCAGTCAGGGCCAGACTCAGACCGCCGCCGGCCGAATCTCCGGCAATAATCACCGGTCCCTGAGCACTGAGGGTACGGTAGGCACAGAGTGCGTCCTCAAGGGCTGCAGGAGCCGGATGCTCGGGAGCAAGGCGGTAATCAATCAGCCAGGTATCGAGACTGCACTGGCGGGCGATACGCGCGACCATTTCACCATGACTGGTCGGTGAACCGACAACATAACCGCCACCATGCAGATACAGCATCACACTTGCGCCGGCATTTTGCGCGCTACCGGCTTCATGTACGGTTGCCGGAGTCAGGCGCCAGGCTGGAATGCCGCCGCAGGGCGTTGTCTGTTTACGCACGCCAAAGGGCATCGGCATAAGTTGTTGCAGGGTATTTAAGCGCTGACGCTGGCGTTTAAGGCCGAACCCGGGGGTGAATGTGGGTTGCACCAGGGTGCGCAGCAGTGTGCGGGTCAGGCGGGCGCTCAGACTGGCCATAAGCCTTCCTGTGATTATTATTGATTTGACGGACGGGAATAAAAAAAAGCGGGTCAAGATTAACCCGCAAACAACGTCTTAGGAAGGATACTCATCCATGAGCACGATCATGAGTTACTACCATAACCCGCAGCCATGTCAGATTGGGCAAGCAGCTGTAAAGAAGGGTCAGACGCTCCGCAGAGCGTCTGTGATCGTGGTTTACAGCAGCGCGAGGCTCAGGCCAGGCCAGTAGGTAATAATCAGCACACAGGCGAGCAGAATAAAGAAGAACGGGATGGTGGCGCGATACAGCGTCATAACCGGTTTATTAAAGCGGAAACTGGCAATAAACAGGTTCATGCCCACTGGCGGCGTAAAGTAGCCCAGCTGCATGTTCGCGAGGAACAGAATGCCCAGATGAATCGGGTGGATGCCGTACTCAATGGCAATCGGCAGGATGATCGGAATCATAATGACGATGGCCGAGAAGATATCGAGCATCATGCCCAGGACCAGCAGGAAGAGGGTCAGCAATAACAGGAAAGTGAAAGCATCGCTGACGTGCTGCTGAATAAAGCCAAAAATCTGCTCCGGAATACCGGCATCAATCATGTAATTGGTGGACGCCATGGATACCGCCAGAATCAGCAGAATCGCGCCGACCAGTTTCATTGAGTCACGCATGACCACGGGCAGCTGCTTCAGGCTGATTTCACGGCGGATAACCACACTGACGATCAGCACATAAAAGGCGGTCAGCGCAGCCGCCTCGGATACCGCGAAAAAGCCGCTGTAAATACCGCCGAGTACAACAAAAGGCAGCGGAATTTCCCACGCGCTGTCTTTAATTGCCGCCCAGGCTTCGGCTTTATCGAAGGGATGGTGAGTACGCTCAATGCCGCGTGACTGCCAGGCGCTGTAGAGCGACAGAGCAAACAACATCAGTAGGCCTGGCAGCAGACCGGCGAGGAACAGGTCATCGATGCTGACCGGCGTGTCCAGCGCCATCTGTTGGGCCACTACGCCGTACAGAATCAGCGGCAGGGATGGGGCGAATAGCAGGCCAAGGCTGCCAGAGGTGGTAACCAGACCGAGATTAAACGACTCTTTGTAGCCGGCTTTCTGCAGAGCCGGCACCAGTAATGCGCCAAGAGCGACGATGGTGACTCCGGAGGCGCCGGTAAAGGCGGTAAATAATGCGCAGGCAGCGAGAGCCACGATCGCCAGACCGCCGGGCATCCAGCCGAGGAAGGCATCGGTAATGCGTACCAGACGCTGCGGTGCTTTGCTTTCACCCAGTAAGTAACCGGCGAAGGTAAACAGCGGAATCGCGATCAGAACCGGCATTTCAGCAATCTGATAGATGCTGATGGCCATGGTCTGAAGATCAACGTCAGTCTGCCAGAAGCCCCACATCGCGCTGGCCGCGATCACGGTAAAGAGTGGCGCACCGGCCAGAGCAAGCAGTAATAACAGCAGTGGAACCAGAATGCTCATGCTTCAGCCTCCGCAGTTTGTCCGCGCACTTGCTGCAGTGCCTGCAGGCTAAAGCGCAGCCCCATCAGAGCGAAGCTTAACGGAATCACCAGTTGCAGCGGCCAGGCAGGCACGCGCCCAAAGGCCACGTCGCCAAACTCGAAAGCAAAGCGTACAAAAGCCTGAGCATTCCAGGCGATTACCAGACAGATAAAGGCCGCAAAGGCTGAGGTCAGTACGCCCAGCCAGCGCCTGGTCTGCGCACCGGCGAGGCGGTTGATCAGATCAATGGCGATATGTTCGCGTGAGCGGGTGGCCAGCAGAGCACCGAGCAGACCGAGCCATAGCACCATAACGCGCAGTAGTGGCTGTACCCAGACCACACCGCCGCCGAACAGGGTACGGGCAAGAATATCGACACCGGCGAGAATAATCATCGCCAGCAGTAACAGTACCAGTACACCATCTTCCAGGCGATGCAGAGCGGACAGCCATTTTTTCATTACAATGCAGCCGCCTGACGTTTGTTTTCCAGGCTTTGTTTCAGCTGATTATAGAGATCGGCCGGGTAGACGGATTTTTCACGCAGGGTGTCGATACTGTCCTGCGCCATTTTGCGCCAGGCCAGCTTATCTTCTTCGGTCAGCTCGACAAACTGCATACCATTCTGTGCCAGTGCCGCACGTGCACCCTGCTCATCTTTTTCGTTCTGTACATCCATGGCGCGGAAGGTTGCGGCCATAATACGTTTCACAACGGCCTGATCAGCAGCGTCGATTTTGCTGAAGGCGCGTTCGTCAACGACCAGCATGCCGAAGATAAAGGCCAGTGGAAAATCGGTGGCATAGCTCAGTTTGGTGTGCCATTGCAGGGCAATCGCCGAGGTGGCATTGACGGCAACGGTATCAATCAGGCCAGTCTGCAGGCTGGTATAAACATCGGATACCGGCAGGGAGATCGGCTCAACCTGACCATTCTCAAAAGTGGTCTGGCTGATGATGTCGCCTTCCGGCACCCAGACTTTCTGGCTGCGAACATCCACCGATGATTTCAGTGGCTTGTTAGACATCAGATAAGCAAAACCGCCTTCTGACAGGCCCAGCAGGATGTAGCCTTTTTCCTGCAGCGCTGCAGCGATGTACTGGTCGTACTCGGCGCGCACAGCACGCACTTCATCGAGATTGCGGAACGTAAATGGCAGGCTGTAGAGCTGGGTTACGTTGGTGATGTGTGACATTGCACCGGTAGAAACGGCACCACCCTGCAGCTGACGAATCTGCATTTTACGCAGCACGCTTTTATCGCTGCCCTGTACGCCACCGGGGAAATATTTGATTTTTACCCGGCTGTCGGTTTCCTGCTTGATGTCATCAGCAGCCTGACGCATCAGCTTCATCCAGTTGGTGCCATCAGGAACCAGAGTGGCAATTTTCAGGGTGGTGGCAGCCTGAGCCACAGGAGCCAGCAGACTCAGGGTCAGCGCCAGGGCGGTGATCAGTTTCATAGGATCTCACTCAAAGTATTCAGAGGATTCGGCTAACAGAACGGCGGCCTGACGCTGTGCCAGGCGGTTAATAAGAGTCAGCCCTTCGCTGTGCGGATCAGCGTCCAGGGCTTCCTGCAATAAACGGTCGTGTAATTCCTGTTCAAACATCAGGCGGGCGTATTGCTTGGCAAACAGCACCTTGGCCATCAGATTCTGACCCTGGGTCATATCGATAGCGCGTTCAAAGTACTCGCGGCCGAGCTCCGGCTTACCCCCCAGTGATGGTGGTAACTGGGTTTCCAGAACGCCGAGGTACACCTGCACGGTGGCGTGGTCATAACCCGGGTCCTGAGTGGCCACCCATTGCATCAGGATTTTTACCTTGCCGAGCTGGGCAATGGCATTCCAGTCATCGCTGTTGGCCTGAATCCAGCCGGCCCAGGCAGCAGCCATAGCGTAGAACACGGCGATGTCGTCAGCGTCGTAGTCTTCTTCCAGACCCGTCAGTAAAGCATCCTGCGGGCCGTCAATTAAGGTGCAGGCGTCTTCATCGTATTCACACAGTGCACGGCGGGCGTAGCCTATGGCTTTATCGGCCATACGTTTGGCCTGATCAGGATCCTGCGCAAAAACGCCGGCATAAGCGCCGTACAGGCGGGAGCCGGCGAGCAGGAAATCTTCGTTATCGGGATAGGTCAGAATCAGCGCATCGAGCAGCAGCAGATAGGCCGGGGCTCCGGCGGCGACGATGGCAGGGTCATCCTGATTCATCATGGAACGGGAGAGGTTGCCAGGCAGGTTGCTCACCGAACAGGCGCTGAGCAACCCGAATAACATAAGACCGACGATTGTTTTCATACCGCTTCAGAGCCAGAGTGCTGTTTTCAGGAGCGCGGATTGTACACTGGTTATCCTTGCGGTTTCATTACCTGCTCATGCCATCTGCCGTGGCCGCTTCAGCCAAGCTTCTCCAGCGGCTGATATTCGGCCGGCGCACCGACGACAAAGTCGATACCAATGGAACGCAGAATTTCCCAGACGTTATTGTTGGCGCTGTACTCGGCGATGGTTTTCTTAGCCATAAAGTGCGTGATCTCCTGAATGGATTTCACCAGCGCATAGTCGGCGGAACTGGTGTGCAGCCCGTCAATAAAGCTGTGGTCGATCTTCACATAGTCCACCGGTAAGGCTTTGAGGTATTCGAACGACGACTGACCGGTACCGAAATCGGACAGCACAAACTGGCAGCCGAGACTGCGCATTTCATGCATAAAGTCGGCAGCATCTTCCAGGTTGCGGATCGCGGACGTTTCATTCAGCTCAAAACAGAGTTTCTTCACCGGAACGTCTTTTTCGCGTGCCTGTTCAAAAATATAGGCCAGCAGGCTTTCATCATTGATGGCATGACCCGACAGACGCAACACAAAACGGTTGATGTTCTGTGCGGCATTAGGATGATCGTGCAGCCACTGTACCAGCTGTTCCAGTGTCCAGCGGTCGAGCATATACATGCGGTTGTAGTTCTCGGCAGCCTGCAGGTATTCCAGAGGTGGAATCTGTGCGCCGTTTTCATCCTGAATACTGATGACAATTTCATACTGGCGGATGGCTTTGTGGCGTTCCTGAATGGCAGAAATAGGCACGCACAGAACCTGCAGCTGGTTGTTGGCCAGCGCCTGATTGAGTTTATTGCCCCAGGCCATAAATTCGTCGTGGCGCAGACGCCCGGCGTCATCGAACTCGTAGCGGGCAATGCGTGAGCCGCCTTTCTCTTTGGCAATCAGGCAGGCCGACTCGGCCTGTTCTATCAGGTCGGAGGCGTCGGTAACATCGGCGTTCATGGTTGCCAGGCCGATACTGAGGTGAATATGGAAGCGGTCTTCACCGCTCTGGATCGCGGTATCCTCGATGCTTTTCTTCATTACCTTAGTGCTGGCTTCGGCCTGCTCCATATCGGCGTGCACCAGCAGCATGGCGAATTCATTACTGCCGATACGGGCGCACAGGGCGTCTTTATTGTGTTCCCTGAGCAGGGTGGCCACCGCTTTCAGGCAGATATCACCACCCTCGACGCCATAGTTTTTGTTGATCAGTTTGAACTGGTCAATATCGATCATCGCCAGAGTGCAGGGCGACTGATTACGCAGGCTGGCCTGGAACCGGTCCTGCAGCTGACGCAGGAAATGCTGACGGTTGGTCAGTCCGGTCAGGGCATCGATATTCGCCTGTTCTGACAGATCGCGGTAAATCTGCTGCACCAGTTTATCGACACCCTGATCGACCGCCGACTCATCCTGTTCGTACATCCGTTTCACCCGGCCTTCATCGAAGGCAGTGGCCAGCTCAGCCAGCGTGAAGTCGACTACCTTCATGCCGCTGTGGTTAACGCAGGCAAATTTGGACGCGTCCTGGGCAATCCATACGACGGACACTGCCTGATCCTGTTCGACCAGTAACAGCCAGTCACCGATCTGCAGGTTCATGGCACGGCGTACACCGCGGCCTTCCGGCACCACTTCGGCGGGTTTGGCGACGAAGGTTGGCAGGTCAACGGCTTCGCGGATTTCACCCTGATCGAGGTGGCTCTCGGCGGCGGCCATAATTTCGTCGTACCAGCGCTGGTGTTCGGGCAGGCTGCCATTCAGGCGGTCCAGCTCGGCGCGGGCCAGCTCCATCATCGGCTGAAAGCGCTGCAGTAATTCCCGCCGGCCACTGTTGTCCGGATTGAACAGCGCCAGTACCTGACGGTAGAGCTTAACCGCGCCTTTAAAGCGTTTACTGTCCGCTCCTTCGCGCAGCAGCAGCAGGGCCAGAATTTGCTGCCAGCCCTGTTGCAGCCATTCAACCACGCAGGACGGCAGGGTGCGGTCGGAGCTGTCTTTGCCCACCAGATGTTCAATCTGACGGCGGACTTTCAGCAGTTTATGTTCGCCTTCGGCGGCCTGCGCCACGCGCTCAGCATTCTGCCGGGCTTTACGTTCGGCGTTGCTGACCAGTCCCTGCAGGCTTTCAAGTAACTCGTCGAGGGAGTTTTCATCGCTGCTGATATTGTGCACCACCGGGTCGATCAGGCTTTGCAGGCGGGTGGCTACCTGTGCTTCGCCGCTGGTGGTGAGCTGACCCAGTTTGGCCAGCTGGTTCAGCACCTGACGGCCCGGATGATCGGGGTTAAACAGCAGGCTGGCGTCTTTCAGCATCAGCTGCAGCAGTGGCCAGCCCAGACGTTCAATAAAGGGTTTAATAAAGTCGGCGACCTGCTCGCTCGACAACAGATGCTGGGTCACATGCTCCAGTGTGTCGATGGCATCGCGGGATTCCACTGGCAGGCTGACTTCTTTTTCGGCCAGAGCCTTTTCCACGTGTTCGCGCACATGGCCCTGAGCCAGACTTTGTTGCTGCGCGACATGGCTGAGCACATTGCTGATCAGCTCCGGCTCGGCTTCGGGCAGAGTGTCCTGCGCCAGAGCGGCCTGCTCAAAGCGCTGATAGCGCAGCTGCAACAGATTCTGAATATTGGAATAGGCACGGCGGGCCTCTTCCTGATGGCGCTGGAAGTTCTGCAGGGTTTGTTCGTTATAGTGAGCCGGCTGCATATTGTGCGCTGCGGGACCTGAGCCTCCGGAGCTGCTGATGGCAGAAGTATTTCCTGAACCGCTGCCGTTGCCGGAACCACTTCCGCCGCTGTTGTTCTGGTTTTGCTGCGGGGCGGTTTCCTGCTTTTCCGGAGCCGGTCTCCGGTAGCGGAAGGTCAGTGGTATATCGATCTGCTTAACCAGATTCTGATAGGTTGTTTGCAGGTTGCCGCCGGCAATCTGCTCAAAGGTTTCAAAGGCCAGTGCCCGTGCTTCCTGTGGTAACTGCAGTTTTTCCAGCGCGTCGCGGAAAGCTTCGGTGACCGTGCCGGGGCCGATTGGGTTAAAGCAGTTCTCGATGCTGGCGTCGGACAGCGTATCCAGCAGCTGGCGCAGCTCGAAGGTCATATGGGCCAGCCGCGACTGCAGGTGCGAGGAGGTCACTTTGGCCAGTAACCAATCTTCAAATTCTGCCTGCTGTACCAGCGACAGGCGCATATCGCCACTGGCCTGCTGATTTTCGGCCAGATATTCGGCTTTACCGGCCAACCACAAATCCAGCTGACGCTTCAGGTTCTGGGTAAATTTCTGATGCAGGGCGGCGGCTTTTTCTTTGGACTGTTTTTCCAGCCGCAGCCATTGCTGCTGCTCAGTGGTGTTGCGTGCCATATTGGCTTTGGTAAAGGTGCCTTCAAGAAACTCCGGCAGCCAGAGTTTAGGCAGACGGTCAGCCAGTGCGTTGGCTTCCTGAATGAACAGTTGCAGATATTTTTTGCGCTGCTCAGGGTTTAGCTTCTTGGTATTACGATGGTTCTGATTGAACTCCTGCAGCTGCAGGAACAGGCGGTCATCGGCTTTGTGCAGGCGCACACCGGCGTGTTGTTCGTTGCAGAATACCCACTCAACGGCAACGTTGGTTTTCTGATTATCAAGCACCAGCTCCAGTGTCAGCACACCATCGCGGTTCTGTGGTTCGCCGTGGGGCCAGAGCAGGTGCATACCTGTTTGCGAGTAGTCCAGCACCTGGCAATCAAGGGGGGTACCATCCGTTAACAATAAGCGGGCGTTAACATAAGTGGAAAAGCGTGGATGTTCTCTCAGTTCGGCAGCCATAATTCAGTCCATTAATGCGGGAGGCTGCGTTTGCAGCACCCGTTTGTAAAGCCCGGACAGTGAGTATAGTCCGAAGCCGGATCCCTTCCTGTTATGTACGTAAATGCCTTGGTTGGGCAGATTCAGCGGCAGACATGTTCATTACGTCTGCCATATTGCATGGAGCGAACAGAGGAATATGCCTGTAGGCGTATATTTTCATCTAAAAAAGACGCTGCGCCTACTGTTATTAGAGCCGACACCGGAATGAAATACGGTGCAGAGTCATTTATTTGTCCGTTTTGCGGCTTTTTTCCTCTCTCGCCTGCTTCAGTTTGCGATAGAGGGTGCGCTCGCTGATGCCGAGCTGTTGCGCCAGTCTGGCGTTATCGCCTGGGTGGGCGCTGGCCAGCCGGGTAAGGTAGGTGTTTTCCAGCTGGTCCAGCGGCATGATGTCAGGCAAGGCATTGTGGTTGATGACGGCTGCAGGATGGCTGGAGTTAATGCTCTGGTGCTGGCTGAACTGATGCAGATCCAGGCGCAGATGTTCAGGTTCTATCTGTGAACCATCGCACAGCAGGATGGCGCGTTCGATGCGGTTGCGCAGTTCGCGGATATTGCCGGGAAAATCCTGCAGTATCAGCCAGTCGCAGGCTTCTTCTGAAAGCTGCAGTACCCGGTGCTGACTGAGCTGCTGCAGCAGATGAGTGGCGAGTGGAATAATATCTTCCGGCCGTTCGCGCAGTGAGGGCAGCAGCACCGGGAACGGACTGATGCGGTAATACAGATCCTGGCGGAAGGTGCCGGCGGCGACCATATCACCAAGCTGGCGATGGGTGGCGCAGATCAGGCGGAAATCGGCCTGGCGCGGGGTGATGCTGCCCACCGGACGATAGCTGCCGGACTCTATCAGACGCAGCAGTTTTACCTGCATCGGCAGCGGAATATCACCAATTTCATCCAGAAATAACGTACCGCCACGGGCCGCTTCCACCAGACCGGGTTTGCGGTGCGTCGCGCCGGTAAAGGCGCCTTTTTCGTGGCCGAATAGTTCACTTTCAAACAGGCTTTCAGTCAGCCCTGAGCACTCAACGGTAACAAAGGGGCTGTTACGCCGCGGGCTGTGGCCGTGCAGATATTGTGCGGCCAGTTCTTTGCCGGTACCGGATTCACCCAGCAGCAGGACGCTGATGTCACTGGCGGATGCACGGCTGAGCAGCTCCAGCATCTGGGTATACGCCGGGCTGTAACCAACCATCTGTTGTTCAAACGGGCAGTCGCCATGCTGCACCGGATTCATAATTTCGACGAAGAAACGGATTTCGCCCTGCTCATCACGGATCGGGCTGATTTCCACATCCACGTGTTCGCGTCCGCGCGCCGTGTTGTGAATATGCAGGATGCGCTGGCGCTGGCCACTTTCGAAGCACTGGCGCAGCGGGCAGGTTTCACCGGCCTGATCGCAGGGCACCTTGTAGCCGTGGGACACTTCGTAGCAGTGGCGGCCAACCATGCTGTCATTACCGCCGAAGGTGTGGCGGTAGGCTTCGTTGGCGGCACAGATTTCATAGTCCGGGCTGAGCAGTACGGCGGGTGCAGCGATGGCATCCAGCAAAGAAGAGATGGCGGGCAGGGAGCGGTAATGTGGGTTGCTGAACATGGCTGACACTACTGGCATGGGGAGTGTCAAATTTGGCAGTCGGTTCGTGATTTGTAAAGTATTGTCTGTGGTTTATCCTGCTGCGTGGGCCTTTCAGTGTGTTTATCCGGGTTGGCCTGCTCTTTGCTGTGCTCTGTGCCGCCTGCGGTAGCACAGAGATTATCAGCCCCTGCGACAAAGCATCGCAGTGTTGTAATAAAAATATTGCTATATGCTGATAAAGCTATGTTTAGTGTTTATGTTTCTGCGGCGCTGCGGTGTGCCACTTTTGCAAGAGAAGGCTTATGGCAAAAAAATCCCTGTTTTCTGTGCCTCTGGTGCGCGAGCTGATGATCGTTCTGCTGATCAAGCTGATGTTGATCTTTGCCATCAAAATTATCTGGTTTTCTGCCCCTGTGGATATGACCAACCCGCAGGACGCTGTTTCGCAACAATTCGGTCTTTCAACTATTACCCCCTCGCAATCGGAGGATCAGCAATGATCAGTGAGAGTCTTGTCGATTTATCGCGGCTGCAATTTGCCATTACCGCGATGTATCACTTTTTGTTCGTGCCATTAACGCTGGGTCTGTCATTTATTCTGGCGATTATGGAATCTGCTTTCGTGATGACCGGTAAACAGGTCTATCAGGATATGGTGAAGTTCTGGGGTAAGTTATTTGGTATTAACTTCGCGCTGGGCGTTACCACCGGTCTGACCATGGAGTTTCAGTTCGGCACTAACTGGGCGTATTACTCACATTATGTAGGTGATATCTTCGGTGCGCCGCTGGCGATTGAAGGCCTGATGGCATTTTTCCTCGAATCGACGTTTATTGGTCTGTTCTTTTTCGGCTGGGACCGCCTGACCCGGGTACAGCATTTAATGGTGACCTGGCTGGTGGCTATCGGCTCCAATATGTCAGCATTGTGGATTCTGATTGCCAATGGCTGGATGCAGAATCCGGTGGGGGCAGAATTTAATTACGAAACCATGCGCATGGAAATGACTGACTTTGCCGAGGTGATTTTTAACCCGGTAGCGCAGGTTAAATTTGTACATACCGTATCCGCCGGTTATGTCACCGGGGCGATGTTTGTGCTGGCAATTTCAGCGTATTACATGCTGAAAAAACGCGACCTTCCTTTTGCCCGCCGCTCGTTTGCCATTGCCGCAAGCTTCGGTTTTGCCTCCATTATCAGTGTGATTATTCTCGGCGATGAATCCGGTTACGAAATTGGTGATGTGCAGAAAACCAAACTGGCAGCGATTGAAGCCGAATGGCATACCCAGGAACCACCGGCAGACTTCACCCTGATTGGCTTCCCGAATCAGGAAACCATGGAAACCGATTACGCCGTTAAGATTCCGGGTGCTCTGGGATTAATTGCTACCCGTTCCGTGGATGAAGAAATTGTCGGTATCAAAGATCTGCTGAAGGAACACGAGCTGCGCATTCGTCGTGGTATCGAAGCTTATGCACTGCTTGAAAAAATGCGTCATGGCGATAAGTCCGATCCGACCATCGCTGCTTTTGATGCATTAAAAGATGACCTTGGTTACGGCCTGTTGCTGAAGAAATATACCAACAATGTTGTCGATGCCAGCGAAGAGCAAATCAAACAGGCGGCGCAGGATACCATTCCGAAAGTGGCGCCTATGTTCTGGGCATTCCGTATTATGGTTGGCCTTGGCTTCCTGATGCTGATTCTGATTTCACTGTCGTTCTACTACAGCACACAGCACAACGTAGAAACTAAAACCTGGTTGTTAAAGGCCCTGATTATTTCGTTGCCGGCGCCATGGATTGCCTGTGAAGTCGGCTGGTTTGTGGCGGAATTCGGTCGTCAGCCGTGGTCGATTGCCGAAGTGCTGCCAACGCATTTATCGGTCTCAAGCCGTTCGGTGGAAGATCTGTATATGAGTCTGGCAGGGTTTATCGGTTTTTATACGCTGCTGTTAATTGTCGAAATGTACCTGATGATCCGCTTTGCCCGACTGGGGCCATCCAGTCTGCATACCGGCCGTTATCATTTTGAACAGAATCACGCTGCCGGTGCGGCTGTCGCCCAGCCTCAGCAAGCTGTCGCCGATCAGGCATAAGGAGCAGAACATGGATTACGAAAGCCTTAAATTAATCTGGTGGGTATTAATTGGTGTGCTGCTGATTGGTTTTGCAGTGACCGACGGTTTCGATATGGGCGTAGGTGCCTTGTTACGTGTGCTCGGTAAAACCGACAGCGAGCGCCGCGTGATGCTGAATACCATTGGCCCGCACTGGGATGGTAATCAGGTATGGTTTATTACTGCCGGTGGTGCCATTTTTGCGGCCTGGCCGGTGGTATATGCCGTCGCATTTTCCGGTTTTTACTGGGCGTTATTGCTGGTGCTGTTTGCCATGTTTTTCCGCCCGGTGGGTTTTGAATACCGCTCAAAAATGGAAGATCCGCGCTGGCGCAGTGCCTGGGACTGGGGCCTGACCATCGGCGGTGCGGTACCTGCGCTGGTGTTTGGTGTGGCCTTCGGTAATTTATTCCTCGGTGTGCCATTTACCCTCGATGAATTTATGCGCTCCAATTACACAGGTTCGTTCTGGGCGTTGCTGAATCCGTTTGCACTGGTGGCTGGTCTGGTCAGTCTTGGTATGCTGGCGATGCATGGTGCAACCTATCTGCAGATGCGTACCGATGGTGATCTGCATGAGCGCGCGCGGAAAATCTCCATTCTGCTGGCCATTATCGTTGCCGTACTTTTTGCCACGGCCGGCATCTGGATTTATGCGGGAATCGACGGTCTGGTCATTACCAGTACGATTAATACTGCCGCAGCCATGACGCCACTGGATAAAACCGTGGAAGTCGCAGCGGGCGGCTGGCTGGAAAATTATTCCCGTTACCCGATCATGATCAGCGCACCGGTGATCGCTTTTGCCGGCCTGTTAATTACCGTGCTGATGTCAGCTGCTAACCGTGGTGCGCTGGCCTTTATCGGCAGCTCGCTGGCGGTGACCGGTATTATCTGTACCGCAGGTTTCAGTCTGTTTCCGTTCATTATGCCGTCGAGTCTGGATCCTGCTTTCAGCCTGACAGTATGGGATGTGGTTTCCAGTCAGAAAACGCTGGGCATTATGTTCTGGGTGGCGATGTTCTTTGTACCGATCATTCTGCTGTACACCGCCTGGGGCTACTACAAAATGCGCGGCCGTTTAACCACCGCCTTTATTGAAGACAATAAATACAGCACTTACTGAGAAAAGGAGAGGATTTATGTGGTATTTCGCCTGGATTTTAGGGGTGTTGCTGGCCTGTTCTTTTGGTCTTATTAACGCCATGTGGCTGGAAATGAACGAAAACTTTGACCGCGATGCGGACCTGAAAGAGTAAGCCATGAACGCACCGGTTGATTACAAGGATTACGGCCCGCTTTACGCGGGCTGGGCCCGTGCGTTGTCATTACTGGCAGCACTCGGTTTATCGGGATTATTGCTGGCGGTGCCGCATGTGGTCGCCAGCGAAACCATGAATATTGACCATGGCCTGCTGTCGCTGTGCCTGTGGGGAATCAGCGCCGGTTTTGTGCATGGTGTTGGTTATGTGCCGGAAATGAAAATCTGGCGGTTGCTGTTCAGTCCTTATGTCGGCTGGCCACTGATGCTGGTCTGTGGCTGGTGGTGGATTGCCTGATATCAATCTGGTGAGCGACAGGGCTGTCAGACAGACTGTATTTCTGTATGCTTATTCGGAAATGTAATAGGAGAACTGACATGGCATTAAGCAAAGACGATTTATTAGCCGAAGCCCGCTCTGCGGTGAATCCTGTCGATGCCGCCGCCGCTGAGGCGTTGCTGGCAAATGGCGCAGTGGTACTCGATGTACGTGAGCCGGCGGAGTTTGATATGGGCCACCTGCCGGGTGCGGTTAACGTCCCGCGCGGTGTGCTGGAATTCCGTGTCGGTGATCACCCGGCATTAACCAACCCGCAGGCCGAGATTCTGCTTTATTGCAAAAATGGCGGGCGCAGTACTCTGGCTGCTTACACCCTGAAACGCATGGGATTTGAGCAGGTGAAAATGCTGGTGGGTGGCTTCGATGGCTGGAGCGGCACAGTACATAAAGTTGAAGTTGATCCAAGCATGTATCGCTGAGGAGTTACTGGCCATGGGAATGTTAAAACGCAGCGTGTTGCTGGCGGCAATGCTTGGTCTGGCGCCGATGTGGGTGGCGGCGGCCGATGATGCCCAGCTGACTCAGGAAGCGCGGCAGCAGACCAAAGCCTTTGCTCAGGCGTTGCAGAAAACCCTGAAGCAGGGGATTCAGGCGAGCGGCCCGGATGCGGCTATTCAGCTGTGCAATACCGAAGCCCCGGCCATTGCCGCCGGGCTGAGTCAGAATGGCTGGCAGGTGGCACGGACCTCAACAAAAATCCGCAACCCGGATAATGTTGCCGACGCCTGGGAACTGCAGACGCTGGAAAATTTTGCACAGCGACTAAAGGCCGGTGAAGACCCTGCAGGCATTGAAGCGACGACCGTTGCCGATGGCGAATTCCGTTATATGAAAGCCATTCCGACCGCACCGTTGTGCCTGACCTGTCATGGTGCGCAACTGGCGCCGGCGGTCACTGCAAAGCTGGATGAATTGTATCCTGCCGATCAGGCGCGTGGCTTTAATGTCGGCGACCTGCGTGGTGCTTTCACTTTGCGTAAAACACTGGAGTAATAACGTGTCGGAACACCGTATTGATATACGCTGGGAAAAACAGGGTGAGTTTTCCCATGAAGGCTTTGAGCGCCGTCATAATATTCAGTTTTTACCTCAGGTCAGCCTGGCTGCCGGCGGCGCCGGCAACGATTTTGGTGCCGATCCTGAACAGATGCTGGCGGCGGCAATGGCCAGCTGCCATATGCAGACTTTTCTCGCTCTGGCGGCGAAAAAGCGCCTGCAGGTGTTGTCGTATGAAGATTCGGCTGTGGCGGAAATGGAACAGCGCGACGATGGAAAATTCTGGGTTGCCCGTATCCGTCTGAATCCGAAAGCAGTATTCGGCGGTGATAAGCAACCGGATGCAGCGGCGGTAAATGCTATGCACGATAAAGCGCATCAGCATTGCTTTATTGCCAATTCGACCACCAGTGAGGTGCTGGTTACTCCGCAGCTCTGACAACATTTAAACGGCGCCGATGACTCTGATGGGTGATCTGCGCCGCCTTTTCCCGCTAAGATTCAGCTACTCTGCTTAACATTAACAGTGCTGAACTGGTTTCTGATGATCCTCTCTATTTCGAAAATGGTCGGTCTGTCCGGCGTTGATAATAATGAGAATGCCCGCGCCCGGCGTATTGGCCGTCTGTTTGAATGGCCGATGATTCTGATCGCCTTCTGGATTGTATTCGAGTGGTATCTCGAAGCCCGTGCCGATGGCCCTTTGCCCTACAGCTACGTGACCGACTGGTTTTTGTGGGCTTTCTTTCTGCTGGAAACCCTGGTGCTGACCGCGGTGGTGGATGATAAAGCGCGCTATTTACGTAATAACTGGAGCAACCTGGTGATTGTGGTTGCCGGTATGCCGTTGCTCTGGCAGGCCTTTCCCCACGCCGGTGGCTTACGTGCATTGCGATTGCTGGCGATGTTCACCATGCTGATGAATATGTCCGGCTCGTTCCAGAAAATCATGGGTCGAAATCATCTGGGGCCGACCCTGATGGTGAGTTTTATCATCATCATTATGGCCGGCACCTTAATGGCGGTGATTGATCCCAATGTGCAGACACCGATGGATGGTATCTGGTGGGCCTGGGTAACGGTGACCACCGTGGGCTATGGCGATATTGTGCCGGGCAGCACCGCCGGGCGTTTATTCGGATCGGTACTGATTCTGATGGGCATCGGTTTGTTTTCGATGATGACCGCCAGCTTTTCTGCGTTTTTTATGCAACAGGAAGAAGAGGACCTGATCGCCAAAGAAACGGCGAATGCCGAGCGGCTGGCGAAAATGGAAAATCGTATGGAGCAGCTGGAAACCAAGCTGGATCAGCTGCTGACCATTGCTCTGGAGGCTGAGCAGCTGCGCCGGGAAGAGGGACGGGACCTGGACGGTGGTGAACGCTGAACGGCGATCAGCCGTTCAGTTCCGCGCACTGAATACACAGATTGGCATAAGGAACAGCCTGCAGACGTTTTTCATCGATGGCTTTGCCGCATTCGTTGCATTCGCCATAGGTGCCGGCATCCAGACGCGCCAGTGCCTGATTGATCATGGTGATTTCGTGCAGCGACTCACCAGCGATGGCGTGCAGTACGTCGTCGTTTTCCCGCTCTACCGCCTGCTCCGCAAAATCTGCCGATAAAGGTTCATCACGGTGGCTGGCATCGCGCTCCACCTTGCTGGCACGGTTTTCCAGCATGGCTTTACGCTGTGTTAATTCTTGTCTGATGGCGCTGGTATCCATATCGCTTTCCTTTGTTAGCTTTACTTCAGGCTAGGCCAGAGGAGGGTTTTTCTCCTTGATGTGCATCAGGAAGGGGGCATTTTGCCGGGTATAAGCAGAATCCTTTAGCCTACACTGTGGCAAACAGCGATGAGGCCGGTTATGCAAGAGCCACTGTATCTGAATGATCCTTACCAGACGCTGGGCCAGAGTATGCATTTTATGCAGCGTCTGGAGCGTCTTTACCGCATATTGCGCGAACAGTTTGAAGGTGTGCAGCGTTTCGCGCTGGTGCTGTACAACGCCGAAGATGGCCTGTTATCGACGTTTGTGTATGAGAGCGATGAGGCTTCCCCTTTGCTGGGATACAGTGTGCGTCTTGATGATGTGCCCTCACTGCGCGCGCTGGCCGACAAACCGGCATTGCGGGTGGTGAATGATATGCGCTGGTTCCGTAAGCAAGGCCTGTCAGCACACAGTGCGGCTTTGCTGTCACAGGGGTACCGTTCCAGTCTGACTATGCCGGTATTTCATGATGGCGGTCTGCTCGGCTTCCTGTTTCTTAATTCGCAGCAGCCCGGTTATTTTTCTGAGCAGAAAATTGCCTACTGTAACCTCTGGGCTCATCTGGTTGGTCAGCAGCTGGTGCGTGAGCAGGATGCCGTTGGCCGGATGCAGGCGCTGGTGAAATTTGCCACCGACGTCAGCGGCCGGCGCTCGGTGGAAACGGATGCTCATGTGCGGCGTATGGCGGCTTATGCGCGCATGATTGCCCGCGCATTGCAGAAGCAGCTACAGCTGAGTGATGCTTTTATCGAATATCTGGCGTTGTTTGCTCCTCTGCATGACATCGGCAAAATTGCGATTCCCGACAGTATTCTGCACAAAGCCGGCCCGCTGACGGCAGACGAATTCGAGCGTATGAAATCGCACGTAAAAGTCGGGCGCGATATCGTCGATCAGGCGCTGGAGCACTTTTCTCTCGGCGATATGGAGCATACCGATATGCTGCGCAATATCGTCCAGTTTCATCACGAAAAACTGAATGGCAGCGGTTATCTGGGGGCTGAAGGAGATGAGGTACCGCTGGAAGCACGGATTATTGCCGTGGCCGATATTCTCGATGCCTTACTGAACCGGCGCAGTTATAAAGACGCCTGGCCACAGGAAAAAGTATTTGCCGAATTACAAAAAATGGCGGCGCACAGCGAGCTGGATCAGGCCTGTGTGGATGCCGTGTTACAGCAGCCACAACAGGTTGAAGAGATTCAGCGGCGCTATCCTTCCTGAGCAGGTTTAAGCCTGCTCCAGCAATTCAATCGCCAGACGAACAAAATCCTTGGAGCTGAGCAAACCGATCAGATGATTTTCACTGTCGGTAACCAGTAAGCAACCCTGACGGCTGCTGCGTAACTGCTGACCGGCGGCAGCCAGTGGCATATCCGCCGCAATGGTCTGTACCTCGGTATTAATACAGGAGCTCAGTTTGGTCTGGGCCAGATAGGTTTGCAGATTATGCGCGCCGAATTTATCGGTAATACGGAACGCCTCGGTTAAAAATTCTTTCTGGCTGAGCAGGCCAAAGACCTTACCTTCGTTATCCACCACCGGGATATGCCGGATTTTATGGCGGGCCATCGTTTGTTCGGCATCCTGCAGGGTATCGTCGGGCAGGTGGGTTAGCAGTTCGCGGGTCATCAGGTCGCTGACCAGTTTCATAGCATCTTCCTGTAAAAAGTACGCCGGGCGGATTAATCGCCACTGCGGGGTTATGTATTGTTTATCAGTAAAGCAGGAAATAGCCGGAGTGCTATGCTGAAACCATTCACAGGAGGGCGGTATGAGCATCAATAATCACATTCGTAACTATTATGAGCAGCTGGTTGCTGAGGAAATTCTGCGCCGCCTGCATGGCAGCACCCCGGCCGTCAGTGTTGAGCATATGGCTGACATTGCCTGTGTCGCACTTAATCGCCTGCCGCCACGCTATATTCGCTTTGAAGTGGATATGGCGTTTTTTATGACCCCGGATGAGCTGGTGCAAACCAATAATCGTGTTATCGATGCTGTCACGGAGGCTATCGCTTTCGTTGAAAAGCACCGGCGTGAAGAAGATGAGTAACAGTGATTTCTTTACATAATGTAAAGAAACGCTCCAGCTGCTTGAAACTACAGCACTTTTTCTCCGACACTGGGCCCCGGAACCGGGGGGATGTATGAATCTGTTATTGGTTGATGACGATCAGGAGCTGTGCGCACTGTTGCGCCGCTATCTCGAGCGTGAATTATTCAAGGTGACAACGGTACACACCGCAGCTGAAGGGCTGAGCGAAGCCCTGACCGGCAAATATCAGGCGGTGATTCTCGATATCATGCTGCCGGGCGGTAATGGCCTGGAAATTCTGCGCAGCATCCGGCAGCGCAGTGACCTGCCGGTTATTATGCTGACCGCCAAAGGCGACGAGCTGGACCGCATCGAAGGTCTGGAGATTGGCGCCGATGATTATTTGCCCAAACCCTGTAACCCGCGCGAATTATCAGCCCGCCTGCGTTCGGTCTTGCGCCGTAACCGTTCAGCAGAAGTCGCATCGGCCAGCATAGAGCTGGATGAGCTGATCATTGACCTTGACCAGCACCAGGTGTTGCGCAACAACGAAGCGGTCGAATTAACCGTTACTGAATTCAATATTCTCAGTGTGCTGGCCCGTGATGCCGGCAAAGTGGTGGAAAAAAACCGTCTCGCCGAGCAATCCATGCAACGCTCTCTGACACTGTTCGACCGCAGTCTGGATATGCACCTGAGTAATCTGCGTAAAAAACTCGGCCCTAACCGTAATGGTGATGCCCGCATCCGTACCATTCGTGGCGTAGGTTATATGTATGCCCCCGAACAGGAGATGGCTCAGGCCTGATTCGTGCGCGGTATTTTTATTCGTATCTATCTGGCCTTTATGGTCACCAGTCTGGTGGCCACTCTGGTGACCCTGCTGCTGGCGATGTATTACCGCCAGTGGTCGAACGACTCCGTTAACCTGATTGCCCCCACGGGTGGCTATATCTCTGCCGCCGAACTGATTCTGCAGCGTGGCGGTGAGCCTCTGCTGCTCGAATGGCTGCTGACCTTCGAACGTCATCCCAGTGTGAATGCCTATGTATTTGATGATCAGGGCATCAGTTTACTGCCCGATGTACCGGGGGATGTTCTGGAATACGCCTTTGCTTCCGACTCTTATCAGGCGCGGGTTAATCCGCTTGGGCAAACTGAAATTCTGGTGAAAGCACCACTGCAGAGTCACGATGGCCGGGTTTATCTGCTGGTGGTGGAATTCCTCCATCCGCTCGCGGTGTTTAACCTGCCGGCCTATCTTGGCTGGGGTTTTCTGGCATCGCTGCTGTTATTTGCCATCTGGGGTTTTGTGCTGTCGCGCTATATGGCACGGCCATTATTGTCTCTGCAGCGCAGTGTCCGCGCCTTTGCTGATGGTCTGTGGCCGGTACGTATTGCACCGAAGTTATTGCTGCGGCGTGACGAAATCGGTGAGTTGGGGCGCGAGTTCGGGCTGATGGCAGAACGTCTGCAGCGCCTGATTTCCGACCAGCGCCAGCTGTTGCGCGATGTCTCCCATGAGCTGCGCTCGCCGCTTGCCCGTACTGCCGTGGCACTGGAGCTGGCGCGTCTGGATGCGGTTCCGGAGCAGGTGGAATATCTGGACCGTATTGAGCTGGAAACCCAGCGCCTGAATGAGCTTATTGAAGACCTGCTGAGTATGGCGCGGCTCGAAACCGTACAGGATCACAGCCACTGGCTGGCGGTGGATTGTGGTGTGTTGTTGCAACAGGTGGTTGCGGATGCGCGTTTTGAGCGGCCGCAGAATGTGCTGCAGCTGAATCTGCCGGCTGAAGCCGTGTGGTTGCAGGGGGATCCGCGCCTGCTGACCTCTGCTCTGGAAAATATTATCCGTAATGCGTTATTGCACACGGCGCCCGGTACATCGGTGGATATCGATCTGAGCGGTCGTCGCGGCATGGTTGAAATTGATATCCGCGATCACGGACCGGGCGTGCCGGAGCATTTACTGGCCGATTTACTGCAGCCTTTTGTGCGCAGTGAGCAGGCGCGCGAACGCAGCCCAGACACTCTGGAGAACGGTCATCGTGGCTTTGGTCTGGGATTGGCAATTGCCGACCGGGTTATCCGTCATCACCGCGGCACGCTGCAGCTGAGTAATCACGCCGATGGCGGTTTGCTGGTTTCTGTCCGTTTACCGCAGAGTGCCAGCGATGACTGATATGGCATTTTGCGTCGCTTTTACGCCAACTTTACGCCGCCAGGGCTGGGTATTTCTGCCCGGCTGCCGTTAGAATTCATGCACTATTGTTACGGGGCTTTTCTGTGAGGTTATCGGGTTTATTGTTATGTTGCTGCATCTGGACGGCTCAGGCCGGGCCTGATGTGCACGTATTGCCGGCAGAACCTGCTGCGGTTCAGCCGCCTGTGCAACACCCGGGACTGCAACTGGAATGGAACAACAGCCGTCCGGAACAGCGTCAGGCCCTCGATAATTTCTATCGCTCAATCCAGAACATGCAGATGCAGGAACAGGCGATGCAGCGCATGGAGCGCCAGCAACGTCTGGAACAGTTGCGCAGCATGTCGCCGGAGCAGCGTCAGCAGCAATTCCTTAATTTCGTGCAGCAACAGCAACTCCCCCCGGGTCGCTGAATTCCTTTCTTTCCCTTTGGTTAAGGGATTTTTTCCACAGGTCGCCAGTTGCCGGGTCAGGCAGTAGAATGCGTGTTTTTATTTTCCGGATCTGGTTATGAAAACGCGTATTACTGAACTGCTGGGTATTGAACATCCGTTAGTGCTGCCCGGTATGAGCTGGATTTCCACACCTGAACTGGTGGCCGCTGTGTCCAATGCCGGTGGTCTGGGCATTCTGGCCAGTGGCCCGCTGACGGTCAGTGAAACCCGTGCAGCGATTCAGCGTATCCGTGAACTGACCGATAAGCCTTTTGGTATCGGCGTTACCCTGCTGATGCCGGGAGCGAAAGAAAACGCTGAAGTCGCGCTGGAAGAAAAAGTACCGGTTATCAACTTCTCTCTGGGCAAAGGCGACTGGCTGGTTAAGCGCGCTCATGAATATGGCGGCAAAGTGATTGCGACGGTCGTCAGCGAAAAGCATGCACTGTCGGCGCAGGCAATTGGCGCCGATGCATTGCTGGTGACCGGCCATGAAGCAGCAGCCCACGGTGGTGATGTTACTTCGCTGGTACTGGTTCCTGCCATCGCGGCCAAAGTGAGTATTCCGGTGATTGCTACCGGTGGTTTTGCCGATGGCCGTGGCCTGCTGGCGGCATTGGCACTGGGGGCTGAGGCGGTCGCCATGGGCTCACGTTTTGCCACCAGTGCGGAAAGCCCGTTGCATCAGAAAACCAAAGAAGCCGTTGTCGCGCGCAGCGAGCAGGACACTATCTACTCAAAAAATTTCGATGGCATTCCGGCGCGGGTGATGCGCACTCCGCGCTCGATCAAAGCGACCCGTAAACCGATGAATTTCCTGCTGGCCTGCTGGGAAGCCACCCGTGCTGCACGTATGGTCAAACAGCCGGTCTGGAAAGTGATGATTGGCATGCTGGCGATGATGGATAAGGTCAAACTGCTGGCCTATTTCGGTGCCAGCGTGCCGCGTCTGAAGGCAGCCACCATTGACGGTGATCTGCAGCAGGGTGTGCAGTTTATCGGCCAGACCCAGGGCCTGATTCATGATATGCCGGGCGTTGAAGAGATTGTGCAGCGGGTGCTGCGTGAAGCCGAGGAAATCCATCAGCAACAACAACGCTTCTGGCAGTGAGGATTTGTGCCGTTTTGTAATGTGGCTTCTACACTGAAGTTATTTCGTTACTTGCGGCACTTATGGTTAATACCTTCACCCGGGAACACAAACGGCTGAAATACAGCTATATGCTGTTTGCGGCACTCACCGCTCTGGCTCTGCTGCTGTTGCTGCTGGCAGCCGGGCAGAGTGAGTGGCGCAGGCTGCAGCAAGAATTCAGTGCTGATACTTTGGTGGTCAGTCAGTTTGTACGTGAGAAAATGTTGCAGAACGAGACTCTGCTGCTGGCGCTCTCGACGTATTTCTCCGGTACGCAACAGCCTGATATGAATGCTGTGCGCCGCTATGCTGCAACCATGCAGCAACGCTTTCCCCATGTCAGTATGTTTCAGTCTGCGCTGTATCTGCAGGATGGATCATCATTGCAGGTCTTCCGGCAGATTATGCAGGAACAACAATTACCGGATAACGTTAAAAGCCTGCGCCGCGGCCGGTATCTGGAAAATATCAGCCCGTCGGAACAGCAGGCGTTGCCGGTGATTATGGTGTTTCCGGATAACGCTGAAAGTCTGGTGGTGGGGCTGGATCTGTTTACGGTAGATTTTATCGCCCGTCGCTTGCCGGCACGGCAGCAAAGCCGGATTACGCTGTCAGAGCCATTCACCCTGCTGGATGAGAACCCGGTGGTGGTGATGATGCTGCCGGTCAGTAATGCGCAGGGCACAGGCTACCTCAACCTGCTGGTGGTTGAGGTTGCCAACCTGCTGCCGCAGGAGCCGTCTTATGATCCCCGTATGCTGTTCCGTTTGCGGGTGGCTCAGGAGCAGGGCGAAGCCTTTTCACTGTTAGCCCATGCTCCGGCAGTGGATACCTGGTCGCCGGTTGTGCTGCAGCAGCAACAGACTCTCGGTTTTACCGGTTTTCAGTTGCTGGCGGAGTATGAACGCCCGCTTGGTATAACCGATATTAACTGGGGCTGGCTGGTGTTACTGACGCTCGCTTTGCCGTTGTCATTATTGCTGTACTGGCGCCTGTACCGGGCGCACCGGAGTCAGGCGGAAGGGTTGGAATATCAGCATCAGCTGCTTTACCGCAAAGCCAATTATGATGAACTCACCGGCCTGCCCAACCGCTATCATTTTGAAGACTATGCTACCCGTTTGCTGTCCAGTGCCGAGCGCAGCGGCACCCATCTGGCCATTCTGTTTATCGATCTGAACGGTTTTAAACGCATTAATGATGAGCTGGGGCATGCGGCCGGCGATAACGTGCTGGCCGCGGTAGGCGCGGCGCTGAGCAAGCTGATACGTCGTGGCGATATGGCTGCGAGGCTGGGCGGTGATGAATTTGTGGTGTTGATGGATCCGGTCTCAGACGGTGCTCAGCTGGAACAGGTGAGCGCTAAGCTGCACGACCTGATTGCCAATGTGCATCATGTCTACAGCGAACGCTATCCTCTGACAGCCAGTCTGGGCAGTGCATTTACCGCTGCTCATGGTTACGACCTGCGCAATCTGCTGCGGGTGGCCGATATGGCGATGTATAACGAAAAGCAGAATCTCCAGTCGCACTGATCTGCGCGCCTGCCAGATCTTCTGGCCTGACTTTCCTGCCTGTTTTCTTTCAATCTGAAACGATGGAACGCTTTTTGTGGCGTAAAATGTCCGGCGTGGCTGGCGGCGTCTTCGACTCCTGACGGTGCGGTGGTAGCTGACCCGTCATGTCCTACCGCTCCTGCGGGGGTGGCCTACACTGAGTTCGCTTTTGCAGTATCAGGGAACCTTCCCGTTCAGCGCAGTACGGGCAGAAGTGCGGTTTCCAACAAAAATAACAAATTCAAGGAACGCTCATGCTAAGCAAAATACTGTCTGTGGCAGCATTGTCTGCCGTGCTGTTTTCGGCTCAGGTGTCGGCCATGTCGGCAACGCCGGAAAGTGGTTATACCGCCACCAAATACCCCATCGTTCTGACTCATGGCCTGTATGGCTTCGACAGTCTGCTGGGGGTTGATTACTGGTATAAAGTCCCGGAAACCCTGCAAAAGGATGGTGCACGGGTGTTTGTTACCACTGTGTCCAACTCCAATTCACCGGAGATCCGCGGTGAACAGCTGATTCCGCAGATTGAGCAGATTCTGGCCATTACCGGTGCTGAAAAAGTGAACCTGATCGGTCACAGTCATGGTGGCCCGACCACCCGTTATGTGGCTTCTGTGCGCCCGGATCTGATTGCTTCGGTAACCACCATTGCCGGGGTTAACCGCGGTACTCCAGTGGCTGAAACCCTGAATGACTGGGCCAATGGTTCGACAGCGTTCGAAGGTCTGATCTCGGCACTGGGTAACGCTCTGGCGGAAACCATTAACTTCCTGTCCGGCGGTGATTACGATCAGGATATCCTGATGTCTATGCGCTCCATGACCTTTGCCGAAACAGCCGCTTTTAACCAGCAGCATCCGGGTGGTATTCCGACCACGGCCTGCGGTGAAGGGGACTATCAGTACAATGGTGTGCGTTACTATTCCTGGAGTGGCGCCAAGCCGCTGACCAACGTACTCGACCCACTCGATCTGCTGACCGGTACGACCAGCCTGTTCTTCCCGGCCGGTGAGAAAAATGATGGTCTGGTGGGGTCCTGTGCCAGTCGTCTGGGGATGGTGATCCGTGATGATTTCCGCATGAACCATCTGGACGAAGTCAACCAGACTCTGGGTCTGCATGATCTGACCGAAACCGATCCGCTGACGGTTTTCCGTACTCACGCCAACCGCCTTAAAAACATCGGGCTGTAACCTATGACACGGTCTAACAGCGTACTGGTGATTACCCTGTCGGCCGTGGCAGCCGTCCTGCTGACATATGCCGTGCAGGACGGCGTATTGGTGCAGCGGGCTGAATTTCAGCCCGCTGCACCAGAAAACGATCCGGCTATTACGGCCCATCGGGTGTTACCACAGGCAGATCCTGTCGATAGAAAAGATGTAATGACCTTCCGTGGTGCCAGTGTCGATGGCTATCTGCGTACTGACCACCGTGGGCAACTGGTTGTTGATATTCAGCTGCGCCACTGGATGGATTTTTATCTGTCAGCTCAGGGCGAAGTGCCGCTGGATGACCTGCTGCAGACCATGCGCAGTCAGATTGCTGCTCTGCCTGAGCCCGGGCAGTCGCAGGCATTAAAAATCATGGATGAGTATCTGGGCTATCTGGCGGCTCTTGGTGATTACGACCGGGACGCGGAAAAGCGCATCAGTCAGTCGGGCATGGATGAGCTGGCCGCACGGGTTGCCTGGCAACAGCGTTTGCGCCGGGAATGGCTGGAACCTGAAGTGGTGGAAGCCTTTTTCCACGCCGACGAAATTATGGATAACTACACACTGGCACGTCAGCAGTTGCGCGCCCAGGGTGCCGATGAAACGCAGCTGGCTGCACTGGAGAGCAGCCTGCCGCCTGAGCTGCAACAGCTGCGTCAGCAATCACAGCAGGTGCTGACTTTACAGCAACAGGAACAACAACTGCGGCAGCAGGGAGCTTCAGCTGAAGCTGTTCAGCAATGGCGTGAGCAGCAATATGGCAAAGAAGCCGCAGAGCGACTGGCCAGCGTTGATAAGCAACAACAGCAGTGGCAGCAGCGGTTAACAGACTACCAGCAATACCGTGATTCACTGGCGCTGCAGGGGCTGGATAATCAGGACCGCGAGATGCTGCTCAGAACCTATCGCAGTCGTCACTTTTCGGATGCTGAGCAAAAGCGCTTAAATGCTGCGTTAACGCTTCTTGCTGGCGAATGATATATCGGCCTGTTGCAGCAGTTGCTGCAGCGGGCCGAACAATGCCGGCACTGCCAATATAATATTCTCTCCGCACAGCTGCGGATTTATCCCTTCAGGTAAGGCATGAATATGGCCGAACTGTACGCCGGCTTCGCGCGCAATTAACTGTGCTGCAGCAAAATCCCAGGGTTTAACCGTCTCGTAATAAGCATCCAGCCGGCCGCAGGCCACCCAGCAGATATCCAGTGCCGCTGAGCCCAGACGGCGAATATCCGCACACTGCGTCAGAACCGCCTGCAGGCGCTGAATCAGTTGGGGAATATCGTGTTTATCATAAGGAAAGCCGGTCGCAATGAGTGCCCGGCGCATTTCCTGTGTTGTTGCACACTGAATTGGCTGTTGATTCAGCCAAGCACCAAGGCCATTAATGGCACTGAATGTCTCGTTCAGAAACGGGTTATGCACAACAGCGACCTGAGCTTCACCCTGATGATAATAGGCAATGGAAATAGCCACCTGCGGATGCAGGTGGGCGTAATTCACCGTGCCGTCGATTGGGTCGATAACCCACAGGTGCTCGCAGTCGGTAGGATTATCCGGGGCCAGTTCTTCAGACAGGATCTGATGATCCGGAAAGTGAGCAAGAATGCCATCGCGGATAATCTGATCCGCGGCAACGTCGGCCTGGGTAACCAGTTCGGTTCCCTGTTTAAACTGAATATCCAGCTGGTGGCGTTGCCGGGCGATTGCGTTGCCGGCCTTTTGCGCAAGCTGCAGGGCTGTATCGTACAGTATCTGACTGCTGATCTGGGGCTGATCCATTGAGGAATTCTCATCGTGATAATTAAAACCGCTTGCTGCCGGGTATTTTACCCGACAAAAAACACTACTGTTGCTGTAATGATTTCTGTAATGGCGGTTTCTGTTCCAGATAACGCTGGCGGAAAACATCCGCTGGTACCGGTTTGCTGAAATAGTATCCCTGATAACTGTCACAGGCCAGCGCCTGCAACAGCGCCAGCTGCTGGTGGTTTTCCACTCCCTCGGCCACCAGTTCAAGCCGCAGGGTTTTGGCCAGCGCAATAATTGCACGGACGATGGCTTCGTCTTCCGGGTCATTATTGATTTCGTTGATAAAAGCCCGGTCAATTTTCAGTTTACTGATCGGGAACTGTTTCAGATAACTCAGCGATGAGTAGCCTGTACCAAAATCATCCATCGCAAAGCGCACCCCAAGCTTATTTATATTGTCGAGAATTCTCAGATTTTCCTGAACATTATCCAGCAGTAAGCTCTCGGTGATTTCCAGCTCAAGATATTTTGCATCAAGCTGGCTGATGTTCAGAATTTCCTGTGTGCGTAATACAAAGGCATCATCCAGCTGGCGTACCGATACGTTGACCGAAATCGTCATATCAAGGGCGAAAGTGTTGTTCCACTCACTGAATTTTTTACAGGCTTCCAGTAATGCCCAGTCACCAATTTCCCGGATAAGACCAGTCTCTTCGGCAATCGGAATAAAATCAGCAGGAGACACTATTCCGGCACTTGGATGTATCCAGCGGATGAGTGCTTCGGCCCCCAACAGACGATTATCGAAAGTGCTGACCTGAGGTTGATAGTAAAGCTCGAACTCCTGATTTTTAACCGCACGGCGCAGTTCGTTTTCCAGTGTCAGGCGGGAATTCACTTTCTGGTTCATTTCTTCGGTGTAAAACTGGTAGCAATTACCGCCGCGGGATTTCGCCTGATACATGGCGGTGTCGGCATTACGCAGAAGTATATAGGATTCATTGGAATCGTCGGGGCAAACACTGATACCAATACTACAGCTGGTCGACAACTTATAATAATCAAGCTGATAGGTCTGGCTGACCGCACTGATAATGCGTTCCGCCAGATGTTCTATTTCCTGTGAGCTTTCCGGCTTATTCATCATCACAATAAATTCGTCACCGCCCAAGCGTGCCACCATATGTTGTGGCGCAACCAGATGACGTAAGCGATCGGCAACGAGTTTTAATAAGCGGTCCCCGACCTGATGGCCGAGCGAATCGTTAACGGTTTTGAAGCGGTCGAGGTCGATAAACAGCAGGGCAATTTTTCCACTGCCGGGAGTCAGCTCTTCAATCGAATTCATCAGCTCATCATTGAAGTAATAACGGTTGAACAATTCGGTAAGCGGGTCGCGGGTGGCAAGATATTCCACATGCTGCTTTGACAGGGTGTGGTCGGTAATATCAATCAGCAGTCCCTCAATTCTGCAGGGATTCTGTTTGTTAAATACAACCTGACCACGATCCATAATCCATTTAACTTCATGCTGCAGTGTCTGAATGCGGTAAATGATTTTATAGGGCGTACCGCTGGTGCAATGGCTGTCAATTTCCTGCAGATATTTTTCCTGATCATCAGGATGGATCAGAGCCAGAAGGCTGTGGCGTACGGAATTATTGTCGTTCTCACTGAAAATTTGAAGGTCCCCGGCACTGATAAAATCCAGCAGATGCTCAGGCAGACTGATCTGATAAATACTGCCTGGGATATTGCTCATCAGCATATCGATAATTTTTTCTTTTTCGCTGAGTGCGCGGCTTTCTTCTGAATAGCGGTGTTCATTCTGCTGCACATTTTTCTGACTCTGCCGGTAACTGTACCAGTAGACGATCAGCAGCAGGGTGAAAAGCAGCAATGGCCAGACAATATCTTCGAGCCACAGGGTCAGGACTGAGGCCATTGGTAACGAAATAATCTGCAGCAGCTGTGATTGGGGATCGAAGCTGACAACTCCCAGCCGTTTGGCACCATCGAATTCCGTCTGGTTGGAAAAATACAGGAAATGCTTTTCTGTATGCTCGGCGCTATTCAGGTGCAGATATTGTTGCTGCCGTTCACTGATGCGGGTACCGATAATCTGCTGGCGACTGACGGGCAGGGGAGATGCCAGTAATATAATGCCGTCGCTGCTGATGAGGCGTTGCGCTGAATGCTCCAGGCTGTCCACGGCCTGCCACTGCAGATAATGATGGCTGGTCGATGTGAAAAGGCAGATCACCAGTTCAGAGGGATGTGATGTCCTCAGGCAGTAGGGCAGGTAATAGCCTTTGTTGACCGGCAGGGTGCGGAGGAAGCGTGGATTCTGTTGCATAAAATCCAGCCCGTCGCGAGTGAGCGCCGGAGGAGCCTGCTGGGGAGCTGCGCTGTCAAAAGAGCTGGCCAGCAATTGACCGTCAGCAGTATACAGGGCGATATGGCTGAATAACGGGTGCGGTTTATGTTGCTGGCGGACCCACAATGACCAGTTCTGAGGATTTTGCGCTGGCAGATTCTGTTGCAGGCTGACCAGTTGAGAATTCAGCTGTTGTTGCAGCAGGCGGGTGTTGCTCTGGGCAACCGTCGCCAGGCTTTCGAGCTGACTCAGAGTGCGCTGGCGGTTGGTTTCCCAGCTGCCGTACAGGTAGAGCAGAAGCAATACGGCGAGCAGCAATATCCCCGGCAGAAAGTAGGTTTGCCGTGCCTGCATGGCTCGCAGTTTGTTCAAATAACGGCTGAACATAGCATCGATCCCTGATTATCCGGAGCGTCAGACAGAATGCCGCAGGCCCCTCAGGAATGGAGTATAGAAGTCAGTCGTTGTTAGTGCTCAGGTAGTTATCTAACCAATCGTTCAGAACGGACAGTACCGCATCGTGCATCAGGGGTTGTGCGGCGGCTGTCGGATGAATGCCGTCAGCCTGCATCAGCTCTGGTCTGGTGGCGATACCTTCCAGCAGAAACGGCAGCAGCAGAGTGTTGTGTTGTGCTGCCAGCTTTGGAAACAACTCGCGGAAAGCACTGGCATATCGTGCACCATAATTAGGCGGAATCTGCATGCCCAGCAGGAGAATGTCGCTGTTTGCCTGACGGGTAAGTTTGATCATGCGCTGCAGGTTCTGTTCAATCACCTTCAGCGGAATGCCGCGCAGGCCGTCGTTGCCGCCCAGCTCAATAATGGTCAGGTGTGGTTTATGCTGCTGTAGCAACGCGGGCAGACGGGTCAGGCCACCGCCGGTGGTGTCACCACTGATGCTGGCGTTAATCACCTGAACCGCGGGAACGCGCTGTTGCAGCGATTCCTGTAATAAAGCGACCCAGCCCTGTTGCACCGGCACGCCAAATCCGGCACTAATGCTGTCACCAACGACCAGAATCCGCGGTTCTGCCTGCACGCTCAGCGGCAGAGCCAACAGTATTAACAACGGCAAAGGAAGAAGTACTTTGACGGATAGCGGCACAAGCAGCCTGAATAAGGCTCCTGCTGAGGCTTTGCGTATGACTGAAGCAGGCAGTAAAAAAGCAGACACCGGGGTTTCTCTCCGTATTCAGCAGC
Organism: Thalassolituus hydrocarboniclasticus; assembly: GCF_025345565.1. Lineage (NCBI taxonomy): Bacteria > Pseudomonadati > Pseudomonadota > Gammaproteobacteria > Oceanospirillales > Oceanospirillaceae > Thalassolituus > Thalassolituus hydrocarboniclasticus. The sequence continues at coordinate 3,540,753 of NZ_CP054475.1, read as the reverse complement.
TGGGCAAAGTGGTGGATACCGGCGCCCAGCGGCTGACCATCTTGCAGGCAGTGAATATTGAGATCAAGTCGGGTGAGAGTGTGGCCATTGTCGGCGCCTCCGGCAGTGGTAAATCAACCCTGCTGGGCATTATGGCCGGGCTGGATCTGCCGACCACGGGCAGTGTTGAGTTGCTGGGGCATGAGCTGGGGGCGCTGGATGAAGACCAGCGTGCCGCGGTGCGGGCACAGGGCGTCAGCTTTGTGTTCCAGAACTTCCAGCTGTTGCCGGGGCTGACGGCGCTGGAGAACGTCATGCTGCCGCTGGAGATTCGTGGGGTGCGTAACGCCCGTGACGAAGCCAGGCAGCTGCTGACGCAGGTGGGGCTGGGCGAACGGCAACTGCATTACCCGACACAACTGTCCGGCGGTGAACAGCAGCGGGTTGCGATTGCCCGTGCCTTTGCCGGTAAGCCTGCGATTCTGTTTGCCGATGAACCCACCGGTAATCTCGACAGCAAAACCGGCGCGCAGATCGAAGATCTGTTATTTGAGCTGAATCAGGCCGGCGGCACCACCCTGGTGCTGGTCACCCACGATGAACGGCTGGCGCAACGTTGCCAGCGCCGGGTGCATATGAACGCTGGCCGGCTGGAGGCGTTATGACGCTGTACCGTCAATGGCTGCTGGCGCTGCGCCTGTTGTTGCGCGAGGCGCGCAGCGGTGAACTGACCCTGATTCTTGCGGCCCTGCTGATTGCCGTCACTTCCACCACCGCCATTGCCCTGTTCAGCGCCCGTCTCGATCTGGCGATGCAGTCCCGCTCCAACGATTTACTCGGTGCTGATCTGCGCCTGCAGTCGACCAGCCAGATTGATCCGGCCTGGCAGGAAGAAGCGCAGAGGTTAGGGCTGAGCACCAGCCAGACCCTGACCTTCCCCTCGGTGGTACTGCATGGTGATGATATGTCGCTGGCGGCGATCAAAGCGGTGGATAAAGGCTATCCGCTGCGCGGTATTCTGCGCATCCGTGAACAGGCAGGCGATGACGCCGCCACGCTGGATGCAACACAGGGGCCGCTGCCCGGTGAGGCCTGGGTGGAGCCGCGTCTGCTGGCACTGCTGAATGCGCAACTGGGCGATGAAGTCGAGCTGGGTACGACCCGCCTGCGCCTCAGTGCGGTCATTGTTGAAGAAAGTGACCGTGGCGGAAATTTTTATAACCTGTCACCACGGCTGATGATGAACTGGGCCGATCTGGAAAGCAGTGGCTTAACCGCTGCCGGCAGTCGCCTGAACTGGCGCTTGCTGTTGCTCGGCGATGAGCAGGCACTGACGCAGCTGCGGACCTTCCGCGATCTGGCGCCCAATCAGAAATTTGAATCACTGGCCGACAGCAATCAGGCGATGGCCAATGCCCTCGATAAGGCGCGGCGTTATCTTGGCTTAGCGGCGATGCTGGCGGTGGTGCTGGCCAGTGTGGCGGTGGCGATCAGTGCCCAGCGCTATGCCAGCCGCCATTTTGATATCAGCGCGCTGATGCGAACCTTTGGTCTGGCGCGGGCACAGGTGTGGAATATCTACGCCTTACAGCTGTTGCAGCTGGGGCTGGTGGCGACGCTGGCCGGTCTGGCGCTGGCAGCTGGGCTGCAGGCGGGCTTATTGGCGGTTCTGGGTGAACTGGTGCCGCAGCCGTTACCGGCGGCGCCCTGGTCGGCCTGGCTGCTGGGTGCCAGCAGCGGGTTGCTGACTTTACTCGGCTTTGCTTTGCCTTATTTGTTACCGCTGGCGCGGGTGACGCCGCTGCGGGTGCTGCGCCGTGATTTGCAGCCGGTGCCGTTATCCGGCTGGCTGATTACCTCGCTGGCGTTGATCGCGCTGACCCTGCTGCTGTTCCTGTTTACCCATGATCTGCCGATGACTCTGGGCATGATGGGCGGTGGCAGTCTGCTGGTGGTGATTATGCTGCTGGCGCTGAATGGTCTGATTCAGTATCTGCGTCGTCTGCTGGCACAGCGTGATTTACCCCTGATGTGGCGTTTTGCCTGGCAGCATCTGAGCCGCAACAGTCGCCAGAGTGCCGGTCAGATTCTCGCCTTTGCCCTGACCATGATGGTGATGCTGGTGATCGGCGCATTGCGCAACGACCTGCTGGCCGACTGGCAGGCAAGCCTGCCGGACGATGCGCCCAATGTGTTCGCCATTAATATCCAGCCCTATGAAGTGGATGAGTTCCGCCAGTCACTGCAGGACGCCGGACTGCAAAGTCAGAAACTGTACCCGATGGTGCCCGGCCGCCTGTTGCGCATTAATGATGTCAGCGTGCAGGAGCTGGCGGTGGCCGATGACCCGGCGATTAACCGCGATCTGGCGCTGACGTCAGATCAGCAACTACCGGCCTCTAATGCGATTGAAGAGGGCAGCTGGCAAAGGCTGCTGGATGAGAGCGGGCAGGTATCGCTGGAGCAGCGCCTGGCCGGACGGCTGGGCGTTGGTCTGGGCGACACTCTGAGCTTCAGTGCCGGTGGGGTGGAATTCAGCGCGGTGGTCAGCAGTATCCGCAGTGTTGACTGGGGCACGATGACGCCGAACTTCTACATGATGTTCTCCGCCGATGTGCTGGCGCAGTTGCCGGCCAATTACCTCACCAGCTTTTATGTGCCACCGGCATCTCAGGCGAAGCTGACGGCACTGATTCGTCAGTATCCGGGGATTACCCTGCTGGATATGCAGGTGGTGCTGGGCCAGGTACAGGCACTGCTCAGTCAGGTCAGTCTGGCGGTGGAGCTGATTCTGCTGTTTGTGCTGGTGGCAGCGCTGCTGGTGATGCTGTCGTCACTGGTGGCGGCGTTACCGGAGCGCCTGCGCGAAGGCGCAGTGTTGCGCACTCTCGGCGCCGGTACCGCGTTATTGCGCCGCGGCCATCTGGCGGAATTTGCTTTGCTCGGTTTTATTTCCTCGTTGCTGGCGCTTATCGGTGCCGAAGCGATCTGCTTTGGCCTGTACCGCGGTCTGCTGTCGCTGCCATACGATGGTCTGGGCTGGGTGTGGTTATGGTTACCACCGCTGGCGGCGCTGTTACTGGCGCTGCCGGGTATGTGGCTGATGCGGCGTACCGTGACGGTGGCGCCACTGAGGGTATTGCGTGAGTTGGTGGAGTGACAGGTTCTGATGTTATTATGTAACAATTCTGTTTTTGAGATCCTGTCATGATCCGCACCCACCTGATTACCGGTTTTCTTGGCGTTGGTAAAACAACGGCTATCCTGCACCTGCTGAAACAAAAGCCGGCCGGCGAAAAGTGGGCGGTGCTGGTCAACGAGTTTGGTGAAGTCGGGGTCGATGGCGCCATTCTTGCCAGTCAGGGCGCGGTAGTTAAAGAAGTGCCCGGCGGCTGTTTGTGTTGTGTCTCCGGTCTGCCGTTCCAGATTGGTCTGAATATGCTGATCGCGCGGGAAAAACCCGATGTACTGCTGATTGAGCCAACCGGGTTGGGTCATCCGCGCAATATTCTGCAAACCCTGCGTAATGAACACTATCGCGACATCCTGCAACCGGGCGCCAGCCTCTGTGTACTTGATCCGCGTCATCTTTCTGACCCGCGCTATCTGGATAATGACGTCTTTGCCGATCAGATTCAGCTGGCTGATGTGCTGGTGGCGAACAAAACCGATCTGGCAACAGACGCCGACCGCAGCGCGTTTGAGCAATTACTGCAGCGCGCTGAACCGGCTAAAAGCGCCAGCGCCTGGGTGGTGAATGGTGAAATACCGCTGGAATTATTGGCGGGCGGGGCTCAGCCGCAACGTCTGGCGTTGCATCCTGAGGCCCATGCGCATCAGCATGCCCGCGAGGATCTGGCACCGCAGAAGGCGCTGGCAGAGGGTGAAGAACTGCGCCTGCTGGAAAATCATGGCCAGGGCTATTATTCGGTCGGCTGGTTAATCAGCGCTGACTGGGTCTTTTCCGCACGGGCTTTACGCGGCTGGCTGAACAGCCTCGATGTACAGCGGGTGAAAGGTATTATACTTACCGACGAAGGGCCGCTGGTGCTCAATATGCGCGATGGCGTGTTAACTGAAATGCCAACGCGCATGCCGGAAGAAAGCCGGCTGGAATTACTGCATTCGCAACCACTGATGGCTGCAGAGTTGCAGCAGGTATTGCTGGCCTGCAGGGCTGAGCAATAACCCGCAGATAAATACACCACAGGCATGGGTCTGTACGGAATATACGGAGATGATTGTGCGTCCTGTGTTTTTAATGTGTATCAGGCTCGTTGTTTTTTTGGCTGCGCTGTTCAGCGCCAGCAGTTATGCACTGACGCTGACTCTGGCGGCCGAAGATGCCTGGCCCCCCTTTTCTGATTCACAGGGCAACGGTTACTCCCGCGATCTGGCTGTCGCGGCTTTTGCCCACAGTGGTGTCACGCTGAATATTCAGGCCGTGCCTTACGCGCGTGCATTAAATCTTACCCTGGCCGGAAAAGCGGACGGCTGCTGGGATGTGACCCGCCAGCCCAGCACAGAAGAACAATACATTTTTGGAAAACAGCCATTATTTACCGCCAGCGCCTCTTATTATTTTAAAGCGGGTAAAGAAAAAAACTGGCGGAGTCCGGCGGATATTCCGGATGGCACTCAGCTGGCGGTTATTAATGGATACGAATACGGTGCCGAATTTGAAAAACACCGCCACCGGTTAAAACTGATTGAAGTATCTAAACAACAGCAAATGATCGCCATGCTGCTCAATGAGCGGGTAGAGGGCGCGATCTTTTTTGACCGGGTGTTTGATTACACCATGGCTAACAGCCACTATGACCGCTCACTGATTCGCCGCGGTGAAGAAAATCACACCAGTGATATTTATATCGCTTTCAGCCGCGCAAATGCGGAATCTGAAAAATATGCCCGTATGCTGGATGAGGGACTGATAATGCTGAAAAGCAGCGGCGAATATCAGCGTATTATGGATGCCTCTTACGATCGCTGAGCGGCATGGCTGCGCTGTCATATAGCGCACATCAATCTTTCAAAGATCTGTATTTTGTATGAACGGCCGCTCTTTAATGCCCTGCTGAAGGCATTGATGGGTGGCCGCTGAATACGATGAAAACACGTTTTATTCTAAGTCTGCCGGGGCTCTGTATGAGAGATTGGACTGATGTTTCGTTGCTGATTAACGACGTTGTTCAGGAATAAATTACCCGGCAGATCTCAGCTGCTGCTCCAGCGTATCCAAAGCCTTTAACAGCTCCGTCGACACGTTGGTAAGCTGCGTTGCCTGTTGTTGTATCAGTGCTGTTTTCTTTGCATCGTGTTTGTTTTTAAGACCCGGAAGCTGTTGCCAGAACGGCGGTGTTTGGCTGTGTTTTAATAAACGGAATAAATCCAGACAAATCTGGTGCAGTTGCCGGTGTGGAGATTCTACGGCGCGGAAGGCCGGAAGCGTGGTCAGAGCCTGACCTGCGCCATAATACCAGCGGCCAAACTGACAATCAGTGTGCTCCAGTGGCAGCTGGCCTTCTTCTATTTCATGACCGGACAAAAGCGCCTGAGCGTATGCACGCCAGCGCAGATGAGCATTTCTGGCACGACCGATTTGCTGCAGAAATTTTTCGTTGTCTGCTTCACTGAGATAAATATTGGCAATTAAAGGCATAGGCAGCGGATATCCTTACAGATAATTTCAGCCTAGCAATAAATGCTGAAAGCGCCTGTTTCTGCCTGTGTTATGCGGATAAGTGCATCCCTGCTTACCCTCAGTCCATTCCGGTACGGGCGATCCTGCCCGCTTTTAATTCAGTTCAGATAACGGCTGGCCAGCGTAAACTCGTGCACCAGCATTCGCAGGTGGTTACGGCGTTCCGGTTGGCTGCGATAAATATGCTGCAGCGCAAAAAATGGCTGGTACAGATAATCCAGACACTGGCAGCGCCAGTTGCTGCTGGCACAGGGGTTGAACGTGGCGTCACGCAGTGTGTTGTACATCCTTGTAAGCCAACTCTCCTGCAATGGCTGCAGCTGGCGTTCTGCTGCGCGGCAGGCAAGCTCCAGCCCCAGGTCCAGATACTCATTCAGCCATTCGGGGTGCAGCTCACAACCCTGATATGCACGAATCTGCATTTCCAGCTGAGCAAGGCGCAGCTGATCAGATGCGGGCACCAGGCTGCCGCCCTGCATCGCCTGTACCGCGCGGAACTGGCGTGGCCGGACTACCCGGGAAGACGGTTGGGTGGCGCGTTCATGGCCAGCGGACTCGCAGTGTAAATCAGGCATAGCAGGCTCCTTCGATAGCGCAGGCAAATTAATCTATTGATAATAATTATCATTTGCAAGCTTTTCCTGATGCGCCGTAAGCCATCAATAGGATGGCTGTCATCATTCCGTTATAATCCGCGCCGCGCTGATCCCTCCTTTGTTCTTGCTGTCAGCGTGCCGAAGAGGAGTACGCTGAGTGGCCGCAACACAGGTTCTGATCGTTTTTAATCCGGTTTCCGGCTCCGGTAACCGCCGCATTGTTGAAGCTGTACAGCAGGTGCTGAGCAACCGTGGTTGTGATGTCAGTCTGTATCCGACGCAGAGTGCCGGTGATGCAACCCGCTATCTTGCGGCATACGATGGGCCGCTGGACGTCGTGGCTGTTGCCGGTGGTGATGGCACGATCAATGAAGTTGTGAACGGTCTGCGTGAACGCGACAATCAAAGCTACCGTCTGGCTTTAATACCGACCGGAACCGTGAATGTTCTGGCGGCTGAACTGGGCATTGGCAAAACACCGGAAGGCATCGCCGATATTATTCTGCAGGGACGCGAAAAGCCGATTTATCTGGGATCAGTAAATGACCGCCGCTTTGTTTTAATGGCAGGAATCGGTTACGACGCCTGGGTGGTGGATAACGTCGATCTGGCGTTAAAAAAGAAAGTCGGCAAGCTGGCTTATGTATTGTCGATGCTTAAACAGCTGCGCCACTTTGGTAAAAAAACCTATCAGCTGACGGTGGATGGCGAACGCTATCAGGCCAATTCTGTGGTGATTACCAATGGCCGTTATTATGCCGGGTCCTTTGTCCTGTCGCGTCAGGCCGATTTAAGCAAACCGACCACTCAGGTGCTGATGATTTCCGGCCGTAATCCGCTGAAATTTTTGGGTATTCTGCTGGGGTTGCCGCTGGGTATTATGGAAAAAATGCCGGGCATGAAATCTGTTGCCGCGCGTCATGTACAGATTGAATTACTGAATGCCGGTACTGAGCGTGAGCCTGTACAGGCGGATGGTGATTCGCTGGCCGAATTGCCGCTGAATCTGCAGATGGAAGGCAGCCCGGTACGCTTGCTGGTGCCTTAGCGCCCGTTTTATCCCCTTTATTCAGGCAACAGGCGACGGTTACATGTAACCCCCAAACTGTTACTCTTCATGATAACGGATGAAGGATAACAAGGAGGGTTATATGCGCATAACCGCGCCAGTACTGCTGTTTTCATTATGGGCTGCCAGTGCGCAGGCTCAGGTTTATAAATGGACCGACGATAAGGGTCAGGTGCATTTCAGCGACAAACCTCCGGCAGCCGGTCAGGCGCCAGCTAAAGTCGAAACCTTTAATCCCACGGCCGGGAAGCGTAACAATCATTTATCGGCAGCTCCTGATACTGCCACTGCGCAGTTTGTTTCTTCATCCTCTTCTGATGCCATTCAGTTCGTTGTTTCTTTACGCCAGATGCTGGCCGAAAAAAATTACACCAGCCTGAACCTGCGTCTTCAGGCTCTGAGCCGTTTGCGTGAAAAAGATATTCGCAGTGAGCGCAGCGAAGTTGCCGCCTATGCTGCTTTCCGGGTAATCCGTGAAAATTATCTCCAGCAACTGAACGATTGGGTGAGCAGCAGCCCGGTTAATGTGCAACCCTATATGGCAAGGGCAAATTATTATTACGCGATGGCCTGGGCCAGTCGTGGCGGCAACGTCAGCTCCGAAACCAGTGATCAGCAAATTCAGGGTATGGAGTCTTATGCAAAACTGGCCCGTGCTGATTTGCAGCGGGTTATCCAGCGTAAGGCCGATATGTTGCCGGCCTATGCGTTATTAATCTGGACAGAAAAATTATTAGGAAATGACGAGGGAAGTCAGCAGGCTTTTTCACAGGGAGTAGATTTACAGCCTGCCAGCTATACGCTTTACCGTAATTTTATTATTACTCAGGCTCCTCGCTGGGGTGGTTCCTATGACAGCATGAAGGCCGTTGCGGAAGCCGCAAACTCCGGGGTCAGCAGTAACCCTCTGCTGGCACAAATTCCCGGATTTATTCTGCAGGAAGCAGGCAAAGATTCACGCATCGCGAATCATTATAATGATTCTCTGCAATATTATGATGCCGCGCTGCAGCTGGGTGATAACGATGAAGCGTTCTATGGCAAAGGCTGGACACTGTATGACAAAAAAGAATATGCCGCGGCGGCACAGGCGCATCAGCGGGCAATCACTCTGTATCCTTATGAAAGCAGCTATTACCAGCAACTGGCCTGGAGTGAATATAAACGCGAAGCATACAGTGCAGCGGGTAAAGCAATACGTCAGGCCTGTCAGCTGAATCCTGAGAACGAAAAATATCAGAGTTTGCGTAAAGATATTGCATTGAGCCTGGCGCAAAAAACTTACCAGCAGCGCTCGGAAATGTTGCCCGGAGCGCAGGTTGCGGCTTATCAGCAGGCGCTGCAGTTAGCCCCAGATAATGATGAAGTGTATTACTACCGCGCACTTTATTATGCTCATCAGGGAGACTGGAGCAATGCTGAAGTTGATCTTAAAAAAGCCATCGAGCTGGACCCCGAAGATTTCGACAATTATTACCGGCTGGATTATGCCCTTATCCGGAAAAACAAAGACTTTGCGCAAATAGCCAGATACTGGTTGCAGTACCTTGAATTAAAACCGAATGACAGTAAGGCCCTGCTGGAGATTGCCGGAACTTATTATCATATGAAAGACAAAGAAAAAATGCGCTTTTATGCCCAGAAATCTGCCGATCTGGGCAATGTTGAAGCGCAAAAGTATCTGCAGTGAGTCAGATATTTACAGGCGTTTTAAACCCAGTCGAAGGGTTTTTCTTCGCCGCGGATTAATTTAATCCAGCCTGGCTCATCGCCATCATGCTCTTCCTGCCAGCCGCTGTCAGAGCAGCGTACTTCGCTGCCGAGGGCGGCATGGGCGGCACGGCCACAGTCGAGGTCGGTTGCCCATGGTGTCAGATTCTGTTTAAACCACAGGCTGGCAAAATTTTTCTCGGCATTCTCGTTGAGAAAAATATCCATGTTGCTGCCTTTCACCTGCGCCTGCCAGTGGTGGCTGCCGGCGGTCTCTTTCAGCGTCTGCAGAGGCAGCTGCAGCGCATCCTCAAGCCACTGGTGTACCGCCGCGGGCTCAGCTTTCATGATGTAAATTTCAATATCGGGGAAGTGTTCAGTCATTTTTCCGGGTCAGCCTTATGATGCGCAGAATGCTCAGCGCAATATAACCGAGAGCGGCACACAGAGCACCCACTGCGGCGATGATCAGGCCGGTAAGGCTGATAATTTCCTGCATCAGAGACGGCAACAGATATTTTTGCGCCAGCAGTATGATGCCTATTCCGGTGAAAAAAGCCGCAGCTCCCAGTACAAATAAACGCAGGTTGGCGCGATCCTGCCCGGCTCTGTGCTGCAGCCAGCGCAGCAGTGCAGCCCCTTTGTTTTCAGTCATTGATGATCTCCTGTCGACTGGCAGAGCATAGCAAAACCCCGGCCGCGGTGTGAGCTGGCATAACTTTTCAAACACCTTGTTGCGAATGAATATTATTTGTGTTTATCATCTAAAAGATAATGATTCTCAATTGGTGTTCGTATGTCACGCTGTCTGGTTGCCGTAACAGAACCTTATTCCCGCTGTGTTTTGCCGCTGTTCTGCGCTTGTCTGCTTTTGTGGGGGCCAGCAGCGCAGGCGGTGGAAAATATCACCGGCTCGCTGTTTAACCTCAGCGATGTGGTGGTTTCCGGCAGCCGCAGCGAACGGCCGCTGGCCGATACACCGGTGCGTACCCAGATTCTCGATCAGGCCACCATTCAGCGTCTGCACAGCCGTGATCTGCGCGATGCCCTGCGTATTCTGCCCGGTGTGCAATTACGTGAGATTCACGGCAAGAGCGGCGAAGAAGTCTATCTGCAGGGCTTTAATGGCGACCGCGTATTAATTCTGGTTGACGGTCTGCCGGTGTCCGCCAGTACGGGCTCGACGGTGGATACTTCGCAGCTGGCGATGCTGGATATCGAGCATATTGAAGTTGTGCCCGGCGCGGCTTCGGCGCTGTATGGCAGCGCGGCGATGGGCGGCGTTATTAATGTTATTACCCGTAAAAACCAGAATTCAGAGCGGCGCTTAAGTGGTCATGCTTCTCTGGATTCGGGCACCTATGGCTCACGCCAGCTGGACGACAGCAGGGTATCCGGTGAGCAGCATCTGAATGCCAGCGTAACGCAACGGCTGGGGCAGAGTGAGCTGCGTCTGGGTCTTGATCAGCGCTATTCCTCCGGCTACGACCTCAATCCGGACAGCTGGAGCAGCGATGGCTTCAGCGGTTCGAAAAGTAATCTCAGCGCCATGCTGGCACGGCGTTTTGGTGACAGCCAGTGGCGATTAAATGCCGAGCGTTTTGAGGAAGACAGTGATACCCGTCGTGCAGGAAGCGGCGGCAGCGATGGTATTAAGCGCGAATTATTACAGCGTAATCGTCTGGCGCTGCAGGGCGAATGGCAGAGCCGTATTGGTCAGTGGCAGCTGCAGGCTTTACATGAAATGCAGGATGACCAGTCGGATCAGCTGAACAACGACAGTGCGATACCGGCCGGTAATCTGTGGCGCGACACCGAATATCAGCAGCAGAAAGCCGCTTTGCAATTGCAGTACAGCCTGGATTCGGCACTGGGCTATGGCGCTGAAATAGTGGCCGGGGTTGAAGGTTTCCGTGAGTCCATGGAGCAGGATAAAAATGAAATTAAACTGACCGATGAAGGCCTTGGAGAAAATGATCAGGTCAGTCAGCGGCCGGACGGCACTTATTATGTCAGCACCAATGAAGTGCCCTATGCGCAGCGTAACAGCCGCGAATTTTTCACCCAGCTGATTATTCCTGTTGGTATTAATGCCGAAATTTCATCCGGTGCCCGCTGGCAACACGACAGCGACTTCGGCAACTTTGTGTCGCCATCCGTCAGTGCCCGCCAGAATTTCCAGTGGCGCAATCTGCAATTCCAATGGCGGCAATCCGCCGGGCTGGGTTATCGCGTCCCGAATTTAAAAAACCGTTATTTTATTTTTGACCACAGCGTAAACGGCTACAAAGTTTTGGGTAACGAAGATTTAACCCCGGAAAAATCCCGCAGTTTACAGATGTCATTCTCCCTGACGGATAACGAGCATTTCCATGCCGAACTGGCGCTGTTTAATAACCGCATTCAGGATTTAATCGAAGCGCAGGATTCCGGTGAAAGCGAAGATGGCGGCCGTGTAGCGATTTATCGTTACGCCAATTTTGCCAATGCCCTGACCCGTGGCTATGACCTGAGCCTGCAATGGCAATTACTGCCGGGGCTGCAGCAGCGTCTGTCATTCGGTTATCTCGATGCCCGCGATCTGGATCTGGATACGCCATTAATTAACCGTGCCCGTCATCAGGCTAAAGCCCTGTGGCTGTGGGATATCAGCCATCGCCTGCAATTAACGCTGAGTGGTGAATATCAGGGTGAGCACGTCAGCAGTATCAGTGAAACAGACAGCGGCAGCAGCCAGCTGAATGTCAGCCCGGCGTACAGCCGCTGGGATATTAAAAGCAGCTGGCTTTTAAACGCCCGCACCAGTGTCTACGGCGGTGTAAATAATCTGTTCGATACCGTACGTGACAGTGCGGATGCCTATGACCGCCGTCCGGTATTTGGCCGTATGCCTTATGCCGGTCTCTCTTATCAGTTTTAACCATCCCTAACCAAGGAAAAGAATATGAAATCATCAGGATTAATATCATTTAAACGCCTCATGCTGCCACTGGCGACGGGCAGCGCTTTATTGCTGAGCGGTTGTGGTGGTGATGACAGCTCAGACAATGACGCAGATAACATTAACTCAGCTGAATTCAGTACGTTAAAAATCAATGCCGCCAGCTATACCGACTGGCAGCACGTTAATCTGAGCCGTGGCGAACTGGTAACTTTAACCGCGGAACAGGCGGCCACTTCAACTGACTGGCATATTGCTCTGCGCCGTACTGAAATCAAAATTAATGGTGGTGTTTCCGGCAGCGGTAATGGTAAAGGCGCTCTCGCTGCGACCCCGGATGGTTTTTACGATGCGGAAGGTGATGCCGTTGCTTCGGTATTTACCAATGCCGATGCAGACATTCAGGCTCAGGCATTAAGTGCGGAATATAATCTGGCTGACCTGACGTTTAAAGCCGACCGCTATGTTCCGGCCATTCAGGATTGGTATATCTATAACCCGGCCAACCATCAGATTAGTGCCAACAGCGCTAATGGCTGGTTATTACGCCACGCTGACGGCACCACCTACAGCAAGTTCATTCTCGATGCGGTGAGCTACAGCGAAATTACGCTGCGTTATGAAACTCAGGCAACGGATACCACGCAGTTTGCCGGTGGTGAAAAAACACTGACCGCCGCTGTTGCAGACGGAGCCACAGAACTCTGTCTGGATTTTGATGCTCAGGCCGCAGCAGATTGCGGCGGTGCCGACTGGGATCTGCGTTATGAAATAAACCTTGCCGCACGGGCAATTAATTTATGGAGTAACGGTGGTGTTTATGGCGAAGGTAACGGCGCCGCCTTTGGTGCCATCGCTGCCACTGAATTGGCGGGCTATACCAGTGCCACCATGGTCGACAGCACCAGTATTGCCGCTCATTACCGTACCGATTCTGCCAGCAGTATTTTCAGCGAGTCCAGTTGGTACGCTTACAACCTGAGTGGCGCCCATAAACTCTGGCCAAATTTCCGCACTTATATCGTCGACGCTGACAGCAATACAGAGAGCAGCGAAAAGTTCGCTGTGCAGATCAGTAACTACTACAGCCTGGGCGGCTCCGGCAGCCCGGAAATCCGTTTTAAGAAAATCACCCAGTAAACTCTGCCGGAGACATATTATGACAACAGCAACTATTCATTCGGTATCGGCCAACAGCACAGCTGCGGATATTGTTCAGTTCTTTTCTGATCTTGCCCGGCGCTGGCAGGAGCTGCGTGAAAACAACGAAAAGCTGCGCATCCGCAATGCCGCAGAGCAACTGGGTGTCAGCGAAGCAGAATTGCTGGCCACCCGTGTCGGTAATGGTGTAACGCGCCTGAATAATGATTTTAAAAAACTGTTCACCGAAGTAGAAAGCCTTGGCTCTGTTATGGCGCTGACCCGCAACGACGCTATGGTGCACGAAAAAACCGGCCAATATAAAGATCTGAGTATTCACGGCAATATGGGGCTGGCGCTGGGCGTGATTGATCTGCGCATTTTCTTCAGCCGTTTTGTTTATGGCTTTGCGGTACAGGAAGGTGCAGGTAATAGCATGCGTGAAAGCCTGCAGTTCTTTAACGCTCAGGGCGAGGCCGTGCATAAAATCTATGCCAACAGTAATACCGATATGCAGGCCTTCCGTAATCTGGTGGAGCGTTATCGCGCGGCAGAGCAAAGCGCATTTATCGTTCTGGAAGGAAACCATGCGGACGATGATCAGGCGGCAGATAACCAGGCGAAAGACAGCAAGTCATTATTGCAGGCACCGGAAACACTTAATGTACAGCAGCTGCGTAAAGACTGGAGTGAACTGAAAGATGTACATCATTTTCAGGCGATGCTGAAAAAACATCAGCTGGAACGCATTCCGGCCTACCGGGCTATCGGTGCCGATTACGCCCAGCAGCTGGATAAGCAGGCCTTTGAAGATGCGCTGCTGCAGGCTGCGGCCAGTGAGCTGCCGATTATGGTGTTTGTCGGCAGTGAGGGTATGGTGCAGATTCACACCGGCCCGGTTAAAACCCTGCTGCGTACCGGCCCATGGTTTAACGTGCTCGATCCGGATTTTAATCTGCACGCCAATACCCAATTACTGGAACAGGTCTGGCTGGTGCGTAAACCCACAACCGATGGCGTTGTCAGTGCCTTGGAAATGTTTGATGCCGAAGGCAAACAGGTTGCTTTGTTATTTGGTGAGCGCAAACCGGGAAAACCAGAGCTTGAAGGCTGGCGCGAATTATTAAATAAATTGCTGGCAAAGCATGCACTGGCTGTTCAGTCCGTGGCCGGCGGAGAATAACGATGCGTTATTTTATTCAACTCCGCAGAATCGCGACATTTTCAGCAGGACTGTTCTCGCTTGTCTTGTTCAGTGCCGCTGTGTTTTCTGCCGAGCGGGTGGTCAGTATTGATGGCTCGCTGACGGAAATTATTTACGCACTGAATGCGCAGGATGCTCTGGTTGCGGTTGATACCACCAGTCGTTACCCGCAGGCGGCAACAGAACTGCCGGACGTGGGATATATGCGGCAGTTATCGGCGGAAGGTATTCTGGCTTTGTCACCGACGCTGGTGCTGGCCAGCACCGATGCCGGACCTGACTCTGTGTTTGAGCAACTGCAGCAGGCAGGTGTGAAAATTGTACGTGTCCGTAACCATTATTCCGTCGACGGTGTGCTGAATAAAATACAGGCTGTGGCTGACGCACTTAATAAACCGGAGGCAGGACGCGCACTGGCGGGCAGTATTAAACAGCAGGCCGATGCAGCACTGGCGAGTATTCCTGCAGATGCAGCACCGCCTGCTGCGTTATTTATTCTCGGTGCCGGTAATCGCGGGTTAATGGCAGCAGGCAGTAAAACCCAGGCCGATGCCATGCTGGCACTGTTAAATGCGCGCAACGTTATGGCTTATAACGGCTATAAACCCGTCAGTGCGGAAGCGGTGTTACAGGCCGGGCCAGAGGTTGTATTAATTGCCAATACCGCAGCGGCAGCTGATGCATCGCAAACACAGAGTGCGGCATTAAATACACAACTGGCGATGACGCCAGCCTTCCGTCAGCAACGTATTCATACTCTGGATACTTCACTGGTATTGGGTTTCGGACCGCGTATTGGCAGCGCTTTAGAGCAATTAGTGACGCTGCTTTATCCGCCTGAAATGCAGACGCTGTCTTCTGCGGAGCAACCCTGATGCCCGGTGCGGCCATAGGTTTGCAAGGGCCACGCCTGGCCCTGTTGCAGTCTGCGGCGTTGCGTCAGGCGCTGTTATTTTTTACCGCCGCCGGGTTACTGGTTTTGCTGATTTTATTATCGTTGCGTACCGGCCCGGTAGAATTAACCAACGCCCAGGTGCTGCAGTCGTTATGGAACGCCGTGACCTTTGCCGACATTCAGGGGCAGAGTGACTGGGTGATACGTGAATTACGCCTGCCGCGCACTCTTCTGGCGGTACTTATCGGTGCGGGTCTGGCGGCGGCCGGAGCAGTTACTCAGGGAGTTTTCCGTAATCCGCTGGCCGACCCCGGATTAATCGGTGTGGCCAGTGGTGCGGCAC
Organism: Thalassolituus hydrocarboniclasticus; assembly: GCF_025345565.1. Classification (NCBI taxonomy): domain Bacteria; kingdom Pseudomonadati; phylum Pseudomonadota; class Gammaproteobacteria; order Oceanospirillales; family Oceanospirillaceae; genus Thalassolituus; species Thalassolituus hydrocarboniclasticus. The sequence goes on along the minus strand of NZ_CP054475.1, from coordinate 3,525,172 downwards.
TGGCGGCGGTTGCCGTTATTGTTTTAAAAGATTCTCTGCTGGCGTTCTGGGTCGCGGTTATGGGGCCTCTGGCCTTACCGATTGCTGCATTTCTCGGCGGTCTGGCAGTTACTCTGGTGATTTACCGTTTAGGTACCCGTAATGGTCAGACGCAGGTAGCAACGCTGCTATTGGCCGGTGTGGCCATTAACGTATTAACCGGGGCATTAACCGGCATTCTTACCTACATGGCCGACGATCAGGCATTGCGTTCTATGACGTTCTGGTCAATGGGAAGTCTGGCTCATGGGCGCTGGCCGGAAATTGCGGCTCTCAGTGTCTGTATTATTTTACCTTTATGTTTTCTGCCGCGTTTTGCGCGGTTATTAAATGCGTTATTACTGGGCGAGGCGGTAGCAACCCACCTGGGTTATCGCGTGCAACAGGCCAAACTCTGGTTAATTGCGGCTGCAGCGTTAATGGTCGGCGCCGGTGTTGCAGTAGCGGGCATGATTGGTTTTATCGGTCTGGTGGTGCCGCATTTGTTACGCCTGTTAATCGGACCGGATCACCGCGCGTTATTACCGGCCTCTGTGTTATTGGGCGCTTCGTTGTTATTGATTGCCGATATGATTGCCCGTACCTGGCTGGCCCCGGCTGATTTACCTGTGGGGCTGGTTATGGCAGTGATTGGCGGGCCGGTATTTTTAAGCCTGTTGTTGCAGCAGGTAAAACACAGCCGTGGCTGAGCGGTTCTCTGGCTGCAACAGGAGCAGATAATGCTGAATGTAAAAAATCTTAGTGTGAGTGTGGGGAGTGCCACAGGACGGTTGCCGAAAACTTTGCTGAGCGGAATTAACCTGCATCTGGGTTATGGCGAAAAACTGGCTGTATTAGGCGCTAACGGTGCCGGTAAATCCACGTTGTTAAAATGCCTTTGCGGTGAGCTCAGCGATTATAGCGGCGATATTATTCTTGATCATTTATCGCTTAAATTCTGGAACGGTGCTGAACGTGCACGGCAGATGGCGGTAATGCCGCAAAAAGTTGAGCTGGCATTTCCGTTCCGGGTTGATCAGGTCGTGGCTCTGGGGCGTGCGCCTCATGGTGACGAATTTCACAGTGCAGAACTGCAGCGGGCGGCTATGCAGTGTGCCGATGTCTGGCATCTGCGCCGGCGCAGTTATTCCGGGTTATCCGGCGGCGAACAGCAGAGAGTGCAGCTGGCACGGGTACTGGCGCAGATTTGGGTGCCAGAAAAAAATGCCGATGGCCGCGAACTGCCACGCTATTTATTGCTCGACGAATGCACCTCAGCCCTCGATCCGGCCCATCAGCACAGCATAATGCAGCGTGTCGGTGAATTTGCCGGGCTGGGCGTGGCGGTACTGGCGGTGATGCACGATATCAGTCTGGCGGCTTCCTGGGCCGATCGTGTGCTGATCTTACGTCACGGTGAGGTGCTGGCCTGTGGTGCGGTGGAGTTGCTGGCGGATGCGCAGTTACTGGCTGAGGCTTATGCGCTGGATATGCCGCTGGCGCAGCGTTATGCACAGCAAAATCTGGGCTGGATGCAGGCCTGATACAGACCGTTCGCCAGCGGAGGCTAAAGTCGGGGTGCATGGCCCCGGGCTTTCTGATAAAAAACTTATCTGCAGAAATACAACAAACACACAAAAGCAGAGGTTTTGATGAGCAGTATCTGGTTTGCCACCCCCGACATCGCGGATATGAACCGCCAGATGGAAAATACCGCCTGCAGTAATTTAGGCATTGTTATCACCGAAGCGGGTGACGACTATGTGGTCGGAACCATGCCGGCCGATGAGCGTACCTTTCAGCCGGTCGGATTGGTGCATGGCGGCGCCAATGTATTATTTGCCGAAACTCTGGGCAGTATGGCAGCGAATCTGTGTCTGGATAACAGTAAAGAGTATGCGGTGGGTCAGGAAATTAATGCCAACCACCTGCGTGGCGTACGTTCCGGCACCTTAACCGGCATTGCTAAGCTGGTGCACAAAGGCCGTACTTCTCAGGTCTGGGAAATCCGTATTAATAATGCCGAAGGCAAGCTGAGCTGTATTTCTCGTCTGACCATGGCGGTGATTGCTGCGCAATAAGAAACAAGAGTGCGCAATAAGCAGCATGAGAGCGCAGTAAACTGCGAAAGAGCGATACCTGTTTACCGGTATCGCTTTTTTCGTCACCGCAATCAGAGCATTATTTTGTGTCTGGCTGCCATTCTTCAGCAGCTTTAATCCGCTCTAATGTATCCGGGTGTGAACTCAGATATTCCAGTAATTCCTTACCGTTGTCTTCACCGCTCCCATTGCCCTGCAGTTGTTCATCGCTGGCACCATGAGATTTCATCAGTGCGCGCATGGCGTTGGCAAAATCTACCGGTGAATGACCGATTTTATGCAATTGGGTATAGGCATAAGCATCGGCTTCGCGCTCCATATCGCGTGAGAATGCGCTCTGCAGCAAGCTGGTTCCGGCACCCAAAATCAGTTCGCCGGCACCGTCGATATCGCCGAACATCATGGCAAACATCATGGTGGTTGCCGTAGCCTGCGCCAGTGTTTTTAAGCTGTGCTTATGTTCAACATGGCCAATCTCATGCAGCAGAACTGCATTAAGCTGTTCCGGGTGATCCTGCATTAACTCAACAATTCCGTCGGTCAGAATCACGCTGCCGTCGGGCAGGGCAAAGGCATTGGCGCCGATACTGCTGGCGCGGAAATATAAGCGGAATTTATCCTCTGGCAGTTCCAGTCGCTGCAGAATGGCGTGCCAGTCGGCGGTGATTTTTTCCTGTTGCTCGTCGCTGACCTGAGTGGGTTCCATATAAAAGCGGTCAAGCAGATCCATTGTCTGCGACCCCAGTTCGACTGCAACAAAATCGGGCAAATATTGCACGCTGGCACTGGCGGCGGAAGGAATCACCTTGTGCACCATCAGCCAGACAAAGCCCGGAACCAGAATAACTGCGGCCAGTACGGCTACCCAGTGGGTTTCAAGCCAGGCGGGTAAACGTTTGGCGCCAGATAAACCCGGCCAGCGGAAAGACGCATCGTTGGGAATAAAACGGGCGCCGTCAGCAAAGATTAATTCGGCCGGCAGGCCGGGAATAATATCGCCATACTGCATATCCTGAGCATTGCTGTAATGCAGTGGGCGCTGATCATTGGCGGCGATAATCTGTACGCTGCCATTATCATTAATACGGGCACTGGCCGGGTGTGCTTCTGCACGACCGGCCAGCTGGAAGGTGCCCGCAATGGGTGAGCTATCGGTTGCCATGCGGGCTTCTCCCTTTGGATTTACGGATGAATCAGGTCAGTGACAGGTCCGCGTCAAACAGACCGGCGGCTTCTTCGCCAAAAGCAGAATCCTGATCGCTGACGGTATTCACCAGATGATCTGCGGCTGGTTGCAGATTAACCAGTGTGGCATCCGCAAGAAACTTGTTTTTACGGATTTGTGTTACCGGATAAGCCAGGCCCAGAGTAAAGATCAGCAACAGAGCGTTGGACAGCATCAGCCAGACATAAGGCATGGCCACAACACTGGAATTAAATGATACTACGCCATCGATGCTCAGGTTGTTCATTACATGGTTGCGGATCATGCTCTGGTACACCGCAGCAATCACATAACCAAACATAAAGTAGCTGATCATGATGATGATCATACCGCCTATTGCCGCAGGATTTTCGGCAGCCAATGCTGCAAATACACCGCTGCCCAGAATAGCCAGGGCAATAAAGTACAGAATAGCCAGACCAATGCAGGCAAATACCGCTTTGTAGTAATAACCCGCCGAAGAATTCAGGCTGAAATTATGACCGCCAAAGCTGATGGATTCATGAACGTATTTCTGCAGGCGCTGGATAACCCATGGCATGGCCAGACCGAAGGTCAGGGCACCGAGAATAGGCAGCAGAATAAAATGCAGTAATACGCCGCCGTAATTGGCATTAAAGGAAAAGCGCACGTTACGGTAAGCGGTCATGCGCAGGCTGAAACGCAGACCCTGAATCAGCAGCCACGGCATGGCAGCCAGCAACAGCAGCATCAGCACCAGATTGGCAACCGGATGCATGCTGGACAGCAATACGTACAAGCCAAAAAGAATAACCGCGATAATACGGCCACGCAGAATCTGCAGAGGTGTCGCCAGATACTGTAAACGATGGCCTTCGACCTGAGTGTGGCCGTAGAGGTATTGGGTGTTACGAACTTTGGCCCAGGCGCTGTAAATGCCCAGCGTCAGAATGCTGAGCAGCATATTTACCAGCCAGAGCTTCAGGTACTCACCTTTTTTACCGGAAAATACTACCGGCAGGGTACGGGTTTCGCCAGCGTTGCTGACATCAGGGGAAACAGATGGATTCATCCGGATACGTCCTTGTTTGATTGGGCCGCAATTTATAACCAAATCAACGATCCACTGCAATCCTGATGACCCCTGTTCCGCCTTTTTTGGCAGCGGATTACATATATTTATAAGGAATAGGCCAGCGCCTGCCGGATAAGATTGGTTTTGGATATGTTGTAACCTGATATTTTCGCCAGCCAGTCTTCCGGGCCGAGAATCCGGATAACAATCTCTTCTTCTTTTAACCCCTGCTGCTGTAACTGCTGTGCCTGTTTACACAGCTGGTAAAGATTGTCGCGCTTTTCCTGTAATGCTGCTTTGCCGTCTTCGACAATACCGCGGTGCGGGCAGAATAAAATTTCAAAATCCAGCGCCAGTAATTTATCCAGACTGTGAATCAGTTCGCCCAGATGTTCATCAATGCGCAGATATTTCAGCGACTTGGAAATATACATATCGCCGCTGAATAAATACTTCTGTTGTGGCAGAAACAGGCAGGTTAAATCTTTGGCGTGACCCGGGGTGTGTACAGGAATAACCGGACTGCCATCGCTCAGCGTCAGGTCGTTATGCAAAGCCTGAGTTGCTACCGGCCGCGGGCTGCCCCAGATGATTCTCTGCAGTAATGGTGTGCGGTAGCCACGCGCCAGTTTTTCCTGCCCCTGTACCGGTGCGTGGGGCAGTACGCCGGTCAGCTGACTGATTCGCTGGGCATTACCACTATGATCTTCATGGTGATGAGTAATTAACAGCTGACGCAGCGCTGTTTGTTGATGATCTTCCTGTAGCACCTGTTTTACTTCACGCCATTGATTAGACGGACCGGTATCAATCAGCGTGTCGCCAATACGATAAACAATAAAAGTGGTATTGATGCCCAGATTAAAACGGCCGACACGGGTGCCGGTTACGGAATGCTCACCATTGTCGTAACGGTATTTTTTGCGGATGGGCATGTTCGGGGCCTCGGAATAATGCTGCACAGCTTCGGGTGAGCGCAGCAGTATGGATTTAAAACCGCGGCGCGTTAATAGCTTTATGGCGCACACTCTGTGGCAAAAATGCCAGATTCAGAGATTTCTCTGCTCAGATAATGTGCAGCTGCCATTGCGAAAAGAGAGCCGTGTTATCTGCTGTGCTTTGCGGACAATATGCGGCCGCCAGAGCCCGGTGTGCTGACACAAATTCACCTGCGGCTACCAATTACTACCCGCCAGCCCAGACTTTGTGCGGGCTGGCGTCTGCCGGGCGGGTGTCGTGGCCGATGGTTCAAAATTGACGCCCCATTCTGCTTTGGGTAGTCTGGCTAAAACGGAATGATTTATCATCTTTGAGCTGCCAGCAGAGGATCTTCCGCATTTTCACCCAAACTGCCCGGATCAGAGGCCAGGAACAATAATAATGAAGAAAACACACTGGGATACCATCATCATCGGGGCCGGGGTCAGCGGTATCGGTGCTGCGATTAAACTGCTGGAGCAGGGCTTCAGCGATTTTCTGATTCTGGAAAAATACCCGGATCTGGGTGGTTGCTGGCGCGACAATACCTATCCGGGCTGTGCCTGCGATGTGCCTTCGGCGCTGTACTCGTATTCGTTTGCGCAGAAACCAGACTGGAGCCGCGCCTTTGCGCCGCAGGCGGAAATTCTCAGTTATGTGCGCAGCACAGCAGAGCGTTTTGGTATCACGCCTTTTATCCGCTATGGCATCGCAGTGGAAGACAGTTTCTGGCAGGAAGAGTCTCAGCAGTGGTTAATTAAAACCGCAGAGGGCGATGTTAAAACCGAGCTGACGGCCAACAAAGTCATTTCGGCGGTGGGTTATCTGCATGAGCCCATCATGCCGAAGTTGCCTGGGCTTAATGAATTTAACGGCGAGGTATTTCATTCATCACGCTGGAATCACGACTGTGATTTAAGCGGAAAGCGCGTGGCGGTGATCGGCACCGGCGCCTCGGCTATTCAGTTTGTACCGGAAATACAGCCAAAAGTTGGCAAGCTGAGTATTTTCCAGCGCACGCCACAATGGATTCTGCCCAAACCCGATCACCGTATTCCGGCCATTGAGCGGGCTTTTTTCCGTCTGCCGTTAACCCTGAACAGCTGGCGTAAACTCATTTACACCGGTTTTGAAGCCTTCGGCGTCGGCTTCCGTAAGCCGCTGCTATTAAAGTGGATGCAAAAAATCGCCAGTGCGCACATTAAGCGCAAAATTAAAGATCCGGAATTGCGCCGTAAATTAACCCCGGATTACACCATGGGCTGTAAGCGCGTATTGCTGTCGAATAATTATTATCCGGCGGTGGCGAAAAGCAACGTTGAGGTGCTGGCCACCGGTGTGAAAGAAATCCGTGGTAATACAGTGGTGGGTCAGGATGGCAGCGAAGCCGAAGTGGATGTGATTATTCTGGGTACCGGTTTCCATGTATCCGATGTGCCTGTCGCCCGCCATGTGCATGGTCGCGATGGTCGCTCGCTGGATGATGTCTGGCAGGGCAGTCCGGAGGCTTACCGTGGCACCTGTATTCATAACTTTCCGAATTTCTTTTTAATTCTTGGCCCTAATCTGGCCATTGGGCATAACTCGGCTTTTATCGTGATCGAAGCGCAGATCAAATACATCATGGGTGCGATAAAAGCCATGCAACGAAATCAGCTGCAAACGCTGGAAGTGAAAGCTGAGGTACAGCAGGGTTATAACCAACAGGTGCAGCAGGAACTGCAGGGCACAGTCTGGAATACCGGCGGCTGCTCCAGTTATTACCTCGACCAGAATGGCAAAAACAGTATTGGTTTTCCCTGGAGCACTTACCGTATGCGTAAATTGTTAGGTCGCTTTGATATGGCATCTTATGTGGGGCTGGCAAAGGTTGATTGGGCGGCCCGGAACATAACCGCCAGCAGCCAGAAAAAAACGACAGCGCGGCGTAAAAAAGCCACGGAGGCCAGCGTATGACTCAGCCAAAACGGGCGTTGGTGTTGGGTTGTGGTGCCGTTGCCGGCGGCGCCTGGAGCATTGCTGCACTGCAGGCGGTGAGCAAACAGCTGAACTGGAATCCGGCCGATGCCGATATTATGGTCGGCACTTCGGTGGGGGCAGTGCTGGCTGCACTGCTGGCCAGTGGTGTCAGTCTGGAACGCTTAGTCGCTGCGCAAAATAATGAGCCACAGCAAGGCTGTTGCTGGAATCACGCCACCGACTCCGGCGGTAAATTACCACCCTGGCCACAATGGAAATTCAGTGGCCCGGCATTATTTAAAAAAGCCTTAAACCGCGAAGTCAGCTTACTCACCGGAATCTGCGGAATACTGCCCCGTGGCCGTACCGATATGTCGGGCTTTGTACGCCTTATTCAGTCGGCATCGGCCGGAGATGCCTGGCCACAAGCGCTGCAGGCCGGACAGAAAACACAGAAAAAACTCTGGCTGATGGCGGTGGATACAAAAACCGCCGCACGCCGTGCCATTGGTAGTCAGGCAGAGGATTTTACTCAGGTGCCATTATCGCGTGCGGTGTGTGCTTCCTATGCAGTGCCGGGCTGTTGTCCGCCAGTGAATATTCAGGGGAATACTTATCTGGATGGCGGTATTGTGTCACCGGCGTCGGCGGATTTATTGGTTAATGAAGACGTCGATGAGGTCATTATTATTGCGCCGATGGCATCGCGCTGGCCGGGCAAATCCGGCAGTATTTTTAATGCCGTTGAGCGTTACGCCCGCAAGGGGATGACACGTATTGTTGATCGCGAAGAAGCCATGCTGCGTGCTGCTGGCAAACGGGTAATCCGTATCGAACCGAACGAAGATGACTTACAGGCTTTTGGCTGGAATCTGCTCGATCCGGCACGGCGGCAGGGCGTGTTTGATACCGCGTTATTAACCACACCGGCAACGGTAGCTCAGGCCATTGCAATGGCCTGATGTTTATTCCGCTGTGCAGTCCGGATGTTCTGCGGGCTGGCAGCGGAACCTCTGGGTAACTTGCTGAATCGACGCTGGCTGGTTATAAGATAGCCCCGGAGTCGTCACGCCCGTTCATTCAGTCAGGATACCGCCATGTCTGTTGCTATTATTCCTCAGCCTTTCGCACCCTGCGTGTCATTTATTCTGCTGCGCGATGGTTGTGTGTTGCTGGAAAAACGCCGCGACGATAAAGAAATCGATCCGGGACTGGTGATGGTGCCGGGCGGGCATATGGAAGAGGGCGAACATCAGCACGACACATTAATACGTGAGCTGGACGAAGAGCTGGGTATTCAGCCGCGCAATGCCCGCTACGTCTGTTCGCTGCTGCACCCAACTGATGAACTGCAATTACTGCATTATTATCTGGTCACAGAATGGAGCGGGGATATTCAGGCGCACGAGGCTGAAGCCGTATTCTGGCAACCCTTGTCGGAACTGGATGCGCTGGATATCACGCCTGATCATACGGCTATTGCCGAAGCGCTGCGTTTGTATGGCGCTTAATTCTTTAATCACGGCGTAAACAATTTCCGTGCTGATTATTAAACCCGGTATTCTGGCCTTTTACAGCCCGCAAATACTTGCCGATAAACACCAACACGCGGCTCTGCAACTGGTGTGGCCCGGCGCGCAGGGCCACTGGCAACTGAACGCTGAAAAAGGCACAGGCCCATTGCTGATTGCACCGCAAGCGGAGCACGATCTGGCTGCTGAACAGTGCTGGATTATTTTGCTGGAGCCTCTGTCTGTCGCCGGTAAACATGCTTTGCAACACATGAACGGCCAGCTGTTGGTATCCCTGTCTGGCCCGGCATCTGCGCCGGACAGCGCAGAGTTACTGGCGGCGTTAAGCCATCTGCTGGGGCTTGATAAACAGGCATTTAATCTGCAAATAACCGACAGCCGCCTGCTGCGTCTGCAGCAGCAACTGGATCAGTGTTTTAACGGCGGCTGCATAAAACCTTCGCAATGGCGTGCGCGGGATATTGCCGCCGGACTGGCGTTGTCGGAGAGCCGTTTTCTGCATCTGTTCCGTGAGCAGATGCACATGCCCTGGCGGCCCTATCTGCTATGGCGCCGCCTGCTCTGTGCGGTGCAGGCGTTACATCAGGGGAAGAGTGCGACCACAGCAGCGCAGGATGCGGGCTTTGCCGACAGTGCTCATCTTAGCCGGACTTTCCGTCGTCATTTTGGGTTATCGGTGCGTGAGGCGGTGCAGCTGGCCCGCAATTAATCACCACCATTAATCAGCACCATAAATCACACGAACAAGTCAGCCAGTTTATTCAAGTTATCAGCCTGTGCCGGCGCTAGTCTGGTAAAAAAACAGGAGGTACACCATGGCTGACAACACAACAAACACAGCAGATAGCTATCTGGCCACAACCCGCATGCTGGATTACCGGCATCCGGCCATTCAGCAGCTGATTCAGCAACAGGGCTGGCACCAGCTGGATACCCGCCAGCAGATTGCAGAGGTTTATCGTTTTGTGCGCGACGATATCCGCTTTGGCTACAACGCCGATGATAGCCTCAGTGCCAGTGAAGTGCTGCGCGATGGTTATGGCCAGTGCAATACCAAGGGTACGCTGCTGATGGCGCTGTTACGCGCGCTGGGCATTCCTGCCCGTTTCCACGGCTTTACCATTTATAACGAGCTGCAGAAGGGCGCAATTCCGCTGTGGATGTTCGCCTTTGCACCCGCGCGTATTCTGCACAGCTGGGTCGAAATCTATTACGATGGCCGCTGGCTGGAAATAGAGGGTTATATTATCGACCAGCCGTATTTGCAGCAGGTGCAGAAAGCCTTTGCCAGCGAGTGTGAAGCTTTCAGTGGTTATGGCATTGCCACGCCTTGTCTGCAAAAACCACAGAACGACTGGCAGGGCGGTAATACCTATATTCAGAAAGAAGGCATTGCCGACGACTACGGCGTTTATAGCACGCCGGATGAATTTTACGCGGCGATGGGTACTAACCTGCGTGGGCTGAAACGCATTCTGTACCGTTATCTGCTGCGTCATCTGATGAATATCAATGTCAGAAAAATCCGTCGCGCCGGTATCCGCTAAGCGCAAGATCCGGGTTGTGTTCGTGGCCCGGATTTTTATGATGAAGAGAATCAATTCAACCGGCGCGGAGCTGCTTATGTCTGACTATCAACGGATCGCAACGGCTATCCGTTTTATTACGCAACATGCCCGCGAGCAGCCGTCGCTGGAGGATATCGCCGCGGCGGTTAATCTCAGCCCTTTTCATTTTCAGCGTTTGTTCAGCCAGTGGGCGGGCACCAGCCCCAAGCGTTTTCTGCAGGTATTAACACTGGAGCGCGGTAAATTCCTGCTGCGCCAGCAGCTGCCCTTACTGGAAGCGGCCGATGAGCTGGGCTTAAGCGGCAGCAGCCGGCTGCACGATCATTTTGTTCAGCTGGAAGCGGTAACGCCGGGTGAATATCAGCGCGCCGGCGCCGGGCTGACCATCCGTTACGGCGTGGCAGACACGCCCTTTGGCCCGATGTTTATTGCACAAACACCGCGTGGCTTATGCCGTGCTGCTTTTATTGCAACAGGAGAAGATGAACCAGATTCACAGCAGCAACATCATCAGCAACATCAGGAACTCAATGCCGCCGAAGAGCTGGCCGCGCTACAGGCTGAGTGGCCGCAGGCTGAGCTGTGTGAAGACAACGCCGCCGCACAACAGCTGGTCGCCACGCTGTTCACCGGCAAGCGCAGTGATGCTGGCGCGCCGTTGTCGCTGCATGTGCGCGGCACCAATTTTCAGCTGGCGGTCTGGCGCGCGTTATTAACCATTCCTGCCGGCCATGCGCTCAGCTATGGCCAGCTGGCCACACAGCTGGGTCAGCCAACGGCGGCACGGGCCATCGGTAACGCCGTTGGTGCTAACCCTGTGGCTTTTATTATTCCCTGCCACCGGGTGATTCAGCAGAGCGGGGCGCTGGGCGGTTATCGCTGGGGGCCGCTGCGCAAACAGGTGATTCAGAGCTGGGAACGGTTGCAGCTGGCGGCTGAGCAATAACTGCGCCGGATCGTCTAAAAAACCAACGCTTTTCAGCAACCCCCACAGGCTATGGCTCCGGCCCGCTTATCGCCAACTTATCCAGTTAGTTATCCACAGATTCTGTGGATTCAATGTCAGCTTTGTCCCCATGTCGCCCGCGGTCTTATCCCGCTGGCGGAAAATGCCTGATGCTTCTGTGCTTGCTCCGGGGATTTTTTTATGATCCAGCGGCAACCCTTGCCGTGCCTTGAAAAATAAAGAAATTTTCACTTTTTTCTGGCTGTGTAAAAAACACACGTTTTTTACCGGCTGGCGTATTTACTGCACTCAGGGCAGTTCTCAAAAGACTATGCACAGAAATATCCACAGCTTCTGTGTAAAACTTCAGGGTTGACAGAAAGAACTTATGCACAATCGGCGAAAGAAGGCTTGACGGCCTTTTTCGCTCTGTGTTTATGCCGCGCTGATCAGTGGGCGCAATGTTCCTGCCTGTTGACGGCTGAGGAGCTGCGCCACGATAACGGCCAGCACTACACCGGCAATAACATCGGCTGCGTAGTGATAGCGCAGATAGAGGGTGGAAAGGGTAATGCTCAGGGTCATCAGCAACACCAGAACGCGCAATGGCCAGGAGTACCAGCGCCAGCACAACAGCAGCGTTACCCAGGGCACGGCGGTATGCAGACTGGGAAAGCAGTCGTAGGCATAGCGGAAGCTGTTGACCGCGTCGTAGACCAGACCATCCTGGGTGCCGAGGCTGACGGTAAAGGCTGTTTCCAGCCACTGACCCGGGCCGATAACCGGCACCAGCAGATACAGCAGCCAGCCTGCGACCAGTGTGTAGATAATCCCCTGACGCACAAGAATAAATGCCGCCGGCTGCTCTGCCCGGTAATAAAACAGCCACAGTAGCGAGCCGATGGGTACGGCGTAATAAAAGTGCAGGTAGGCGCTTTCCATCAGCAGGGTCATGGCCGGGCTGACCCAATGCTGAATCAGCAGCGGCAGTGGCTGGCCGAACAGCGCGGTATCAAAGGCAATCATCTGCGGGTCCATCAGCTCAATGCCCAGAGCATCAATCGCCAGTTCGAGGCGCAGCAAACGCATCAGCAGATAACCCAGCAGCATCGCCGGTACAGGCCACAGTTCGCGCAGCAGCCATTCATAACGCGTACTTAATGCATTGCGCGCCAGTGCCAGGCGGGTAAGGGCAATTAATAAAAAGAAAATACCCGTGCCGGTTAATGCGGCTTTATTGTCAGCCGGCTGCCATTGGCGGATATCACCAAACAGCAGGGCAAACAGCAGGATGCCGGCGGGGAACAGCAGGGTCAGTTGTTTATCCAGCGACCATTGCTGCCAGGCACCAGCCCAGCGGCGCAGATTCAATACAGGGGATGTCATGGTTCTGTACGGCTTATTGTTTTTGTTATCAGAGTACCAGTTTACCGTTTTGTGACAGTCTGTGGGAGGGAGAAAACGGCCGCAATCCGGGCGGATATGGCCGTTCCGTACAGGCCAAAGCCAGAACCTGTACGGTAGCTGTGCCGTTCAGGAAGGCTGGGCAGCAACAATATCCGGACGCTTGCTCTGAATAAACTTCACCAGCATGCCGAATTCCAGCAGGCACTGTTCCGGAAATTCGTCGCGGAATTCCTGAATATTAAAAATCTCCAGCTGGCCGTCCGGTGATTTGGCCGACTGACTCAGATCGGTTACCGCCGGTGCATCACGATGCAGCAGGAAAGGAATGGCAAACAGATAAAAACCATCCAGATTCAGATCGTAGCGTGCCAGCATTTCCGCAGGCCAGTTCACATGGCTGTGGAAAGTACCGGCAAGAAATTCGGCCGGCACCTGAATAGCGCTCTGGCCTTCGGCAACGGCGGTTAACGCCTGCGGATCACGGGTGGCGAGCAGGGCATAGAGTGCCAGCCAGGGTGTGGTGCCTTTTTCATTAATTAAATACTGTGGGTCAATGGCACGCGGGCAGGAAATCGCTGCCGGTGCATTCACCATACTCAGCAATGCCTGCATCTGTTCGTTGCTTAGGCTGATGTCCTGCGGGGGGACGCGGCTGATGCCGGTAAAGTACAGGTGACGCCATTCGCTGGCACTGTGACCGGTGTTTTTCTTTTCTTGTTCGCTCATTCGGTATCCATTAGCCCGCTATTCTGCACGGGGCTTTTTCAGGTCTGCTTTTTCAGAGTCTGTCATGCTAACCGCGGGGCAGGGTGGTGGGAAGACAAAGCAGTGGGGGTACAGAGAGAAAACAGGGAAAAGGAAAAGATAAGAAAAAGGGAATAAGAAAAAACAGGCGCAGCGGACGGGGTGTACAGACCGGAAACGCTGCGCCTGTCAAAGAGTGGAAACGTTAAGTTGTGCCGGGAGTTACTGACTGACAGCCGCCGCTCTGATCAGACGACAGCACCACAAACACTCCGGTAAACCCGGCGGACGACAGCTTGCCACCCTCATAGCGCACTGCCGAACACAGGTTTTCAGAATATGCCCTGACGGTTATTTTGTCGCTGTGACAGGTTGTCGCAGGGAATGAGCGCAGGGTTAATACAGATTTTTCAGATCGTGTTTTACCACCTGATCGACCACCAGATGGGTGGCCTTACCCATTAATCCCTCGCCGCTCATATGCGCCGACAGTGCTTTGGCAAAAGGTGTCAGCTGTTTGGCCTCTACCTGATGCTCTGCATCAAATAATCCGGCGTCGGTCAGGGCGCTGGCGCTGGTAAAGCGGATGGTCTGCGGCTCAATCAGCAATCCCAGCTTTGGCACTTTATCGCCAATGGCACAGGCGGTGAGTAACTGCGGTTCGGTTGTCAGCTGCGCACTGCCGCAGATATGCAGCAGCTGTGGCTGGCCGGGAATCAGCAACAGCAATTCCAGCGCCGGGTTCTGCAGCAGGTTGCGCAGGCTGAGCGCCACTTTATTGCCCGGTCGTTCGGCCATAAATAAACGGCCATCGGGCAGCATACGGATAACACCGGTTTCGTCACCGCGTGGTGAAACGGAGGTGATGCCCTGAGCGTCGCAGGTTTTCAGCAACAGATACATCGCCTGCTGCAGGTACTCTTTTCGGTCGCTCAGCACGGTGCTGTCGGCTGGTATCGCAGCGCTGTGTTCTGTCTCGCTGTCCCACAGACCGGAGCGCACAGCAGCACGCGCGCAGTGCAGATAGGCGCTTTTAACCTGCAGTTGCCAGTGTCCCCGGGGTAACGGCCGGCTCAGGCGTCCGTTGACCCGCAGGGCATGGCCGACACCCGGTATCAGAAAATACAGACTGGCGTTCTGACCGCTGTGGCCATGATTTGCTTGCTTGTCCGTTTGCAGGTCTGGCAGTTCGTCCGTTTCGGGCAGGCAGAAGCGTACGTTGTTAGCAGTAACCTCCAGCTGGCAGTGGGCCAGGCTCACTGGCTGTAATGCCGGAGTGCCGCTTTCGCTGGCGACGATCATCACCCGGGCGTGGTTAATGACCTCAAAGCAATAGGCATCCAGCTGTGCCTGTACGCGCTTTTCCAACAGCGCTGGTGGCGCAGAGATTAATTGCCGCAGTTGCTGCTCGTTCTGAATGCGGTGCTGCATAAGCTTCTCCTGCAGGGCTCTGGGTTATTCGTAGGTCTCTTTATCCTAATCCGCTTGCGAGCGGCAGCTCAGGCAGCTGGTTGCAGAGTTATGGAATCTGGTTGCAGACAGGGTACTTTTGCCTGGCTTTCGGGCATTCTTGGCTGTCTGAACTGCATTGATTGAATGGTGTTAACTTGTTGGTGTTGAGTGGCTATGCCCCGCAATGAACTGACCGTTTCGGCGGTGGCTGTAAAAGATCTGGCGCAAGCGCTGCAGCGCCGTGGCGTGCTGGCGTCCGCTCAGGTGTCAGCTGATAGCGCGGCAGAAGCGGCCGTGGCAGGCGTTGAAATTAACGAGCAGCGTCAGGCCGAAAGTGCGCTGCGTGCACTGTGGACGGAAGCCCGCAACAACAGCACCGATGACGCTTTGGGGCTGAAGATTGGCCTGCAGGTTAATCCTGCTGCCCGCGGCTTACTGGCGCGCTGGATTGCGCATTGCGCTACATTGGGCGAGGCACTCACCACCTTTATTGATCATATCCAGCTGCTGAACCCGGCCGAACGCTGGCAGTTGTTGCCGGCCGGCGATGACGTGGAAATCCGCTTTGAATTTCTGCTGCCATATCCACAGATTGCGGTTGAGCGCAGCATGGCAGCGATGCTCGCCTGGGGCGCGGTGCTGGCCGGGTTTGACGTTGCAGATGACCGCCGTTTGTTACCGGTGCGCAAAACCGAACTTGCCCGTACCGAGCCGGCCGACAGCCCGTTGTTTTATCAGACATTCGGTCCCGGAATATGTTTTACCGGGGCGCCTGGTGGCGTTAACCGTTTGTGGCTGGATGCCGCGCTGCTGCAGCATCCATTGCCGGCGGCGGATGTCTATCTGCGCGATTTACTGGCTGCGCGGGCGCAGCAGTTGCCTGTATTTGGGATGTCGGCTGGCATGTCGTCAGCAGCGCAGGCAAACAGCGCCGGACAGACGGCAGCCAAGGCGCCGCTCAGTCTGCGGGTGCTGGCATTGCTGGAGCAGGATATCCATAAATTCAGTCAGATTCAGGCGGTGTGCACCGCCGTGCACCTAAGCCGTTCAACACTGTTCCGTCGCCTGAAATCCGAACACACCAGCTTTACCGAACTTCTGAACCAGCAGCGTTTGCGGCTGGCACGCAGTCCGCAGGCTCAGGGTATGAATGCTGCTGAGCTGGCCTATTTACTCGGTTTCTGCGACAGCAGCTCGTGTTACAAATTTATGCGGCGTTTGCGCTCATTCCCGGCTGGTAGCTAGCTTCAGACGAGTCTTGCTATAAAGCCTGTGCATGCAGATTGTTTAATTCCGTAACAATTTCTTTAATCCGCAACGAAATCAAATATCCGGACTGTTTCGACAGGTGGGTGCCGTCATACCAGACTTTCATTAATTCTTTGTCCGGATCGAAAGCATGGCACTGCGGCTGGTCTCTTTCACATATGATGTCAATTGGATCGATCAGGCTAACACCCAGGCCTTGCAAATTTTCGCTGATGGCTGCGTTTAGTTTTTCAGCGTTTTCAACAGATGCGGCGATGGATGCGTGCTCGCCTAGCCGGATTTTGTTCTCAACATCATCGAAATGCGGGTGGCTTAGTACAACTATAGGATGGAAGCCTAGGCTTTTCAGATCCCGAACAGTTCTTTCCAGAGCAGAATGAATATTCAGAAATACATTATCGTCAGAGTTGTCATTAATAAGGATTGGTTCACCGTCAATATTATAGCTGCTGCTATACCATAGGTACGCAGAGGTTAGAACTATGATCTTCTTCCCTGAGTCTGTAGCGTCATGGTTACTTGATAATTTTGCAAAAGTCGAATCAACAAGTTTTCTACATTTCTCTGAGAATCTGACCCCCACTCTTTTGGGTTCGTTACGAATGACTCCAAGTATTGACGGACACGCATGTTTGATATATCCGATTAAACCAATATTGATTTCAGATAATGTTTCAGCAAGGGGGTGTGTTAATGCATCGGCATAACTGTCGCCCCATATGTATATATTGTTACCATTCTGTATTTTAAATTGATCTTCGCTCTTTAGCAGTGACCGTTCAAATTCACCAGCATAAATATCCTGTTTAAATAAAACCAGAGCATCTTTATGATTGCTGGCAGACAAAACACCAAAAGCAGCGAGTGTAGTCAATGCGGTAGCGCTGATGCAGAGAAATTTCTTGCGGGATAAAAAATCTTTCTTCCTTGTTGGTTTTTCAACGAGATAGTATGTAATCAGTGTAAGTATGAATGTTGCAATGAGAGTGTATATTTTCACATCCAAAGATAATTCTGTTCCCAGTTTATATTTTGTCAAAGCAATGATTGGCTGGTGCCATAGATAAGCGCTGTAGCTGATAAGTCCGATGCCGACAAGTACTTTTATACTCAGTAACTTGGCAATATAGGTATCTTGCTGTGCATACAGTATTAGCAGAACTGAGCCAATAACCGGCAATAGCGCGTAGATTCCAGGAAATGGAGTGCTCTCATCGTAATAGAATATTGAAAATATGATTAAACCAAGGCCTGAAAAAGCAAGAAGGTCGTTCTTTCTTACACCATGCTTTAGCACAATAAAAGCTGCTATAGAACCAGCTAACAATTCCCAGGCTCTGCTTATAATCAGGTAGAAGTTGGCAGTTGAATTATGTCGCGACCAGTTTTCGCTGATCAGAAAGCTGATCACTGCAATAGCACAGATGCTCCAGAATACTTTACTTTTACCATATCGCCAGGCAAAGGTAAGGAATACGGGAAATAACAAATAAAATTGTTCTTCTACTGCAAGGCTCCAAGTATGCAGTAAAGGTTTCAGTTCACTGCTGGTGCCAAAATAACCGGCTTCCTGCCAGAAAAGAATATTCGAAGAAAATGTTCCTACTGCGATAACGCTCTGGAAGAAATCTTTAAGATCTCTTGGTATCAGAATGCCCCATGCCAATGGGATTGTAACGGCTGTGACGATAAAAAGCGCAGGTAGTATTCGCCGAGCCCGTCTCTCATAAAAATCTGCGTAGCTGAATTGATTCTCATTTATATCTTTTATTAAAAGGCTGGTAATCAGATAGCCGCTGATTACAAAGAATATATCAACCCCAACAAATCCGCCGGTGAATGATTCAAAGCCAGCATGAAATAGAATAACAGGAATGACAGCAAACGCTCTCAATCCATCAATTTCGGCGCGGTATTTCAAAAGACAATCCTTAAAACTATAAGCTGACAATCAGCGGAACCTACCCCGGGTGGAGTATTCATTTACGCTTAGTCGACGATTATTGTATGTACATGTATTGTCTCATAGAGATGTTGTTGATGTAAAAGTCAATGTTTGATTCTGTCTAGGGGCTGGTGTATCTGTCCATGTGAATGGTTAAAGCTTCCCAAACGTCTCTGCAGTCATGGATATATTTGATTGGATCATTACCGGACGGCCATCATGAAGTGATGAACCCTTAAGGTATGTCTCTGGTTTGAGCTATCACTATTTGCTGGCACGCAGTCCGCAGGCTCAGGGTATGAATGCTGCTGAGCTGGCCTATTTACTCGGTTTCTGCGACAGCAGCTCGTGTTACAAATTTATGCGGCGTCTGGCGCATAGCTGAATATTGGCCAGCCACTGTGGTGGTCACTAATCTGTCACCTTTCTGCAATCAGATGGTCAGCAAAGCGCAACCGCGCTGTCATCCACTGCTCATTAAATAGACCGCGTTCAGTCTTTGCTGCGGAAAGCACCATGACCCTGACGCGCCGTAATTTTTTGCTTAATTCGTCCCGCTCTGCGGCCTCTCTGGGAATGGCTGCAGCGGCTGGCCCGGCGCTGGCAGGCACGGGTCTGGCTGACTCATTTTTGCCGCAACAGGATGACCTGATGGCGGTGCCCCGCTCCAGTGCTTTTCCGTTTCAGCACGGGGTTGCCAGTGGTGATCCACTCTCCGACCGGGTGATTCTCTGGACCCGCATAACCCCTCCGGCGCTGGCCGAAACCTACAGTATTCCCTACCGCTGGCGCATCGCCCGTGATCCGCAATTGCGTGAGCTGGTTAACGAAGGCTTTGGTTATACCGATGCCGGCCGTGATTTTACCGTTAAGGTTGATGCCGGTGGCCTGCAGGCCGGGCAGAGTTATTACTATGTATTTGAAGCGCTGGGGCAGATGTCGGATATCGGCCGTACACGCACTTTGCCGCAGGGACGGGTAGAGCATCTGCGCATCGCTTTTACCTCCTGCTCGGATTACGCCCGAGGCTGTTTCAATGTGTATAAAGAGCTGGCCCAGCGCAGCGATCTGGATGTGGTGCTGCATCTGGGCGATTACATTTATGAATACGCCAATCTTGATGTCAGCCTGAGCAGTGGTCGTATCAATCAGCCGCCACGTGAAATCATCACGCTGGAAGATTATCGTCAGCGCCACGCCTGCTATAAGACCGATGCCGATTTACAGCAGGTGCACCGCCAGCATCCCTTTATGGTGATCTGGGACGATCATGAAGTGGCGAATAACGCCTGGCCCGGCGGCGCGGATAACCATACCGAAGGCGAAGAAGGACGCTGGCAGGATCGCCTGAACGGTGCCGTGCAGGCGTATATGGAATGGATGCCGATCCGCGAAGTGCAGGCCGGCCAGCAGGGCATTTACCGCAACTTCCGTTTTGGTGATCTGCTCGACCTGAGCCTGCTCGATACCCGTCTGGCCGGACGCGATGCGCAGGCTGCCGACAATGCCGACCGCAACCGTGAAGAGCGCACGCTGCTCGGTTATGAACAGGAAAGCTGGCTGAGTGAAAAACTCACCAGTGCACAGCAGGAAAACATCCGCTGGAAACTGCTGGGCCAGCAGGTGATGGTTGGCCAGCTCGGCACCAACGATACGCCGTTTAATTATGATCAGTGGGATGGTTATCCGGCGGCGCGTCAGCGTCTGTTTGATACGGTGCGCAAAGCCGGTGTGGATAACTGGGTGGTGCTGACCGGCGATATACACTCCAGCTGGGCGATGGAGTTGCACGACGATCCGTTTGCCGCTGAGCCGGGTAAGGCTCTGGGCATTGAACTGGTGACTCCGGCAGTCACCTCGCCCGGTATCGATAACTACACCCAGGCGCAACTGGCCAGCCGTTCGCTGCAGGCCTTGCTGCCACATCTTAACTTTGTCGATTTTTATTACCGCGGCTATGTGCTGCTGGATATCACCCACGAACGCCTGCAGGCGGAGTGGTGGGTGGTGGATAATATCGATTCCCACCGTTATGTCAGTGAGTGCTTACGGGCGCTGGTGGTGCCGTCTGGTGAGTCTGTTCTGCGCCCGGCGCCTGCGCTTTCAGCCAGTAAGCTGGCTGCCGCACCGGCGCCGGATTTTGCACCGGGTTTTGCCTGGTTGCGTCACTGGCGCCGTGACCGGGCCGACAACCTGCTGGATGGTATGTTGGCCGCACAGGATAACGTTGGCAGCGTTTTACCCGGCGGTTAAAACCGCCGGCTGTCTGGCGTCATAAGTCAGGCGCTGGTGGTTTAAATAATAAAGTACTTATTAGTGTCCAGGCCGTCCCGAACGGTGATCATCCCCGTCGTAATTCGTCTTATCGTTTCCTGCAATCGAGGTTTTGCACAGTGTGCGGCGCGTATTGCCATAGGTTGAATCTGAACTCCGCAACCATGCTGCAAACGGCCCGTTTATGGCAGGCAGGGAGAGGAGTCAGTCGCCAGCCGTAGCGGAACTTTATTCGGCAGCAGGATTTTGCTGCTGCCGGTTCGCATGGACACATAATAATGAAAAACTCAGCACATACGCAGCGCTGGCTGCTGACCTCAGTGGTCGGTGGTGCAGCATTATTTGGCAGTACGCTGTTTTATGCACAGCAGGCTGCTGCTTTCTCGCAACCACCTCCTGCACCGGCCCCGGTGGAGGAACGTCAGAACGCCGAAATGGCGGTACATGAACTGGCCCAGGGTTGTTATGCCATTCAGTCACCGGCCAACGGCAAGTATATGAACCGCTATACCAAAGGCGGTGCTATTGATAATGGCCTCGGCTGGCAATTAAAAGCGACCGATCTGGATTCAGCGGCCAGCTTCTACTTTAAACCGACATCGTTTTTCCACTATATGCTGACGGATAAAGACGGCCGTTATCTGGCAACCCATCTGCCGAATGAAATTTCGGCCGGACGTTATGCCGGTGAATTTGCCGAGTTCAAAATCACCGCTCATAGCCAGGATAACGGCGGCTACCGCTTCAGTTTTTATGGCCCTAAGCTGGCCAAAATACTGCGCCATAACTACGGCAGCACCGGTCATTATGCCGATGGCGGTCTGTACGTGATTGATATTCTCAATCCGACCAACGCCGGTTCGGAAACCGAATTTAATCTGGTGCCGAAAAGCGACTGTAAGCCATTCCCGGAAGCTGAGCTGAACACTGTGGGTGAAGTACCGAAAGGCGATGTGAGTGAGCCTGTCCGTGGTGCTATCGACCCGCATACCCATATCTCGTCCTATGAGTTCATGGGCGGCAAGTTCCTGCACGGTGAGCCTTTCCATCGCTGGGGGATTGAAACCGCACTGCGTGACAGCGCCGAAATTCATGGTCCTTCTGGTTCCCTCGATATCATCGGCAACCTGATGGGTTATGACGATGTAAACCACCGCTACGATACCCGCGGCTGGCCGGATTTCCCGTTCTGGCCGAACCGTAAGCAGGTGTCGCATATGCAGTACTACTACAAGTGGATCGAGCGGGCGCACAAAGGTGGTCTGCAGATGATGGTCAGCCATCTGGTGGAAAACGAGGTTCTGTGTAATGTGCAGAAAACCGTTAACCCGGGCAGCTGGATCAACCCCAATAACTGCAACACCATGGCCAGTATCCATCTGCAGATCCGTCGTCTGCAGCAGATGCAGGATTATATCGATGCGCAGCAGGGCGGGCCGGGCAAAGGTTTCTTCCGTCTGGTAAAAACCCCGCAGGAAGCCCGCAAAGTCATTGCCGATGGCAAGCTGGCGGTGCTGATGGGCATTGAAGCGTCTGAATTGTTTAACTGCGGTCTGAAAGACGGCTGCAGCAAAGAAAGCATCGAACGTCAGCTGCAGGAAGTGTACGACGCCGGCGTGCGCGCGCTGTTCCCGGTCCACCGTTTTGACAACCAGCTCGGTGGTACACGTATGGAAGATGGCTTTATCAACGTCGGTCAGTGGCTGTCGGCTGGCCGTTTCTTTGAAACCGAAGTCTGTGATGCCGGAACCGATGGCTCGCGCATGACCAGTGGTTTCCCGCTGCTGGGCACCGTGCCGGTGATCAAGGATATTCTTGCCGGTGTCGGCCTCAATCCGCAATACGATGAAAGCCGTCGTCACTGCAACCAGCATGGACTGAGCGCCAATGGTGAGTACCTGGTGCAGCGTATGATCGATAAAGGCATGATCATCGAAATTGATCACACCTCGGTTAAGAGCGCGCGCGCCATTATGGATATTGTCGAGTCGCGTAATTATTCCGGCGTGATTTCCGGCCACAGCCATATGCACCGCAAACCGGATGGGGCGGCTCACGAAGTACACGAACGCATCGCCCGTGCCGGCGGTATGATGTCGCCGTATAACAGCAGCGCCAACAGCCTGAACTGGAGCATCGGCGAATTTATCGACCTGATTGAGCCAACCGGCTATCTGGTCGGCGTGCCGTTCGCTACCGATATGGGTGGCATTGGCTCACAGGCTTATCCGCGTGATAACACCGATACCGATCCGCTGATTTATCCGTTTGAAACCGAAGCCGGTGTGGTGATCGATAAACAGAAAACCGGTAACCGCATCTTTGACCTGAATAACGAAGGCCTGGCCCATTATGGTCTGGTGGCTGACCATATTCAGGATATCCGCACCCATTCCAACTCACGCATTTATGAGTCGGTGATGAACTCGGCGGAAGCCTATCTGCAGATGTGGGAGCGGGCGATTGCCAATGATTCACCGAAGTATTCCAGCTCCGATGAAAACTGGTTCTCCATCGTTAACCGCGCCAGCGGCCGCTGTATGGATATTCCCGGCAATGATGACCAGCTCAGCAACGGCAGCAATGTGCAGCTGTGGGATTGTAAGCTGACCTCGCAGGATCAGAAGTGGCGTTATGATGCCGCCAATCAGATGTTCCGCAACAAGGCGAATCCGGATAAGTGTCTGGATAACCGCGGTCAGGCCTATAACGACGGCGGTGTGGTGATCTGGGATTGTGTGGATTCCGACAACCTGCGCTGGACCTACAGCGGTAACAAGCTGGCCAGCAAGCACAACAGCAATATCGTGGCCGATGCTTTCGGTACAGGTAATGACGCTAACGTTGGCCAGTGGAGTTATCACGGTGGTGCCAACCAGCAGTGGGAACTGCGCTTAATGTCGGCGGAAAACCGTTATGCACAATACCGCAGCGAATCCACCGGCCAGTGCATCAGCGCCACCGGTGGCAGTCATACCGGTGCGCTGGTGGCGATGGAAGCCTGTAACACCAGTGCCAATCAGCTGTGGCGTTTTGATACGGCTACCGGTCTGATGGTCAGCGGCGTGGCCGGAGCCAAGTGTCTGGAAGTGCCGGAGGGTCTGATCTACGACCATACCTTACTGCAGCTGGCCGACTGTGATGCCAATAACCCGGCTCAGCAGTTTAATTATGCCGGCAAACTGTTGCGCTCACGCATCGACAGCAACCAGGTGCTGGACGTTTCCGGTGGTAATACCTCAACGCTGATTATGTATGGCGTACATGGCGGTGCGAATCAGCGCTGGCATGCGACGGCCAACGGTCAGTGATTTAACTCTGCTATAAAAACGGGAGCTGCGGCTCCCGTTTTTTTATGCTGTGTTTTATGGCATTGCATCTGGCTCCCACGCTCTGCGTGGTAGTCCTTGCTGGCGCAGCTGCATTCCCACGCGGAGCTTGGGAACGAGAATAAGATCAGTGAATATTCCTGAACACCTGGCTCCCACGCTCTGCGTGGTAGCCTTTGCTGACGGAGCTGCATTCCCACGCGGAGCTTGGGAATGAGAATTCAGCGCTCGTTTTTGCCCGTTCGCTATGGTTGTTACTCCGGATCGGGCAGACCCGATGTCTGCCGGTTAAACGCCGGAGCATCATAAAAGCTGTAATCAACGGTATTGCTGATCCGGCCAGCTTCCTGCTGCAGACGACGCTCACGGATACTCATAGAAAACACCTGCTTGTGCATCTCCTCCATTAACTGCTGCAACTCGTTGTTGTTGCTTAATCCGAGAAACACACCGGCCTGCATAAATCCCTGCAAACGGAAGCGCTCAGCATCGCTGGCTTTAATGCGCTGTTTGCTGTTGTTAAACATCGTCAGCAACCGTTGTTTGGCTTCCTCTATAAATTGCTGGCGCAGGGTTGTGGCTGTGGTGGTGTTATTCATGGTGATCCTTCGCGTGTAGATTGTTTCTATTCTGACCGGTGTTATTACGGCTGCCAACGGGCAAATTTCTGCCGGTAAGCCTGTGGTGTCAGACCTGTGCTGCGGCGGAACAGTTCGCGGAAAAAACGCACATCGTCGTAACCGCATTCGCGCGCAATCTGCTCAACCTGACGGCGGCTGCCGCTCAGCGCCTGGCGGGCTTTTTCCATACGCAAAGCCTGAATATAGGCCAGCGGCGATTGCCGCACGGCCTGGGTAAAACGGCGTTTGAACTGGCGCTCGCTGAGGTGAATCTGCGCGGCCAGATCGGCGAGGTTAAAAGGCTCACAGCCATGCAGATCAAGCCAGTCCTGAATTTCCAGAATACGTTCATCCTGATGCTGACGCTCAGGCATAAAACCGATGTACTGCAACTGGCTGTGGCGGTCGGAATCAATCAGCACCGTACGCGCCACCTGCAGGGCGACACTTTCACCAAAATAATCGCGCACCAGTTGCAGACTCATATCCTGATAGGCGCTGGCTCCACCGGAGCAGCTGATATTGCCGTCGTGGGTCAGCATGGAGTTTCTCTGCCATAACACAGCGGGAAATTGCTGCTGCAGCCAGTCGCTAACCGCCCAGTGGCTGGTGGCCTGTCTGCCTTCCAGTATGCCCGCCGCTGCCAGCACAAAAGCTCCGGTGCAGATACTCACCATACGGGTGCCACGCTGATGAAGAGTGTGTATCTGTTGCAGGGTATTGGCCTGCAGGGCGTCGCTGCGCAGACGCGGATCACCGATGGCGGCGACGATCAGTAAATCGGCCTGACTGACATCGGCCAGACGGGTATGGGCACTCAGGCAGATACCACCCTGACCACGGATCTGCGTTGTGTTTTCTGCCGCGACCTCAATCTGCCAGTCGTGGGCGGCAGCCAGACGCGCGCCCAGCAGCAGAATTTCCAGCGGCCCGGAAACGGATGACAGGGGGCTGTGATCAAGGGCGAGAATAACGCAGCGCGGCATGGGTGCATCTCCGGATGTTATGACCTGATTGTCTACCATGTTGGTCATATGTGCCACCTTCTGACGTACCGGATATTGCGCCAGAATGATCAGGCTGATTATCAGAACAGGAGCAGGACATGACTGAATCCGGCAACAAAGCATTGATCGAACGCTTCTATCGCGCCTTTCAGCAAAAGGATTATCAGACCATGGCGCAGTGCTATCACCCGCAGGCGACCTTCCGCGATGAAGCTTTCAGGCTGAATGGCGCAGAAGAAATCGGCGCCATGTGGCAGATGCTGTGCGAGCGCGGCAAAGATATGCAGCTGAGTTTTTCTGTAAGTGAAGACAATGGCCGGATAAGGGCACACTGGGAGGCGCTGTACACCTTCAGCCAGACCGGCCGGCGGGTGCACAATAAAATCGATGCCAGCTTTGAATTTCGCGACGGCAAAATAATCCGCCACGACGATCGCTTTAACTTCTGGAGCTGGAGCCGTCAGGCGCTGGGACTGCCGGGCTTATTACTGGGCTGGACGCCGCTGCTTAAGAATAAAGTACAGACGATGGCGATGAAAAATTTGCGCTTATTTATGAAAGGTAACGGGCGCTGAACGCGTTGCTCCCGTTACCCGGTGTACCTCTGAATGACTCAGATGCATAATTCAGAGGTGCCCCGGGTCATTTTTATTGCTTTAAAAAAGCCAGCGCATCGGCGGCACTTTCGGCCGGCAATTCTTCCATCGGCATATGACCGCAATCATCATAAATAATGGTGCGCGCCTGAGGCAGGGCTTTGGCGAATTTCTCGGCGTGAGCAAGCGGAATCCAGGCATCGTTGCGGCCCCACATAATCAATACCGGCTGAGTTACCTTCTTCAGGGGCGCAGTATCAAAACCGGCGCGATTACGGATAAAGCGTAATACCGCCGCCCCGGCTGCACGGTTACCGGCGCGCATAAACAGATCGTAGTAGCGTTCCATCACCGGCTTGCTCAGGCGTTCTTTCCTGCTGTAAGTGGTGCGGATGGTGGCATACATGGCTTTGCGCGGCACCGGCATCATCGACGCCATCCAGCCACTTAACGGCAGCCCCATACTCAGCAATACCGGTGGTGGTACAAAAAAGAAACCGGCACTGTCGAGCAGAATAACCTTATCAACCTTGTGTGGATAACGGCCGGCAAACTCCCAGCTCATCCAGCCGCCCAGAGAATTACCGGCCAATGAGCACTGCTTAATGCCTAATGCGTCGGTAAATTCGTTGAGAAAATCGCTGTAGATATGTTTAAACATGCCGCGCGGATGTGCGCCGGTGAGGCCAAAGTTCGGGCTGTCGATACTGATAACGCGGAAATCTTTGCTGAGAATATCGGTCCAGTCATTCCAGGTATGCAGTGACGAAAAAATACCGTGCAGCAGAATCAGCACCGGTGCTTTTTCCGGTTCGGCACAGCGACAGACATCACGGTAATGTACGTTCATCCCCTGCAGCTCAATAAACTGAGATTCGGCTGTGGTGTGGCGTGCCAGCATTTCCTCCAGCGAAACCGCGCCAACTTCACTTTTAAAACCGTTCTGCATGGTCTGCCAGAAATTCATCAGCATGGGGTATTCCTGAGTAATGGGTACAAGGGACAGGTTGGCGGCCATTGTGCGGGCTGATGTGCGCCTTGGTAAGGGAACATTACGCCAGAATTCAGGCGCAAACGGGTGCTGAGGTGCCGTAATCTGACTGCATGTGCCGATATGTTCAAAGAATGTTCTTTATCAGCAAGATGCCTGAGCACTTTTGCGAACCCTGTCGCAGCCTATGCATGGAATTGTAAAATCAGGCCAATGGCTGCTGCGCCGTGTCAGGGGCTGGTGTTAAACTGGCCTTTAATTCAACAAGGAAACACTATTCATGGAATATTTGCTGAGTAAGCTCTTTTCGGTCGAAGCCTTTGCGCTGATTTTTATTCTGGTGGTGCTGAAAAAAAGCATCATCTTCGTACCGCAGAACCGTGCCTGGCTGGTTGAACGTTTTGGTAAATACCAGGGCACCAAAGAAGCCGGTCTGAACTTTGTCATTCCTTTTGTTGACCGTGTAGCTTCCGACCGCAGCCTGAAGGAACAGGCCGTCGATGTACCAAGCCAGTCAGCCATCACCAAAGACAACATCACCCTGTCGGTAGACGGTGTGCTCTATTTCCGTGTGCTCGATCCGTATAAAGCCACCTACGGTGTGGATGATTACGTATTTGCGGTTACCCAGCTGGCACAGACCACCATGCGTTCTGAACTGGGTAAAATGGAACTCGACCGCACCTTCGAAGAACGCAGCGTGCTGAACACCAATATCGTATCGTCAATTAACGAAGCCTCCGAGCCATGGGGTATTCAGGTACTGCGTTACGAAATCAAAGATATTGTGCCGCCTAAATCGGTAATGGAATCGATGGAAGCGCAGATGAAAGCCGAACGGGTTAAGCGTGCTCAGATTCTTGAATCTGAAGGTGACCGTCAGGCAGCGATTAACGTTGCCGAAGGCCGTAAACAGGCTCAGGTTCTGGCGGCAGAGGCCGATAAAGCCGAACAGGTATTAAACGCCGAAGGTGAAGCCCAGGCGATTCTGGCCGTTGCTGAAGCAAAAGCCGAAGCGCTGCGTAAGATCGGTGAAGCGGCTAATACCGCCGAAGGTCAGAAAGCCATTCAGCTGGATCTGGCAACCAAAGCGATTGAAGCCAAAGCGGCTATCGCCAAAGAATCCTCGGTTGTGCTGCTGCCGGATGCAGGTACCGATGCCAGCTCGCTGGTGGCTCAGTCGATGGCAATCATCAATTCTCTGAATAATAAAAAGGAATAAATTATGGAATTGCTGCAACAGAATCTTCCCCAGACACTGATGGTCGCCGGTATTGCCGCACTGATTATTGAAGTGGCGGTACTGGGTTTTGCGACCTTTATTCTGCTGTTTTTCGGCGCATCGCTGCTGATTACCGGTTTTGCAATGAGTCTGGATCTGTTGCCTGCAACCGCAACCGCAGCGCTGTGGAGTAATACTGTTCTGACAGCGGTACTGGCTCTGGCGCTGTGGAAACCCTTGCAACGGATGCAGAACAAAGTACAGAAAGACAGCATCAGAAGCGACTTTGCCCGCCAGCCATTTATGCTGGAGGAAGACGTCGATGGTGCCGGTAAAACCGAGTACGCCTATTCCGGTATTCGCTGGAAACTGAAAAGCTTCGAACCCATTGCTAAAGGCACTATGGTCGAAGTGATTAAAGTGGATGTGGGTGTGCTGTGGGTTAAGCCACTGGAAAACGCTGACTCACAGTGATTTCCGGAAAGTAAAAAAGCCTCTGCGGAGCACTGCTGTCCCACAGTTTGGAGTGACATTGTGTCACTCCAAACTGCAGCATTCATCAACTACTGTTTTTCAATCTGAAACGCCTTTCCGGGGCAAGCCCCTGGCCCCCTGCAAGGAGAGGTATCTCCTTACGATCCTCTCTTTTCGGCGCGTCCGGCCTGACTTAGAAAAAAGAGGGCAGCCAACTGTGATTATGCGGCACGCAAAACAATTCGCCCCGGAACGACGCTTTAAAACACCAAACATTTGTAGCGTTACGGGGCAGGGTTTTGCTCTGAAGGCCGCAGAATCATCTGGTTGTCTGGCGCCGCACGATCGCCGGTTTAAGTAATCCGCTCAGCCGTATTTCAAGTATGAGACATGATATTTAAAAGAACACGTTTCATCTGAAAAGCGGCATTGCGGTGAGAGTTTTCCGCGCCTCTGGGGCCGCCGCAATGAATGATGATTTTTACGATCTGTCTGGCATGGATGCCAGACAAGCGTATGTGGCCATGGATGGCCGATATACGCGTGGTCAGTAAAAACCGAGTGAATAAGGATCTCGGCCCAGAAAGCGCAAAGCTGGGGTCGGCCCGCCGGCAAGGGGATAAGTTCCCCTGCGAGGCACTGGGCCTGGATGCTAAAAAATGCTGCTTTTGTCAGCTACGGTGCTGATTAAAAACTACGGGACAATAGTGCTCTGCGGAGGCTTTTTTTGTGGGCGGCGTTTATAAATCCGCCGCTTGCCGCTGACGCAAATGAGCAATAGCTGCCTTGCAGTTGTAATGCGCATCCTGATTCAGCAGCATAAATTCATAGGCAGTGCCGCTGCCGACCCGCCCCTTAATAACGATTTCCAGCCGTTCAAACTCTGCCTGCAGAATCGCTAAAATATCATCCACTGCATATTTTTCGCACAGTGCATCCACTGCGCTCAGGGTCAGATCGGTGGATGACGGATCACTGCGTACAAAAGGGTTGTCGCATATTTTTATACAACCCCGGATTTCTTTTCTGATGTCATCATTCATGGTCAATACCAGCCTTGTGAGCCGCGGGTCTGCGGATATTAAAAATTGAAGCGATTTTTTATGAAATTGCCGCTACAGATGGTCTGATTGCTGAAATTCATCCAGCAAAAACTGCCATACCGCCTGAGCGGCTTTGGTTCGTTCGCCGACGCACACCAGATTAATCGGGCTGTTTTCCGGGTGCTGCCAGCCGCTGAGTACCGGTACTAAACGGCCGCTTTCTCTTTCCGGACGGATAAATTCCGGATCGAGCATAATAATGCCCAGCCCGGCGCTGGCCATATCCACCAGAGCGCGGCTGTTATTGGTTTTTATGGCGGGGCTGACTTCGATATTCTCCGTCTGGCCCGCGCGGTTGCGGAAAGGCCAGAAGTTCAGGGCGCCGAACACCAGACAATCGTGCCGGGCGAGATCGGCAGGAGTGTCCGGCTGACCGCGTTCGGCCAGATACTGTGGCGAGGCAAACCAGCCCCAGTGTTTTTCGCCAATTTTGCGCGCAATTAAAGAGGAATCGGGCAGCTGGCCAATACGGATGGCAATGTCCACGTTTTCTGCCAGCAAATCCACATTACGGTCATCGAGATTTAATTCCAGTTCAATATCGGGAAATTGTCCGCGCAGTTTCTTCAGTACCGGCACCAGCCGGGCCTGACCCATCAATATACTGGCACTGATTTTTACCCGGCCTTTCGGAGAGGTCTGCATATCATCCAGCAGGCCACTAAGATTGCTCAGTACCTTGTTCAGCTCACCGGTTCCCAGTAATAAATTACGGCCGACATCGGTTAACTGCAGCTGCCGGGTTGAGCGTTGTAATAACGGCTGGCCGACAAACTCCTCAAGCTGACGAATCTTCTTACTGACCGACGAACGCGGCAGGTTCAGCTCGCTGGCCGCCGCCTGAAAGCTGCCACGTTCCGCAACCAGATGAAAAACATGCAGCAGCGGCAGATTGAGATAGGACATAAAACCTCTGATGAACAATGGCCGGAGAGGGCCGGCAGAAAGTACTTTGTTGCCAGATGAGAACCAGTAAGTGCGTATATTGATGCCTTATGGGCGACCTGACAAGTTGCTAATCTGCCGTACAACAAACAACGAGGAGAATGGATATGAATGGCAAAACAATTCTGATTACGGGTGGCACCGCAGGCATCGGCATGGCGCTGGCAGAGAAACTGGCGGCCGACGGCAATCATGTGATTATTACCGGGCGTGATCAGCAGAAAGTAAATCAGGTAAGTGCTGCGATCGGCTGCAGCGGCTTTGTTGCTGACAGTGCTGACGGCGGGGCGCTGAAACAACTGGCCGCAGCCCTGCAAAAAGACAATATTCAACTGGATGGTTTAGTGCTGAATGCCGGTGTGTTTTATCCGCAGGCTATTGCAACCAGCAGCGAAGAAGACTTTGACCAGGCCATCGCCATTAATACCAAAGGCCCTTTTATTACTCTGCAGCAGTTACAACCGCTGCTGAAAAACCCTTCCAGTGTGGTGTTTGTATCCAGCATTGTGGTGACCAAAGCCTTCCCGCAAGCGGCGGTATATGCTGCCAGCAAAGCGGCTTTTGAAGCCATTGTGCGGGTGGCGAATCTGGAATTTTCAGGCTTAGGTATCCGTATTAATTCGGTTCGCCCCGGTGTAACTGCAACGGCCATTCAGGGCAAGGCGGGGATGAATGCGGAGCAACAGGATGCTCTGTTTGAATCGATGAAGGATACAGTGCTGGGGCGGGTGATGACGGCGCAGGATCAGATTGGTGCAATCGAGTTTCTGCTCTCTGATCAGTCACTGGCGATGCGCAGTGCGGTACTGGAAGTTGATGGCGGTTATTTACTGTAAAAGGGTACGCCCGGCGAATCAGTGCACTATCCGGCGCAGGTTTCTGGGGCCTGCTTAATTCGTGTTAACAGGCCCTACGGAGTATGGCTTTACCGCAGGAATTAAATTTCGTCAGGCGTTACGCCGAGAAATTAAAAGTTCACAGGCAGCACTCTGTACTTCTTCTGCGGTTTCGCTGGCGGTTGGATGCAGGCGGATACTGTTCAGTTTAAAACGCAGTGCCTGAAATACCTCATCACTTACCAGATACAGAAAATGGGAGATGATCCAGTATTTCCACATCTCGTCGTCGCTGTTCAGAATATCTGATACCGGCTGTACCAGCTCGTTGCCAAGTAACGATAAGCGCTCAGCAACCGGCCCGGCGATAGGCCAGTTAAGGTCCTGCAGACATTCCAGCAGATCCGCAATATAAGGTAGCAAATCTTCGTCGGAGGCGGCCTGCAGATTGGCACAGGCTTCATCGTCAAATTTATCTTTGGGTACAAGTCTGATCATTCTGGCATTCATGCTCTGGTATTTATTGTCTGACATTCAGAGTAAGAGCCTTTGGTGAATACTCAAAAAAGGCGACAAGTTAATGGTAAGACTCGGGCTCCAGCAAAACACTCCCTCAGGTTATTAATTCGCCGCACTCCATCCAGATGGAACAGCCATAACCTGTTGTGGTTGTTTTTATATCTTCCTGATAAATCAGCTCCTGATTTTTAATCCACAGGGTTTGTGATTCTTTACCGTATGGAATAATCAGGGGTATGGGAATGATAAAGGACAGGTATAGGCCAATCCACTTATAATCACTGCGATAATAGGTGGTCTTTGTTGCACCCTCTGTCTTTGCCGGATCACCCGAGTAAGTTTTCTGGCTATGAACGATATCCAGACCTACACAGCCGGTTAATTGGCTGACGATAACAACCATTGAGGCTATATTCCGCAAGGCTTTCATATTCTGCCATCATGTGGTTTCAACCAGACACCGGTGGCCAACTCAATCGTCACACTGAGAAAAATGTGATTGATTGGTGCTGGCACGCAACGCGTGGTTTTTCGCCCGTTGAATCAGCTGCTTATCGGCCGGGAACTGTGCACCTGTTCCCGGCCAGTAATAGCCGTCGTTATTTATGCAAAGCGTTATCAGAACCTCAGCATCGTCCAGGCTGAGCGCCTCGTCAGGTTCTGCCGACATCGAATAATGAATACGGTTTCTGTGCACCCCACGAATGGTATCGACAACCTCGGCATAATAAATATGCTGGCTGCCATCCGTGCCCTCTATTACCTTTGCATCTGTGTGCCTGATAACAGCTGAGTAGGGTGTTTCTGCAACAGCACTGAGTAAATAGGGGCTTATGGCTTCAATTTGTGCCTGGTTTAACGACCTGTCGGCGCAGGCATTGCTGCTGGCCAATAACAGCACGAAACAGCTCAGATAATTTTTCATAGTCATCTGCTTACTATTATCAGGTAACTGACACTCGGTTACTGGCAGCCAGGCACTCATATCAGAACGCATTCCAGTCATGGAAATGCATGTCGTATTCTTTGTCTTTAATATCCCAGCGTTCGGCGTTTAATTCCCAGTTAACGCTTTCGAGATAGCCGATAAATTTAGCGATAAATTCTTCAAACGAATCGGCCTTCAGTTTCTTGGTATCTTCATCACGCCCGAATGAAATAATCTGATGCATCTTGCCTTTAACATCAGGATCAAAATCGATACCTATATGATTACCACCATGGTCATGGGTAATCGGCAGCCATTTTCTGTTCAGGTAGAGGGGTTTGATAACCCCCTCCGGAGAAGACTCCATAGAATCGGCCAGATCTTCATTCAGGCCGTCATTCTCAAGCGCGACCCAGGTATCCCACTGGCGCATAATTTCTTTGACCGACAACAAGCGGATGCCGAAGAAGAAACCACGGCCATCCCCAGGCTCCTGGCCATTATGCACAGACAGAAAGTCTCTGTACGCCTGCGGCAATTCAAGCCCGGTATGCTGTTCAAGCTGGGCGATCTCTTCGGCGGTTGCGCCGTTGTTTAACTCAAGCAGATTAAAACCACCGCGTGCATTAAAAATAGCGGTCATCTTTTCCCATTGTTGTTCCATGTCATGTTCCTTATTAACGTATAGCTGGCCCTAACCAGGTCCGGGAAATGTGGTCATTCTCAGAGCAATCTGTCCTGCAGATAGTACCGCATCGTATATTGTAATGTCTGTTGTGTCAGGGATGCAGACCGGACTCTTAAGCGCTCCCTCCTGGTATATTTCTGTTCGTGCTGGTTTGTTCAGTGCTGAATGGCCATGTATAGCCCCGGCCGTTCGTGCTTTAATCCGGTTTTTATTAAACCCTCAAAAGTCCCTATGCCCGATTGGATGATACTCAGTGAATGGCCCTGGCTGTACAGCTACGGTGGTTTATTTATTCTCGCCTTACTGGCTGCCAGTCTGTTACCGCTTGGCTCTGAGTGGTTGCTGCTGGTATTGCTCAGCCAGCAACTGAACCCGCTGGCATTGTGGCTGGTCGCCAGTGCCGGCAATACCCTCGGCAGCGTGCTGAACTATGCCATTGGCTACTATGCAGCCGACCGGGTTATAGCCAGGCAACAATCGCAGTCGAATATCAGCCGCTGGCAACAGGCCGAACGCTGGTTTGGCCGCTACGGTATCTGGAGTATGCTGCTGGCCTGGTTGCCAGTAGTGGGTGATTTACTGACGCTGGTTGCAGGCGTATTACGCGCTAATTTCCCATTATTTTTACTGCTGGTCGCCATCGGCAAGGCCGCCCGCTACGCCGTAATAGTAGCGGGGTTTGATTATATGGTGGGGTGAGAGGGGCTGGTTATGGCCGGACGATATTGCTACTAAAAGATCTTAATGCCAATAACCGATTCAATAGGAATCAGCCCGATATAGCGACTATCTTTTGCCGCGTTGCGGTTGTCGCCCAGCACAAAGAGATAACCGTTGGGAACTGTAATCTCTTGATATGGGTGCTTTTCCGCGTTGCCAGCCAGTGAGATTCTGTAGTTAATATCTCCGATAAATTCTCTGAAAACAGTACCTGACGAATCAGACTCATCGGGTTCCCGGTATAAATATTTTCCGTTCAGAATCACGTCATTCTTATCTGTAACAACCCTGTCTCCCGGTAAGCCGATAACCCGCCAGATAAAGATATATTCTTTATCATTTTCGCTTTTCCGGAATGACACAATGTTACCCCGGCTTATATCTTCCGCTGAGAAAAGGAAGCCAGATTTTACAAAGATCAGGCTGGATTGTTCTATTGTTGGATGCATGCCCTTCTGAGGAACAAACATCATCCGGATGGGTAAATTATCCCGCCAGCTTTCAGCTGCTATAGTTATCGTCGCCAATAAAGATAAAAAGATCACGATGTATAATTTTATAAGTGTTTTTTTCATTGTCTTAATGCCATATGGAAACTAACTTGCCCATGATTCTGAAGATGCTCTCGTATTCACTCAGTACATCTGATGAATAACGCGCAATTTGGAGCCTATAGCGGATTCCAGCTCGATAAGCAGGTGATCGGAAATCTCACATCCGGGGTCGACAGTACGCAGAACGAACCGACTAAAACCCATAGGCCACTTATAACAAAGATCGTTCAGCGTGGTGGACTTTCCGCAGCAGGGAGTTTGTATTGTGCTGATCGTGAACCCATTTTCATCTGAGTAGTTTTGATCCATAAGGGCCTGCCAATTCCCGATCTCCATTTCAGCACTGCAGTGCGGACAATGGACAGACTCAAAGTTTTCGCCACAGTCCCTGAATACAATGTGGGTATCGGTTTCGGGCGTGATCTCAGATTTTTTCAGATTCCATGCTTTTTGAATCAGTGCAGCAGCGGCTGCCTGAGACTCCTCGCCTGGAATAAAGTCGGGTTCAGCAGGAATAAAGCAAATATAGTGATCTGACATTTTTGTACCTGGAGCCAATTAACGCTCGGCCTTTGGACGCGCGTTTTTTGCGCTTCCCGCCACGCTTTTCAGTGGCCTCAACGGCCGCTTGTTACCTGCTACCACCACGACGGTGCCTGTAATGAAGCTTGAAAGCCAGCTTTTCTTACATCATCCAGTAACATATCATCGGCGATCAATGACATCCCTTCGTGTCCTATCGTACAAAAATCCCAGCTAGATTCATTCTGTCGATAAAGAGCCAAACTATCACAATTCTTTTCGATGACATCACGCAGAGAGGATAGTCTCGCCACCATTTCAGTAGTGCAATGCATTGGCACTGAATGCCTAGGCTGAAATCCATCTCCGTAAGTAGTCACCGGTTTCAAATCGGAGCGAATCAAGTCTAAGTGGAGAAGCTTCTTCAAATTCGATTCCGGATACAACCAAGCGACTAGATAGAGTTCTGTATTACTGGAGAGGTAAGCCAGTAATTTAAGCTGGTTATCGAAACTGCTGTCTTCAATGTAAATCATGCTATTTGATGCAAGTAACGCCGCAATCAGCGGCTTGTGATGCTGCCTTTGCTTGTTAACACTGAATTATGTTCGAGCTGGATAAACATGATATCGATTACTATCTGTATGCTCGATTACCACGTAATCACCTGCTTTGAGCTCGTGTACCTTAAAGAACTCGCCAACCCATGACCGCTTGCGGAATATCTTTTTATCACCGGCAATGTCAGTGAGAACAGGCTTCTCAATACCACTATGTACTTCGAGAAGGGTCTCTGCTTGAGATTCTATGTTAGAGCCACCGATAGAGCTTTTTGGAAAGAACTCAATAACGGATGACAAGTAAAGGTGGTCGTTATTGATATTTCCTTGTGTAAGCTCAATCTTCACATACTTCATATAGCTTCCTTTTGAGTGTTAACGCTTCAATAACCGGCGCAGCTTTGCTGCGTCCGGCGCCTGCAAGGCGCGTAGTTGATTGACTTGTTACATGGCATTTACTGCGGCCTCAATTTGCTGTTTGCGCAAGCGCTCAAACTTATACAAGACTTCATTGAACTGAGCCTGCCTTACGAAAGGAAACTGTAAATAATAGGTTTGAGAAAAGCCTTTTATATGGGTTTTATCTTTACCAAAAATGGCTTGCTCCTCACTCCATTCGTTGTTTTTTCCCCTGATGATTGTTTTGTAAATGCTTATAGATTGCTCTTTTATATCTAGGATGTAAGTGCCAAAACTACCTTTTACTAAAAGATAACGCTTACACTCAGATTGGGTTATGCACTTTGAATGGTCGGTATGTCCGATTAGAACAGGGATGTCTTTGAAAATATCAAAGCAGCCAAAATTGGTTTTTATAACCACACCATAAGCATCACATCCCATGCGTATCTCACCGAGAGGATTTAAATCAATTTCTTCTACTACAGCTTCTCGTCTCATGATGAATTATCTGATGCCTTGTAACAGATTATTAGTATGCGTGCGCATTAACTCGGGGAGACTCTTTCGAGTATTCCTACGTAACACATTGACCCGCCTGAAAAATCTTCCATAACTTAAATATCCCTTCCAGAAAAACGCGCACGCCTGTTAACTCTAATTTCCAGCGCACATAAACTTGTCAACTAACGTTGTAAGTTATTGATTAACTTCGCGTTTAAGTTACTGGCCTCCGGCAAAACGAGCAAGCACGAATCTAAAGCGTGCTAAATTTCGTTAAAATCCGGAAATATACTGTATGTATATCAGTACTTCTTTACATTCAACGTTTTGCCATTACCCACAAAAAAACCACTGATTGCTGATCCAGACACGCTGCCGCCCATCCTTATAAGCGCGGGGCAGGAATTGCGTGGATAAAACAGTCGGATTTCGGGCAGGGAGGGTATCGGTGCTGAGTCAGATAAACAGACCCGACGGCCTGAGTTCTGATGTTGTTATATCGTGCGGATACGGCTTCCCTGCTGGTCTGAAGAGTACTGAAATTTGGGGATGGGTTCAATAATTGATAAAAATGGTTACAAGTGGCAAAGGGCGACAGTTGTTCACTGTCGTGGTCTTATTTTTGCTGCAGAGTAGCCGCTGCGCGGTCTGGCTTTTTGAGCTGCCGACCGGCCCCATGACCTCTTTGAGGGGGCTTGCCCCTCACGCCGGTCGGGCGCTTACTCCTGACCGCGATGGATGGCGGAAATGCAGATTGTGCAGGAGCACACAATCGGCCCGCTTCGCGCTGTGCAGGACTTTACCCGATCTGAATAATCCTGCGGTCTCGGTAACGCGAATAATGGGCCATCCATGGCCCTATTCGCTCGCCCGGCATCCATGCCGGGACTTACCGGCGCAGAATTATCCACACCGGCGTCCTGCAGGCGCATAAAAACCATGACGCGAAGCCGCTTTTTAGTTCTTGCTTTTGTTTGTTTTGAAAAGCCGCGTTGCGTCTGAATAAACGCGGCATTTGTGCGGCGCCAGTCAACCAAGTGATTCTGCGGCCTTCAGAGCAAAACCCTGCCCCGGAGCGATGCATCTGGATAGATGTTTTATATAGTCGATCCGGGGCGAATTGTTTTGCGTGCCGCATAATCGCTGCAGTTGGCTGAACAGCACCGGACAGCCGCAAGAGAGGATCGGAAGGAGATACTTCTCCTTGCATGGGGCGCAGGGGCTTGCCCCGCATTGGCTACAACTCAGAACGCAACCACCTCCAGCACACTACCACGCAGAGCGTGGGAGCGAGTCGTTTTCAGAACCAGCAAAGCAGCAGGCACTACTACGCAGAGCGTGGGAGCGAGTCGTTTCCAGAACCAGCAAAGCAGCAGGCACTACCACGCAGAGCGTGGGAGCGAGTCGTTTCCAGAGCCAGCAAAGCAGCGGGCACTACCACGCAGAGCGTGGGAGCGAGAGGTCAGCCCGCGCAGCGGCTACTCATCCACTGCGCCCCATCACCATTTCATGCTTTAATCACCCCCTGTATTAACGAGGACACACCGGTGAGTAAAACCGCCCCCGACAAAGGCTTTGAGCTGTGCTGGCACGAGCATCAGGCGATCAGCCTGCGTGCCTCGGTGCTGCTGGCCTATCACCACTGGTCAGAGGATCAGGTGGCGGCAGCTCAGGCGCTGGGGGCTGTGTGTGTTAATGGCGTGGTTGAGTACGACGATACTGAATTACAGCCAGGCGATAACATCAGTCTGTTGTTGCCCGATCATCAGGAAGAGGCGGTTGATACGGGCTGGAAAATACTCTGGCAAAATCAGGAGTTAACGGCCGTGCATAAACCGGCACCGCTGCCGGTATCGCGTACTACGCGTAATTTATTTAATACCCTGATCAGTCTGTTCCGCCGGGCTACAGTGCATAAAGACGCGCATTTATTGCACCGCCTGGATGCCGAAACCTCGGGCATTATTCTGCTGGCTAACTATGCCCATGCCGATAAAAAGTGGAAGAAAAAACTGGAGCGCTTAATTGAGCGTAAGGTTTACCACGCGCTGGTTTATGACGTTCCCGACTGGCAGCATTATGAGTGTCAGACCTTTCTGGCAGAAAAAACCGACAGTGCTATCCGTTCGCAGATGCATGTGGTGGCAGAGGATGAAACCGATACGGTTAAAAGCCCGAAGCTGGCAACCACCCGGTTCCGTGTATTAAAAACCTTTAATGGTTACAGCCTGATTGAGTGTGAGCTGCTGAGCGGGCGTAAGCATCAGATCCGCGCACAGCTGGCACATCTGGGTTATCCGATTATCGGCGATAAAATCTACAGCCATAATGGCCGCTTTTATTTAAAGCGCCTGCAACAGGATTTAAGCGCAGACGATTATGCCCAGCTGGGGGCAGAGCATCATTTACTGCACGCCTTTGAATTACAGCTGAATACTGCGACGGGCGATCACCGCGATGAGGTGGTGATTTATGATAAAGACTATCCCAAAGCCTGGCTGCCTTATCTGCAAGGCGCTTCTTTCTGACAGTCTTCTGCTTTGAAAGCCGCTCTTCTTTTTGAAAGCCGCTCTGGTCTTAAGCGGATCAGAGCTGATCAATATCTTTAATTATAAAATCGCGCGCTAAAAACGCCCCGGAATCAATATACAGACGGTTGCCGATACGCAGCTCGTGCTCGGTTACGTTATGGCCGTAAATAATCCAGTCGATTCCGGCAATATTGCCAGCCGTTTTCTGTTTAAACGGCTCGCGTGCCCAGATGGCGCGCTCGGCCAGATGATTATCCAGCTGGTCAAAATCCTGCCAGTCGGCGAGGGGGAAATCGGCGTGAATAACCGCCACGCTTTCGTCGTGGTGGTTGATTAATTCAATCGCCAGCGGCAGTTGTTCTATACGGCGGAACCAGTCGTCCCACAGGCTTTTATCGTGTTGCAGAATCCAGTCACCACCGTGCTGTAAAATCAGCTCGCGTGAGGTGGCATTATCTTCGCGGAAGGCTTCGTACAGCAGTTGCTCATGGTTGCCAATAACCGCAAAAAACCAGGGCTCATCGAGCAGTGCCAGCGCTTCGGGAGATTGCGGCCCGCGGTCGACCAGATCGCCGGTGCAAATCAGGCGGTCGTGATTTTTATCAAAACCCATACGTTGCAGCTGGGCGTGCAGCGCAGGCACACAACCGTGCAGGTCGCCGACAACAAAGTCGCGGCCTTTGGGGTTTTTACCTAAACGAAGCAGGCGTGGCTGAATCAGCATGACAGAAAGCGGAACCGGTAATAAAAGGAATAGCAGGAGCCGACAGGCCGTTCCTGCTGTCCGGGTCGTAAAGACCGGGTGCGCAGCATACAATGCCGGCTTCAGAATGCAAAAGACGATGACCTCAATCCCGCTATGATCATTCCTGTCATTCTTGCCGGTGGTACAGGTACACGGCTGTGGCCGCTGTCTACCCGTGATTGCCCCAAGCAGTTTCTGCCGCTGCTCGATCCTGAACGGTCGCTGCTGCAGCAAACCCTGCTGCGCGCGCAGGATCTGTTGCAGCGGCTCGGCCAGCCAGCGGTGGAGCCTGTTATTGTCTGCCATGAGGCGCAGCGTTTTCTCGCCGCCGAACAATGCCGGGCGCTGAATATCCGTGCGCAGATTGTGCTGGAAGACGAGGGGCGCAATACCGCCCAGGCTCTGGCGCTGGCGGCGCAGCATCTGGCGCATAATTCACAGAAGCCCGCGGAACATCGTGAACAGACGCTGATGCTGGCGATGCCCGCCGATCAGACGCTGAGCAATAACGCGGTATTGGCACAGGCGATTGTGTCGTTGCAGGCACAGGTCAGCCAGGGCGCCGCCGGTATTTTTGGTATTGAGCCTGACTATGCCGCAACGGGGTTTGGCTATTTACGTAAAGATGCGAGCGGGCAGGTTGTGGAATTCCGCGAAAAACCCGATGTGCACACCGCTGCACAATGGCTGGCGGCTAATACCCGGCAACAGGCTGGCTGGTTATGGAACAGCGGTATTTTTTTCTGGCAGGTTCAGGCTTTTTTACAGCGCCTGAGCGAATATCAGCCAGCGCTGTTTGCTGCAACGCAGGAAGCGATGGCACAGGCGCAGCAGGATCTTGATTTTATCCGTCCGGCCACCGGACCTTTGCAACAATGCCCGCATTTACCCGTGGATATTGCCCTGCTTGAACCGCTCAGTGCGATTGCGCAGGCGGTGGTTGCGGCACCACTGGTTAACAGCGGCTGGAATGATATTGGTAACTGGCAGGCGCTCAGCGAACTGGGGGAGGCCGATGCACAGGGAAATATTGTGCACAACAGCGCAGCCGCTCACGGACGTTTTCAACACAGCCACAATAATTATCTGCACAGCAGCAGCGGGCGCGATATTGCGTTATTGGGTGTACAGGATTTATTAGTGGTGGATACCGCCGATGCCCTGCTGATTGCGCATAAAGATCAGGCACAACAGGTGGGGTCACTGGCACTTGCCGCCAACGCGGGTAAAACAGAACCACGACTGGTATATCGCCCCTGGGGCAGTTATGAAGTTCTGCATCCGGGCGACGGGTATAAAATCAAGCGTCTGCGGGTAAAAAGCGGTGGGCGTTTATCGCTGCAGCGTCACCGTTTTCGCGCCGAGCACTGGGTAGTGGTGCGCGGTGAAGCAACGGTTATCCGCGAGCGTGCGGGTGTGCGCACAAGCGAAGTTCTGCACGCTAACGAATCGACATTTATTGCGCTGGGCGATATTCACTCGCTGGAAAATAACGGCGATATTCTTCTGGAAATGATCGAAGTTCAGTCCGGAGATTATCTTGCAGAAGATGATATCGAACGGCTGCAGGACGTTTATGGCAGAAAATAAACGTGGCCGTGGATAAAAGAATGACGGCAGGCTTGCATTACAAACAGATGGCGCTCATATGACACAGGTTTTACTGGTAGAAGATGATCCGCAATTAAGCCGCGATGTGGCTTTTTATTTAACCCAGGCCGGTTATCAGGTTGAAGCCATTGACCGTGGCGACTGGGCGATGAGCCATCCGGATGTACATAACGGCCGCTTTGATCTGGCCGTGCTGGATCTCGGCCTGCCGGGTGCGCCGGGGTTGCAGGTTTTGCAGCACTGGCGTGCACAGGGCATTCTGATGCCGGTATTAATTCTGACTGCGCGCAACAGCTGGCAGGAGCGGGTCGATGGCCTGAATGCCGGTGCCGATGATTATCTGGGTAAACCCTTCCGCAAAGAAGAGCTGCTGGCGCGCCTGGAAGCCATGCGCCGCCGTCTGCAGCAGGATGGCCAGTTACGCTTAACCGTTTATGGGCTGACACTGGATGAAGAGCGGCAAAAAGTTATGCTGAACGAGCAGCGGCAGGAGCAGGAGCTGACCGCCACCGAGTTCAGTATGCTGCGCCTGTTAATGCAAAAAGCCGGAAAACCGGTTTCCAAACAGCAGTTGCTCGACAGTCACTATGGCTGGCAGGAAGAAAAAGATGACAATCTGGTGGAGGTTTATATCCGCCGTCTGCGGCGTAAAATCGGCGAGCAGCGTATCCGCACCCTGCGTGGTCAGGGTTATGTATTACAGCAGGGGGATAACTGATGTGGTCTCTGTCGGCGCGTCTGTTGCGCTATATGGTCAGCGGTCAGATGCTGGTGCTGTTGTTTATGTTGCTGGCCGCCGGTATTGCACTGAATATTGCCGCACAGGATTACTTTAAAAGCCGCCTCGAACATGACCGTGATTTATTGCTGAATGAACTGAGCTGGACCGGCCCGATACCCGAAA
This sequence comes from Thalassolituus hydrocarboniclasticus, assembly GCF_025345565.1. NCBI lineage: Bacteria > Pseudomonadati > Pseudomonadota > Gammaproteobacteria > Oceanospirillales > Oceanospirillaceae > Thalassolituus > Thalassolituus hydrocarboniclasticus. Next base: position 3,482,409 of record NZ_CP054475.1, on the reverse strand, counting down.
TCGAGCATGAGCATTTAACTCCGGTCTTTAATCAGCCCTTTTCCGGTCATTATTTTCAGATCAACAGTGACGATGATTTACTGCTGTCGGTTTCGCTGCAGGGCATCAGGCTGCGCGATGAACATATTCACGATGTGAAAGAAGGCGAGCCGCAATGGCACTGGCAGCCGTTTGAGCAGGGCCAGTATTTATATGTTCTGAGTCAGACCCTGAAACAGGGTGATCGCCACCTGCATGTACAGGTGGGCGAGGATTTTCAGCCCATTATTAATGCTTTTCTGCATGCGTTTTTCTGGCTTGCCGGTTTATTTTCATTGTTACTGACCGGGCTTTTTCTGTGGCAGCGGCGCTTGCTGATGCGTACGCTGCAGCCTTTCAGTCAGATCAGTTCCCAGCTTAAACAACTGGCACAACAGGATATTGAGCAACTGCCGCGCCCGGCTATGCAGGAGCTGACCGGACTGGTGAATGAAATTAATGCACTGGGTGAGCGCACCCGTGAACGGCTTAACCGGGCCCGTCTGGCATCGGGCAATTTATCCCATTCGTTAAAAACCCCGCTGGCTATTCTGGCTAACCGCCTGAGCGATATGCAGGAACAGAACGGCGGTGCTGAGCAGCAGAATCTGACTGAGGCGCGGGAACTGGTCGAGCGCATGGGGCAACAGATTGATAACGAAATGAAGCGCGCACGTATTGCCGGACTGATGAGCCGGGCACCGAAAATTGAGCTGAATGAAATGTTTGATCAGTTGCTGCTGACCCTGAAAAAACTGTATCCGCATATTCAGTTGCAGTGTCATATGGCAGCCGCAATCCGTTATCCCGGGGACCGTGAAGATATCATCGAACTCTTCGGTAATTTACTGGATAACGCCTGCAAATGGGCGCAGTCAGCTGTCGACGTGGATATCCGTGTGGCTGAGGGACAGCTGCGGGTCTGTATCTGTGATGACGGGCCGGGAATTGCAGAAGAAAAAATTCCCGGACTGATTAATCCGGGCGAAAGACTGGACGAAACGGTTAAAGGCTATGGTTTGGGACTGGCCATTGTCAGCGATATCGTGGCGCAGTATCAGGGCAGGCTGCAGCTCAAAAACCGGCCGTTAAATAACGGCCGCGGAGGTTTGCAGGTAACGGTTACTCTGCCGTACTGAGATACGGATTTAATGCACCGCAGGCAAGCAGTGGCTGCAGCCAGTAATGAATATCGTACTGTGGAAAAGCAGCAGCCAGCTGCTGCAGCAGAGCATCTGCCCGTTGCGGCGGCAGGTGCAGGCTGATTACTGTACGTTTCTGTTTTCCCTGTATCTGTTCGCTCAGGCTTAACTGTTCGTTGCGGTTACTGTGACCAAAAGCCTGCCACGAGGTAAAGCCAGGCAGGTTCTGTTCCAGTAACCAGTCAGCAATCGCTTCTGCCTGCTGTGGCCGGGTAGAAAGGGTCAGCAATACATCAGTCATCTTATTTCTGCTCCAGAATAAAGCGGCGGTATAACACCGGCAGCACATAGAGGGTCAGCAGGGTTGAGGTAAATAAACCACCGATCACCACAATGGCCAGCGGCTTCTGAATTTCACTGCCGGGGCCGGTAGCGAATAATAATGGCAGCAGACCAACGGCACCTGTTGTTGCGGTCATTAATACCGGGCGCAGGCGGCGCACCGCACCATCCCTTACTACCTGTAATCCCTGTTGCCCAAGGTTCAGTAAATGGCGGAACTGATCAACCAGCACTACGCCATTCATCACGGCTACACCCAGCAGGGCAATAAAGCCAACCGATGCCGGTACCGATAAATATTCACCGCTTAGCCACAGGGCAATAATGCCGCCGATTAATGCGAAAGGAATATTGGCGAGAATCAGCAGCGCTTCATCCAGCCGGCCAAAGGTAGTGAATAACACCAGTAATACCAGCGCAATGGCGACCGGTACCATTAACCCGAGGCGGGCATTGGCCCGTTGCTGATTCTCAAATTCGCCACCCCAGGACAACACATAACCTGCCGGCAGCCTGATGTTTTCCGCAACCCGCTGCTGTGCGCTGGCAACAAAATCACTCAGGGCCACGCCGCTGACATTGACGTTAACCAGTGCAAATCGCTGACCCTGCTCGCGTTTAATTAATACCGGCCCCTGAACTTCACGTGCGCTGACCAGTGCCGATAAGGGGACGGCCTGACCATCGGCGTTGGCCATGGTCAGCTCATTCAGTAACTGCTCAACCTGCAGCCGGGTTGGCTGGCGCAGCAGTAACGGAACCTGGCGGTCGCTGAAGACCACGTCGCCGCTGTTAATACCTTCCAGATAGCTGCGCAGGGTTTGCTGTACGTCTTCAACGTTAAAGCCAAAATGAGCAATGCGCGGGTAATTATTTTCCAGCTGCAGATAGTGCATACCATCGGCCTGTGAAACCATCACCTCGCTGACGCCGGTCAGCGTTTTCATTTCATTACCGATCTGGTCGGCCAGACGCTGCAGTTCGGCCAGATCGCTGCCAAATACTTTAATGGCAACGTCACCACGGGAACCGGAAATCATTTCTGATACGCGCATATCAATGGGTTGGGTAAAGCCGTAATCGACACCGGGAAACTGTTCCATCACGGTGCGGATCTGGTCTTTAATGGCGTCTTTATTTTCTGCCTGCCACTGATCACGTGGTTTCAGCTGCAGGAACATATCGGTTTCGTTTAAGCCCATCGGGTCCATACCCAGATCGTCGGAACCACTGCGGGCAATAATCCGCTCGATATCGCTGACCGCTGCCAGCATGGCGCTCTGAGCTTTCAGGTCGATGGCGGCGGATGCCTGTAAGTTAATGGTGGGTGTTTTTTCCAGCTGCACAATTAAATCGCCTTCATCCATTTCCGGCATAAAGGCTTTACCTGTCTGCAGGAACGCCAGTATGGCCAGTACAATGGCAACCGCCAGTCCCAGCATAATAGGTTTGGGATTCTGTAAGGCCGCCGACAGGCTGGATTCATAACGGTTTTGCAGATGCACGATCCAGCCTGGGGTGCTGACCTTTTTCTCGTTGATGGCAAGGGTGCATAACACCGGGATCAGTGTCAGCGACACCAGCAGACTGCTGGCCATGGCAAACATAATGGTCATCGCTACCGGCGCGAATAATTTACCTTCCAGCCCCTGCAGGGTCACCAATGGCGAAAAGACCAGAAGAATAATCAGGGTGCCGGAAATAATGGGCACCATCACCTCTTTAATAGCGCGGAAAATAACATGCATACGCGGCAGCGAGCGCGAGCCCTGCTGCAATTGCGTGACCGTATTTTCAACCACGACAACAGCACCGTCGACCAGCATACCAATGGCAATCGCCAGGCCGCCCAGACTCATCAGGTTAGCGCTCATGCCGAAGTAATCCATGATAATAAAGGTCATCAGGGCAGACATCGGCAGATTAACCGCCACCACCATGGCGACCCGCACGTTACCAATAAATAAACCGAGCAGAATAATTACCAGAGCAACGGCAATCCATAAGGCTTCAGATACGGTATTAACGGCGCGTTCAATTAAGTTGCTGCGGTCGTAAAACACATTAATGCTGAGTTCTGCTGGCAGACTGGGGCGCAGTGTGTCGAGGGCTTCACGGACACCGCTGATTACTTTCTGGGCGTCAGCGTTTTTCAGTGCGACGACTAAGGCCTGCACTGTTTCACCCTTTCCGTCTTCGGTAACCGCGCCATAACGGGTCATGGATGACAGCGAAACCGTGGCGACATCACCAAGACGAACAGCGCTGCCGTTATGCCAGCGGATTATGCGGTTTTCCAGATCCTGCAGGCTCTGAATACGGCCACCACTGGAAACGATAATGGATTCTTCACCGCTGTCGATGCGTCCGGCGCCGTCGTTACGGTTATTGCTTTGCAGAAAACTGTGCAGGTCCTGCAATGTCATTCCGGCGCGCGCCAGAGCCAGTGTATCCGGTGCCACCTGATAAGCTTCGACCCGGCCGCCGAGGGCATTAATATCGGCCACGCCCGGCACCGTGCGCAGTAAAGGACGGATTTGCCAGTCGAGGATACGGCGTTTTTCTTCCAGCGATAACGGGCCGTCCAGAGTAAACATAAATAATTCGCCCAGTGGCGTACTCATGGCGGCAATGCCACCGCTGATACCCTGAGGTAAATCCGGCCATATTGCCGCCAGACGCTCGGCAACCTGTTGTCTGGCCCAATAAATATCGGTGCCACCGGTAAAGTCGACGGTAATATCGGTGATGCCGTATTTTACCACCGAGCGCAGAATACTCTGGTTGGGAATACCCAGAAGTTCGACTTCGATTTTCCGTGTGACGCGGGTTTCAAGTTCTTCCGGTGCCAGGCCCGGTGCTTTAATAATAATTTTTACCTGAGTCGGAGAAATCTCCGGGTAGGCATCAATACGCAGATTCTGAAAGGTATTTAGCCCGGCCAGAAAAACCGCAACGCTGATAACAATAATCAGAATGCGCTGTTTTAATACGCCCTGTAATAATGCGGATAACATTTATTCGCTCCCCATACTTTGCCAGAGAGCTTTCAGCGCCGCCGTACCACTGATGGCAATTTCACGGTTTTCCAGCGCCGTGTCCTGCAGTAATAATCCACGGTTACCGGCAATAAACTGTTGCAGTTCGGTTGCCTGAACGCCGTCGGCTGTGCGGATAAATACCCAGGATTTATCGTTATGGCGTACCCGGGCGGCAGCTTCTGTTGGCCAGCCGAAGGCCTTTGATGGAATATCAACAACCAGAGTGCTGCCCGGTATCAGATTATCTGCCTTTAGCCATACTTCAGTCTGCGCGGCTGTATTCTGTACGCTGCCGATACTCTGAATCGTCGCCTGTTGCTGTGTGGCAGAAATATTAAGTTGCTGACCAACACTCAGGTTATACAACAGATGCTGAGGCACCCAAAGACGTAAGCGCAGCGCACTTTCAGGCCAGAACTCTGCCAGGGAGTCACCGGCCATAAAGTGCTCGCCGGGCTGATGTTTAATGGTAATCAGCCAGCCACTTTCCGGCGCCTGCAGAGCATAATCGGCATCGCTGGCGTTTTGCCATTGCGCAGGCAGATGCTTCAGAATCTGTGCGTTAAGTTTTTTCTGATCATTCAGCTGCTGGCATTGCAGTTGTTGTTCCTGTAAATCCAGACGAGAGGTCAGGCCACTTTTATTACGCTCCCGCATATCGCTGAGACGCTGATTACACAGGCTGGCCTGCTGCTGTAAACGCTGGTTGCTCTGAAAAAAATCCAGTACATCGTGGCTGTGCAGTAATGCCAGAGGTTCTTTTTCAACAATAAAATTACCCGCTGTAGCTTGCCATTCTTCCAGCCGGCCTTCGAAAGGCAGGCTGATATTTTCCGCCTGACCCGGAGCGACAGAACTGATTGCCGGCAGGGATGCCAGCACTACCTGATCCTGTTTTTCCAGTGTCTGAAAGCGTACACCCAGATTGTCCAGCTGCTCGTTGCTGATGCTCAGTTGTGTGGTAACGGGCATATTTTCAGCAAGGCTGGTCTGAGTGCAGGCCAGTAACAGACCGATGGCCAGTAACGGATTTATGGACAGACAACAGAATTTCATAACAGGGGCTCCTGTAACCGGGCAGATAAATTAACAATGCTTGTGCTGAACAGGTTCATAGCGAATACCCCTGTAACTGATTCCACTGGCTGATATTGCGCAGATACTCAATCCGCGCGTCATCGGCCTGTTGTTGCAGGCGCCAGATGCTGGACTGGATCTGCAACCACTGAAAACCTGACAGGCTGCCGCGCTGGTAAGCCTGGTACTGGCTCTGATATTGCGCGCTGGCCTGCTGGCTCATGTCTTTTAATTCGTTCATACGTTGTTGTTGCTGCGGCAGGGTTGCCGCCAGAACATTGCGCTCGTTCTCAAGCTGTTGGCGGGTGCGTAACCACTCGCTGTGGCGATTACCCAGTTCGCGTACTGCGTTGCGGCGCTCGCTGTAATTGCTGCCGCCAAAATCAAAGCTTATTCCGACTTGCAGGGCATCGCTGGCCGGCTGAGCATTCACCGCCTGCTGATGTTTTACGCCCAGACTTAAACGCGGATTGAGCGTATTTTTCTGCTGGCTGCGTAATTGCGCATCGGACAGTTGTTTTTGTATCTGCAATAACTGCAGTAACGGATGGTTATCCAGCGGTTGTTCCGGCAAGAGAGTGAAAGACCAGTCGCCGGGTAATTCCGTCAGCGCTGTCCACTGTTGCCACTGCTGCTGCAGAGTCTGTTGCTGGCGCTGGTTCAGCAGCTGCTGATTTTTAAGCTGCTGATATTGCTCCTGCAGGGTAAGGCGATCGGCAGCCGGACGTTCGCCCTGACGGATTAATAAATCCAGCCACTGTAATTGTTGCTGCATTGCTGCCAGGCGGTCCTGAATTCGTTGCTGACTCAGGTTGAGGCTCTGCCAGTCCCACCACCAGGTCTGTAATTTCCCTGCCAGCTGCCAGCGCAGCAATTGTTGATAAGCCAGGGTTTCATTGCCTGCTGCCTGCTGATAGTCGCGCTGACTTTGCATTAAGCCCGGACGGGCGAGGGGAAGCTCCAGCCGGGTTTGCCATTCTTCGGCACTGCCGCTGGCATCATTGCCCTGCTGATAATCGACGGCAATGGACGGGGCTGCAGCCAGCCATCCGGGCAGGCTCCGGTTGTTAATATCGTTTTCTGCCGGCAGGTACTGTTGTTCCGGCAGCTGTTGCCAGGCGGCTTCGAGGCTTTGCTGAAAGTTGCCGCCAGCCTGAACCCCGATTGCTAATGGCAATAAAAGCAGGGCAGCGAGAAAGCGCTGCGGCTGAATATTCTTCTGCTCCATAAAGTGTTCTCCGCTGAATACCGCAGGCAACATAGCGGCACAAGCTGAAACGAAACTGAAAAAGGCCGTCTTTCGTGTAAAGCAGCGTCAGAGTTGTTAATGATTCTTTTTAATTATCCGCGCGGGATAAGAATCATTCTGATCAGAATATCCGGGCAGGTTTTGAGTGGCGGGTTCTGCGGCGGCCTCAGAGGCGCAGAAAACCATCACCGCGATGCTGCTTTTTTCTCGTTCCTACGCTCTGCGTAGGAATGCAACTGTGCCAGCAAGGGCTACCACGCAGAGCGTGGGAGCCAGGTGATGATTCTTTTTAATTATCTGCGCGGGATAAGAATCATTCTGATCAGAATATCCGGGCAGGTTTTGAGTGGCGGTTTCAGAGTGGTAGGTGCGGAAGCAGAATATTTTCTCGTTCCTACGCTCTGCGTGGGAATGCAACTGTACCAGCAAGGGCTACCACGCAGAGCGTGGGAGCCAGATGAAAGCAGAATATAAAGTAATGCATCCCGGTAAACCGGGATGCAGGATCAGAGGTTATTAATGTTCGCGCAGTTTCCACTGCGAGAAAAACGGATACAACAGCGGCAATACAAACAGCGTCAGGAAGGTCGCCGTTACCAGTCCGCCGACAATCACACTGGCCAGCGGCTTCTGAATTTCAGCTCCCAGTCCGTTTGACATCAGCATCGGAATTAATCCCAGCGCTGAGGTCAGTGCGGTCATTAATACCGGACGCAGGCGCGATAAGGCACCGTTAAATACGGCATCCTGCAGGGTATGACCGGCGGCAAAGCGCTGGTTAATACTCTCGACCATCACCACGCCATTTAACACCGCCACGCCAAACAGGGTGATAAATCCCACCGAGCCGGGCACCGATAAATACTGGCCGGATAACCACAGCGAAAAGATTCCGCCAATAACCGCCAGCGGCACATTCAGCAGAATCAGCAGCGCCTGGCCGACCGAGCCAAAGGCGAAATACAGCAGCAGGGCAATTAATCCTAATGACAGCGGCACAATCATCATTAAGCGTTGCTGCGCGCGTTGCTGATTTTCAAACTGGCCGCCAATACTGACGGCGTAGCCCGGTGGCAATTGCAGCTGGGTGTCGATGGCGTTACGGATATCGGCCACCACACTGCCCATATCGCGGCCTTCAACGTTGGCCTGAATCACCAGTCGCCGCTGCACGTCATCACGCCGTACCTGTGGCGGCCCGGAGGCAAATTCCACCGTAGCAACATCACCAAGGCGGACGATGGCACCGGAGGGTGAACGCAGGCGTAAATCAGCAATAGCGGCGGCGTTGTCGCGGAACTCCTGCTGCAGGCGAACATAAATATCGTAACGTTCGTTACCGTTAATAATCTGTCCGGCACTGGTGCCACCCAGGCCATCGCGTACCAGAGTCAGTACGTTATCCACCGACAGGCCGTAGCGCGATAAGGCATCGCGTTTGGGCGTAATTACCAGTTGTGATTCACCGGCAATCTGTTCCATGGCGACATCACGGGTACCGGCAATGGTTTTTACCAGGGTTTCGATCTGCTGTCCCTGCTGTGCCAGAACGTCCAGATCCGGGCCGAATAATTTAATGGCCAGCTGAGCGCGAACACCGGACAGTAATTCATCGACGCGGGTGCTGATCGGCTGGGAAAAGTTAAATAACAGACCGGGGAACACTTCGAGTTTTTCTTCCATTAAACGCTGCAGCGCCAGACGGTTATCGGCCGACTGCCATTCGCTGCGGGGTTTTAAGCCGATATAAATTTCGATATTACTGACCGGCTCCGGATCGCCGCCCAGTTCCGGCCGGCCGATACGGCTCATGGCGTAATTTACTTCCGGAAACTGCAGTAATAAGGCTTCCAGTTTCGGCGCAACACTCAGTGCGGTTTCTAAGCTGGCAGAGGGTGCCAGAGTAACGCGCAGGTTAATGGTGCCTTCTTCCAGTTCCGGAACAAACTCGGTGCCAAGGCGTGGAGCAATAATCACGGCGGCCAGCAATAATACTCCGGCCAGCAACATCACCCGCCGTGGAAAACGCAAAGCCTGAGTGAGCAGGTGGCGGTACAGTTTTTCCAGTGGCTGCAGTAAGGGGCTGGGTTTGGCGGTTACCGCTGTGCGGAACATAAAGGTCGCCAGTGCCGGAACCACAATCAGCGCGACCAGTACGGCGACCAGCATGGCGAGCATGATGGATATAGCCATCGGCTGGAATAATTTGGCTTCGACACCCTCAAAACCAAACAGCGGTAAAAACACCAGCAGAATAATACCGGTGGCAAAAAATACCGGGCGCGCCACTTCGGCAGCGGCTTCCTGAATACGCAGGCTGATGCTGCTTTTATCGGCATCGGGGTTGTGTTGCAGATGGCGGAACATATTTTCCACCATCACCACCGAACCATCGACCAGCATACCAATGGCAACGGCAATACCACCGAGTGACATCAGGTTGGCCGATAAGCCATACCAGGACATCAGCATCAAGGCAATGGCGACCGATATTGGAATCGAGATTAATACCAGTACCGTGGCGCGCAGATTCATCATAAACAGCGCCAGTACAATCAGAATAAATACAAAGGCCAGCGCCAGTGCATTGACTACCGTACTGACGGCCTGTTCGATTAATCCGGCCTGATCGTAAATAACCTCAAAGCTGACGCCTGTGGGCAATGCCCGATTAATCAGGGCAATCCGTTGCTGAATACCATCGATGGTGGCTTTGGTATTGGCGCCCATACGCTTAAGCACAATACCGGACACAACCTCGCCGCCGTTATTTTGATCACTGTTATTTTGATCATAGCTGCGGCTGAAGGTGACTGCGCCCTGACGGATTTCACTGCCGAAACTGACTTCGGCAACATCGGCCACGGTAACGGCGACGCCATCAATTACCCGCAACGGAATCTGCGCTAATTGTTTTAAACCCTGTTCACCACTGTCGAGCCAGCCGGTGCCACGGATCACCAGTTGTTCCTGACCGCGGTTTAAATACCAGCCACCGACATTACGGTTATTGGCTTCCAGTGCATCGATCACATCCTGCTGCGATAACTGAAACGCGAGCAAACGGTCAGGATTTAAATTCACCTGATACTGGCGCACGTCGCCACCAAAGGACAATACATCGGTCACACCATCGACCGGCATTAACAGCAGTTTTACCAGCCAGTCATTCAGGCTGCGCAGTTGCATCAGGTCGTAACCTGAACCGGATTCGGCCTGCAGTACATACTGGAATATCTGTCCCAGACCGGAAGTATTTGGCCCCATTTCCGGAATACCGGCACCCTGTGGAATAAATTCGCGCGCGGCCTGCAAGCGCTCGAACACCAGCTGACGGGCGAAATAAATATCGGTCCCTTCGTTAAATACCACGGTAATTCCGGATAAACCGGTTTTGGAAATGGAGCGCACTTCGGCCACGCCGGGCAGGGCGTACATGACCGCCTCAATCGGGTAGGTAATGAGTTTTTCCACTTCTTCGGCGGCCAGTCCCGGCGCCTCGGTATTAATGGCTACCTGCACGTTGGTAACGTCGGGAAAGGCATCGAGGTTCAGCTTCGGCAAAGCAAAAGCGGCAGCAATACATAAACTGGTGATGGCAATCAGCACCAGCAGGCGGTTAGCGACCGCCCAGCGGGTCAGTAACGTAAACATAGTTTTATCCCCAACCCTTAGTGATTATGCGGATCAAAGCCGCCTTTCGCCTGCTCGGAAGCAATAAAGAAAGCACCGGCGACGACGATGGGGTACTGAGATATCGGATGCTCAGAAAGTGCCGCATGGTCTTTGCTGCTGATTTCTATCAGGGCTTCTTCTGCTTTATTGGCGCTGCGTCCGGTCGTCCGGATAGTCCGTCCGCGCTCCACTTCCAGTGCTCTGAATTCACCCGGTGTACTTTCAATAAAAATCTGCCAGTCGCCATCGCTGCCACGCACCAGTGCGGTTTCCGGCACTAGGGTGATGGGGTTTTCTGAGCGGGTATAAAAATCGGCGCTGGCAAATAATCCGGGGTGCAGACGGTGATCGGGATTTTCGACGGTTAAACGCACGATACGGGTGCGGGTTAACGGATCGATGGTATGGGATTCATGGCTTATCTGTGCGCTGATATTCAGTCCGGCGACATTAAGCATAACGCGGGTATCGCGGGTTAAATGCAGCTCAGATTCTGCCGGTAAACGCGCTTCGGCCCAGAGGGTGGTTTCGTCGGTGATCTGCATTAATGCACTGCCGGCGGTTACACGCTGACCCTGCTGAAAATCATCGCTTAATACCAGCCCCGCAGTCTGTGCGGTTAACTGATATTCGCCGAAGCTGGCCGGGGTTAATTCGGCATCGGCATTCAGGCCATAAGCCGTTAAGCGTGCACGCGCTGCGGCGAGGGTATTTTCGGCCTGATTATAACGGGCGGCACCGGCGGCATTTTTACCGAGATTTTTTACCCGCTGCCATTCGGAGCGGGCACTGCGTAATTCCGCCTGGGCACTGGCAACACCTTCGCTGAATAAGGTCAGCAAGGGTTGTCCGGGTTGTACGTGATCGCCCAGTGCGACATGGCGGGTAATCACCACCGAATCGACCCGTGGAGAGACGACAAAGCTGCGGTAACCGTTGGCGCGGATTTCGGCCGGTGCACGCAGCGGAATATCGGTTTTTTCAGCAGGGATTATCCGGCTGATAATGCCGGCCTGCTGTATCTGTTCTGCGCTTAAATGCACGCTGTTTTCGTTGTCGTTATGTTCATCCTGGCCGTGTGCATGATCCGGATCATCGTCGTTGTGTGATTTGCTGACGGCTTCGTTATGGCCGGATGCATGGTCATGAGCATGATCATGTTCGCCTTCTGCGTCTGTGGCATAGCTCTGCAGCGGAAATATGAGAATAAAAGCCAGTAGCAGGCGCCGGGCAGTGCCCGGATGATTAACAGCAGACATTTTTTTTACGGACGCTGATTTTTTTACTGAAAATAGTGACAACATAATTTTCTCACTCTGAAATCTGATGATTGCTGCCAGTAGCAGCATTCTGGCTGTTGGCGTTTGCAGCGCTTAAAAAACGGCGGATAGTCTGGCTGTCGCTCAGCCATTGGATCTGTGCCTGACGATAATCACCGGTTAATTCAATACCGGCCTGCAGGCTGGCGGCCCATTGTGCGGAGGCCTGAATATAAGCACTGGTGCTGAGGTCGCCGTTGCTCCATTGCTGTTGCAGCAGTTGCGCACTGCGCTGGCCGCCATCGGGCATCAGCGCATGCCATTGTTCAACCTGACGGCGGTACGCCAGAACCCGGCTGTGGCTGGCGCGCAGCTGTTGCTGCTGTTGTTGCAGATTGGCATAGAACTCCGCTTCGGCCTGCAGGGTTTCGCCATCGGCTGCGGCCGCGGCCTGGCGGTAAGAGCTGCGTATATTGAGCGGTAAAGACAGGGCCAGCCCGAATACATCTTCCTCACCATTACGCCCGGCACTGACGCCAAGGGTTGGTTCGGCGCGCAGGCTGTCGCGGCTCAGTTGCGCGCGCTGCTGCTCGGCCAGCCAGAACAGCCGGGCGCTTTCACTCTGCGGATGCGACAGCGCCAGTTGCTTAAGCTGCGTATTATTTAATGGCTGCGCCGGTAATTGTTGTGCGCTGTTATCCAGCTGCTGAATTAATGCACTGAGGTGTTGCGGTTGTTGTTGCCAGTCCGGTAACAGGGCAGATAATTGCGCGGCAGCGGCGCTTAATTCCGCCTGGCTGGCGGCAATATCGGCCAACAGTGAGCTTTGCGCCAACAACGCCAGTTCGGCATCCAGTGCACTTAAATCACCGAGGCGGCGACGCTGCTGAATCAGCTGCGTCAGCGTCTGCTGTTGCTGCTGTAAACGCTGCATTAACTGATCGCGCTGCTGCGCACTCTGGTAACGCACAATGGCCGTTAATGCATCGGCCGTGGTTTGCTGCAGGCTTTGCTGATACTGCTGCTCCGCCTGTTGTTGCAGTAATTGCTGTTGCTGGCTGCGCGCTTCACGCTGATTCCACCAGTCTATTTTCTGGCTGATTTCCAGCGCGTAATTATTGTTACTGCCTTCCTGCTCCAGCCGGGTTTGTAACTCCGGGTTATACAGTGGCTGAGTGGCGGCTTCGCTCCATAATGCGCGGCTGTTTTTTTGTGCAAAAGCTGCTTTTACCTGCGGTGTCTGCATGATGCGGCTTTGCAGCCAGAGACGTGCAGCATCGTTATCCGGACTGCTGCTGTTTACCGCTTTGGGCGGATTTATGCTGTCTGACGCATACGCGGGTATGGTCAGGGTGCTGGCGATAAAAAACGCCATTACCGGGATAATATTCATGGGTTATTCCTGAATAAAAAATACGATAAGCCACCGGCAGTACAAACATCGGCACTGTTGGTTCGCGGCAGCGGTTAAACGCGGTTATTCAGGAAACAATCGGAGGGCGCAGGTGTGGGCTGAGGGCACGTACAATCATCGTGCGGGTGTAATCGTTGTGCAGGCTGCCAGTCTGGTTGGCGGCCGCCAGCGCATCGTTAACCGGTAAGGATAACGGTGTATGAGCATGACAATGACAGCAGTGGCTGCAGTCGTGCTGGGCCTGATTGTCGCGGTTCAGGCTATGGGAGTCATTGGCGAGGGTATCGGCCAGATCGTCATGGTGCGCGGGCTGGTGTTCGCTCAGATGATCGGCCGCAGAACGCTCGAAGGTTTCATGCACATCCGCCAACGCCGCAACCGACTGAAACAATGTCAGCAGTAATAAGGCGATATTTAACAGGCGGTTATTGCGCATAAATAAACAGCAGATGTATCAGTAGATACTGCGCATAGTAGTGCGGTGTTTAACCGGCGTCTACAGCGTGGCCGTCAGGAAATGTCACCGCCCTTCAGTTTTTTCGTTTATGGCCGATATAACGATTACCTTCACAGAAAGCACGGTTGTGGTTTGTTACCTGCTACCTGTTCGTAGTGGCCTGTTAACAGTCCCTGATGCTTAGGTGTGTGACTATGTCAGATATTCGTATATCCGCTGCCGGTTCGGTCAATAAGCCCGTGAGCAGTGAGCAGATTCAGGCGGAAAAGCCCGCAAAAACTGCGCTTACCAGCACCGATGCGCAGGGCGAAGCCGTGCATTTATCGGCTGCTGCACTGAATCAGTTACGTGCCGAACAGAGCGATACCCAGGCCAGTGAAGAGCATCCGCTCGACCGTATTATTAAAGACTTACAGGAACGTATTGCCGAAGTGCAGCGCCAGTTACAGGCGCTGGACGCTGTGACAAGCGAAGGCGAGGAAGCCGATGCCACCCGACAGGCTCGTCAGATATTGCTGGACGAGCTGGCGCAGTTGAATGCCGCGCTCAGCCAGACGCTGACGCAGAAGCTGGAGTCCCTGCGCCAGTCGGGTTGAGGTAGTCGTTTATTCTGCTGCTTTAAAAAGCTGATATTTACGTAATGCTGTTCACTTAAGTAACCAGCCAGCGCTGACTGCACTTGAACAGCCTTTGCGGGGCAAGCCCCTGCGCCCCAACTTGGAGATCTTATCCCCAAACCCCTGCTTTGCGCTTTCTGGCCCGTGATCCTTATTCACTCGGTTTTTACTGACCACGCGTATATCGGCCATCCGTGGCCGGATACGCTTGTCTGGCGTCCATGCCAGACAGATCGTAAAAATCATCGTTCATGGCGGCGGGCCCAGAGGCGCGGTTTATCCCAGCCGCACAATCCTATTTTATCGAACAGCAATGTCCGTTCTGAAAAGCCACTTAGCGGATTAATGAATGCGCCTGCAGGACGCCGGAATGAAGAGCACTGAGCCGGCGCGTCTCTGCAGGGATGCAGAGCGAGCGGATAGGGCCATGGATGGCCCATTATCCGCGTTGCCGTGACCGAGGTGGTCTGAATGGAGGAAAAAGGCCTGCACAGCGCGAAGCTGGGGTCGGCCCGCCGGCAAGGGGATGAGTTCCCCTGGGAGGCATTGGGCGTTTCAAAATGATTTAAAGCGTTAAGTGAACAGCATCATGATATTCACGGCCGTTATTGAAGCAATATCGGACGCTTAACTTTTATTCCTCGACGCTGTACGGATGATGCTTTCGCCCATGTCGGGGGCAATATCCGAACGTCTGACTTTTTATTCCTCAACGCCATACGGATGATGTTTTCTCCAGTGCCGGGCAATATCCGCGCGGCGGCATACCCAGACCTTATCGTGGCGCTGAATATAATCGAGAAAATCCGCCAGTGCGGCGGCGCGTCCCGGGCGACCGGCTAAGCGGCAATGCAGACCAATGCTGAGCATTTTCGGGCTGTCTTTGCCTTCGGCGTAGAGCACGTCGAAGCTGTCTTTTAAATACTGATAAAACTGCTTACCGCTGTTAAAGCCCTGATTAGTGGCAAAGCGCATATCGTTGGCATCCAGCGTATAGGGCACAATTAAATGCGGCTTGCCGCCTTCTTCCACCCAGTAGGGCAGATCGTCGGCGTAGCTGTCGGCGTCGTATAACAGGTCGGCCTCTTCACAGGCGAGGCGGCGGGTATTGGGGCTCATGCGGCCGGTGTACCAGCCTTCCGGGAAGCTGCCGGTCAGGCGTTTATGAATCTCCAGAGCTTCGCGGATATGGGCACGTTCAACCTCTTCCGGTACGTATTGATAGTCGATCCACTTCAGACCGTGGGAGGCGATTTCCCAGTCGGCTTTCAGCATGGCGTCCACCACCTGCGGATTACGTTCTAGCGCGGTGGCTACACCGAATACGGTTACCGGCAGCTCACGCTCGGTAAACATGCGGTGCAGACGCCAGAAGCCGGCGCGTGAGCCGTATTCGTAGATGGATTCCATATTCATATGGCGCACGCCTTCCAGTGCCTGAGCGCCGACAATTTCAGATAAAAAGGCTTCTGAGGCTTTGTCGCCATGGAGGATGCAGTTCTCGCCGCCTTCCTCGTAATTAATCACAAACTGCACGGCGATACGGGCCTTGTGCGGCCACTTTACGCTGGGGATATCGGCGCCGTAACCGATCATGTCGCGGGGGTAGGTCATGTAACACCTGAAAAGCTGACTGATTAGTCAGCTCAGTTTAGCGCTAAACCCGGCGACTTGGCAGCGGGCAAAGTGAGCATTTATGGATGACGCGCAGCGACCCGGAAATCTGGCGAACAGACTGTTGATAAAGTAATTATTGATATTCGCAGATCAGCACAGGCATATTGCGCCTCTTTCACGGTTTATTCAGGAATACCATGTCTCTGTTGTTGGCGATGTTATCTTTCTCGTTCGTGATGTCGATATCACCGGGGCCGGTGAATATGGTGATTCTCTCTTCCGGTGCCAGTTACGGCGTCCGCCAGACCTTTCCTTTTGTCTCCGGTGCCACTCTGGGCTTCACGCTGCTGCTGCTCTGTATCGGTCTTGGGCTGTATGAGGTCGTACAGCTGTTCCCGGATTTTCTGCGCTATCTGGCACTTGCCGGGGCGGCTTTCATTATTTATCTCGGTTATCTGATTGCGTCGTTGGCACCAAAGCTCAGCATCGAAAAGCATAAGCGGCCAACCTTTATTCAGGGCTTTTTATTGCAGTGGCTTAACCCAAAAGCCTGGATGGCCTGCATGTCGGGGGTGTCGTTATTCTCTGCGCCAGAGGGATACCAGCCGTTTCTGAGCTTTCTGCTGCTGTATTTTCTGGTGTGTTATGCCTCGCTGTTCAGCTGGTCATTGCTTGGCGACCGGGCGGCGCAGCTGCTTAACAGCGAAGCCCGTTTACGGCTGTTTAATCGTCTGATGGGCGGTCTGTTAATCCTGACTGCCTGTTTCCTGCTGTACGTGCAGTTTTCCGCCAGCGCTTAACTCCCAGCGCTTAACTCCCAGCGCTTAACTCCCAGCGCTTAACTCCCAGCGCTTAACTCCCAGCGCTTAACTCCCAGCGCTTAACTCTCAGGCGTAAAAAAGCAGACAGGCCGCAAAGCCTGTCTGCCGGTCAGGGTCTGGTTATTCAGTTAACAGAGTTGAATACCAGATTCGACATGGTCTGGTTATCCGAGCCCGGTACGGTGTTGTAGGTGCTCTTCCACAGCCACCAACCGCTGGTGGTGGTCTGGGTAGCAAAAGACACATTAACGCCCGGATTCAGGTTGTTGTTTACATAGCTCAGCAGTACGCCGCTCTGATTGCCGATGGTGCCGCCGTGGTGGGTATCGCTGCCCATCAGTACCGGATAGTGGTTGTACCAGAGAGAGTCAGGAGCGCTGACGCTGGTCTGCTCACCGTCGAGGGCGCGGTAGCCCACACAGCTGTCGACCGCTTTAATGGCATTACCACCGCAGGAAGAATGCAGGGACACAACGCCATCATCGGTACCCGGCAGGAAGCCACCGGTAGCACCCAGATATTCACTGCCACCGCCAACAAAACGCAGACGCGGTACGCTGTTCGGCGCCATCGCGGTCTGACGGGCAACCGCCGGACGCAGGTCACGCAGCACGCCGAGTTTTTCCGGGGTCACGGTAAAACCCAGCCAGGCGTTAACCGCGGCACGGATAGGGGCGGTCAGCCAGCTCTCGCTGCCGGCCACATCCAGCGCCAGATCGGCCAGTTCAGAACCACCACCGGCACCGGCAAAGTCGAATACCGCGAGAATATTCAGCGGCTGCAGGCCAGCGGCTTCGGTCCAGACATCCTGCTGATCGAGCATATAGCGCGTGACCAGATCACCGGTGGAATGGGTGACCAGCACACAACCGTTATTGCAGAAACCGGTGCGCGCCCATTGCATTACCTTGTTGTAGGCACGTTGTGCGGTGTCGGCGTTAAGGCGGCTTTTCGAACTCCAGTCGAGGCGGTCATCGGCATACTGGCCCCAGAACGCCGACCAGTAATTAGCACCGTCGCTGCTAACTTCCTGTGGGGTTACGCTGTCGCGCATCAGCTGGGCCGGTTGTAAGCCGTGCACCAGAATCACATTTTTACCAGCCATCTGTGCCTGCGCCTGGACGCTCAGCAAGGCGGCTGCGGTTAAAAAAACTGCGGTGATTGCCATCTTTATTTTTATCGTCAGCATTCAGTCTCTCCTGTGGTTTTAATTACTGGGGCGAGCCCAGCGATTGCAGAAATTGCAGACGTGATAAGGTCTGCTCATCCTGAAAAGGAATAGGTGAAAAGCGCGAGGGATCGACGTTTTTAACCGCGTAAAAATCATCGCGGCTGAAACCCCACTGCACCTCAGGGCCGGGTTTTTCCGGCATCTTGCGCAGTTGCAGATTGCCGATCCATAAATTCTGAATGCCGTCTAAGTTGTACAGCAGCGAGCCGTGTACGCGCAGTTCCAGCGTGCCGCTGCTACCTATCCGCCCTTTGCCCTGTAAATAGGCCAGTGGTTTTTTATCGGCATAGTGCAGGCTGGCGGCGAGCTTGTAGTAACCGGCGGCGGCCTTATCAATTTCGACCGGAATGACCAGTTCGTTGTCGTCGACATAGGGCGTGCCGGTACCGGTAATTTCGGCGACGGCGGTAAAGACCTGAAACGGCGCGCTCTGGCGCAGGGTTGAGCCATCGCTCAGCTGCAGCTCCGCCACCAGATTGAGTTCGGTCGGCCAGTTGTCGCTGCTGCTGAAGCGGGTTTGCAGGCGTTGTTCGCTGCTGTTGTTCCCCGCTTGGGTGTTCTGTGCCTGGCTGTTCTGTACGTCGGTCTGCGGCATCAGCAGCACGGCATTGTTGTTATCGCGTACGCTCAGGCTCAGGCCGCTCAGCTGGCTGAACAGTGCATCGTCTCCGGACAGGGTAATGTCGGCCTCTATCGGTTCTTCCTGACGGTAGCGGTAGGCCGACAACTGAATGCTCAGCTGGCCGGGCAGGCCGACCGTATTCAGGTCGCGTACGCTGTGAGCGCCGGCATTGGGCTGCAGCAACTCGGTTTGCTGGCTGCCCAGCGGCATGGAATAAGACGGATACTGGCTGCTGATCTGGTAGGCGGCGGCGACCTGCGTCATGGCTTGTTGCATGGCGGCTGGCAGAGGTTGCGGAGCCTGAATCACGGGGGCTTTCACAGGTTCGCTGCTGACGCTGGCGGCAACGATGGGTAAGGATTCCTGACTGACAATGGCCACAGGCTGTTGGCGCGAACCCAGTAACAGGCCCACTAACAGGACAAAGGCGATCAGCAGACCCAGAGATATCCAGACTTTCATGAGAGGTGTTCCGGCTGTTTTTATTGTGCCGGACACGTTAGGGCAAGGCGGCCTGATTGAAAAATAAGGGACTGGTACTTCGGTATAGCTTTGCAGTTGATACGTCTGACAGTCTGGCGCGAATCTTCCTCTACCCCGTGCTGTCAGCCACAGAAAAATTCAGCGGCAGCAGGATTGCTGAATTTTACGCATCAGTTGTCCCGTTGGGTCATAGTTATCAGAAAACTGCCGTAACCAAACACTACACGATGTAACAATATGCTGGCGTAATTTGCGGCACATATTGCTTGGCAGTGGGGATTTGCACTGTGTTGGTACAGATATCATTGTTGCTCTGTACTGATCATGTTATCCCTTCACTATCTCAGTACGCTCAGAAAGGATGTTACGTATGTTTGCATTGCAATCAGGATGGATGATTTTAGGCGCCACATTGCTGTTGGCTCAGCCGGCGATGGCGGCTCAGGGTAAGTACCCGGATGCCGTGGCCAGCGACCCGGCCAAGCTGGGCTGGATGGTCGGCTCGCCGCCACCGGCCGATAAACAACTGCGTTTTGACGATGGCAGTTACTTCCGCTTTCCGGCCATGCGCTGGAGCGTGGCAAACTTCCGCCAGCTGATGCCGACCGTTAATATCCCGCGCGGATTGGGCAATGCGCAGCCGCTGGTGCAGGCGGAAGATGCGGCCATTGATCAGCTCACCTTTATGCCCACCGGTGCGGATAAACCCATGAGCTGGGAAGCTTCTCTGCTGGCCAATTACACCGACGCCATCGTCGTACTGCATAAAGGCAAGGTGGTGTATGAACGTTACTTTGGCGTGATGTCGCCAACGGCGCAGCATGGCGTTATGTCGGTAACCAAAACCTTTGTCGGCACGCTGGCCGCCACGCTGGTGGCTGAAGGCAAGCTCAATGACAGCAAAACCGTTTCCCATTATGTGCCGGAGCTGAAGCAGTCAGCCTTTGGCAGTGCCACGGTGCGGCAATTAATGGATATGACCACCGGTATCCGCTTCAGCGAAGATTACGCCGACCCCAATGCCGAGGTGTGGGCCCATGCGGCGGCGGGTAATCCGCTGCCTAAGCCTGCTGACTATAAAGGCCCGCGTTCCTACTACGAATTCCTGCAAACGGTTAAACCCGAGGGCAAACACGGTGAAGCCTTCCATTACCGCACCGCCAATACCGACGCGCTGGGTTGGGTACTGGCACGGGTAACCGGTAAAAGCGTGGCGCAGTTATTGTCGGAGCGGATCTGGAGCCGGCTCGGCGCTGAACAGGATGCCTACATGAGTGTCGACTCTACCGGTACGCCCTTTGCTGGTGGTGGCCTGAATACGGGCATTCGTGATCTGGCCCGCTTTGGCGAGATGATCCGTAACGATGGTCGCGCCAATGGTAAGCAGATTATTCCGTTAAAAGCGGTGCAGGATATCCGCGCTGGTGGCAAGCAGAGCGATTTTGCCAAAGCCGGTTATCAGCAGTTAAAAAACTGGAGTTACCGTAATATGTGGTGGGTAACGCACAATGCGCACGGTGCTTTTATGGCGCGCGGCGTGCACGGTCAGGCGCTGTACATCGACCCCAAAGCCGGGATGGTGATCGCCCGTTTTGGCAGTCATCCGGTGGCCGGCAATGCCGCCAACGATGCCACCTCACTGCCGGCGTATCAGGCACTGGCGGAGTATCTGTTGCAGCGTTGAGGCTGCCTGCTGTTGTCATTAGTTTCTGATGAAAAAAACCGGCCAACAGGCCGGTTTTTTTATGGATGTTTTTCCTTCTGCATGCGCTACAGATTCAGGGTGCCATAAGCCAAAGGCTCAGAGCGCCAATAATCAGAGATAAAAGCATCGCCAGACCAACGCGGATACCCAGCGCCGGTTTGCCGATAACCATAGCAAGGCCTGCCTTAAACAGATTATTCACCGTAACTGCAATCAGAATACCGGTGGCTGCGACGGTCAGCGTCAGGCTGTCGCCGAGTGACATACGCGATAAACTCAGGCTGATGGCATCAACATCGGTAATGCCCGAAATCGCCGCCAGCAGATAAACCCCGGTGCTGCCCATTTCCTGCTGCAGCCATTCGGTCAGTAATAAAATAATGACCAGCAGGCCACCCAGAATTAACGCCGATCTTAATTCCAGCGGATTTTTGGCCAGATCCGGATGGCTGACGTCGGTTTTTGTATGACGCAGATTCATCACAATGGCGGGCAGATATAAAGACAGGGTCATCAGTAATACCGGCAGCCAGAGCAGGGTGATTAATTCGCGGTTAATCACCAGACAATAAAGCAAAATGCGCGGAAACATGGTGCCGCAGGCCAGCAGAATACCGGCCGCTAATAACGGCGCATTGGCCGGTGATGAGCGGGCAAGGCGGGAGAAATGCAGTGTGAGTGCGGTTGATGAGCTTAAACCGGCGAATAGACTGGTAAACAGCAGGCCACGGCGCTCACCAAGAATACGTACCGAAAAATAGCCAACAAAAGAAATCGAGGCGATCAGTACCACCATCCACCAGATTTCATAGGGATTGATCACGCCACCGGGGCCAAAGCCTTTATCCGGCAGCAGTGGCAGCATCACCACAGAAATCAGCAATAATTGCAGCGCAGCATCCAGTTCGTTTTCGCGTAATTTGCGCAGGGCACTGTGAATTTCGCTTTTGTTATCGAGAATAATGGTGGTGACCACGGCCGCCATAGCTGCGATCACGGTTTGACCAGCGGCCACCATGGCACCAAAACAGAAGGTCAGTAATAAACCCACCACACCGGTAATGCTGACGTTCTGATGATTAATGGCATAGGTGCGGTAACCGCTGATGGCCAGTGCCGCCATCACCAGCAGCATTGCCGGTAAAAACCAAGGCGAAATACTTTCTGACAACAGCACGCTGATACAACCGGTCAGAGCCGTCAGCGTATGGGTACGGATACCGGCAACCCGTGCGCCGGCTTCCTGTTCGCGCGATACCCAGCCACGCTGCAGCCCGATTAACGCACCCAGAGATAAAGCAATAAATAACTGAAATGCTGTTTGGGCGTGGCCATTAACGAATACCGATAAATCCATGTCAGTTTTCCTCAGGTGCCGCAGAAGGTGCGTAACACTTTTTCATCCGGCTTTGGCGGTTGTTCATAATCGGCATATTCTGCCTTGCTGCGGTATGGCTCGGCCAGTACCTGCAGCAGTTTTTCAAAGATGGAAAAATCACCTTCTTCAGCAGCGGCAATGGCTTCGGCCACGCGGTGATTGCGTGGAATAAAAGCCGGGTTTTTATTTAACATACGTTGCCCGGCGCTATCGCTGTCGCCACGCTGAATTAACTGCTGCTGCCAGTCGTCCAGCCAGTTATTAATATTCTGCAGTAGTGTTGTGCTGCTGCGGCATTCCGGCAGATTCAGCAGTTCCAGTAACGCCTGGCGTTCACTGTCTGGCTGACTGCAGTCGCTTAAGCGGCGGAAAAACAGCGTATAGTCGATACGTCCTTCGGCCAGCAGTGCCAGCAGGTTTTCAATCAGTGCCTGATCACTGTTTTTCAGTGCGGAAAAACCCAGTTTTTCGCGCATATGTTCAAGCCAGGCCTGTTGTTGCCATAAGGCAAAATCCTGCAGAATGGCGGTGGCTTTTCCGACTGCAATTTTCTCGTCGTCGTTAAATAACGGCAGCAGGGTTTCTGCCAGTCGCGCTAAATTCCATTGGCCGATAGCTGGCTGATTCTGATAAGCGTAACGGCCATTACGGTCGATAGAGCTGAATACCGTTTCCGGGTGATAAGCATCCATAAAGGCGCAGGGACCATAATCGATAGCTTCACCGCTGACGGTCATATTATCGGTATTCATTACGCCGTGAATAAAACCGAGCTGCATCCACTGGGCAATTAATTCGGCCTGCTTACGGCAGATGGCTTCGAATAATTGCAGATAGGCATCATCATCGCTGCTGTTAATGTGCGGATAATGACGGGCCAGTACATGGTCGGCTAATTGTTTGACGGCTTCGCCGTCGCGGCGCAGGGCAAAATACTGAAAGGTGCCGACACGGATATGGCTGGCGGCAACGCGGGTAAATACCGCTCCGGGTTCGCGGCCGTCGCGTATCACCCATTCGCCACTGCTGACCGCAGCCAGTGCGCGGGTGGTGGGTACACCTAATGCGTGCATGGCTTCGCACAGAATATATTCGCGCAGCACAGGCCCCAGCGGAGAGCGGCCATCGCCGCTGCGCGAAAATGGCGTGCGGCCGCTGCCTTTTAACTGAATATCACGGCGCTGACCCTGAGTATCGAGCAGGTCGCCGAGCAGAATAGCGCGGCCATCCCCTAATTGCGGATTTAACTGCCCAAACTGATGGCCACTGTAAGCCATCGCCAGAGGGGCGGCGTTGTCGGGAATTTCATTGCCGGAAAATATCTGTGCCAGTTGGTTGTCACTGTTGTTGTCGGTGGAGCAGGCGCTGTCGGCATTAAGCTCTATACCTAATTCCTGCGCGAGAGCGCTGTTAAAACGGATTAACGCCGGATTTTTTACCGGCGTTGGCAGTACCCGTGCATAAAAACGATCGGGCAGAGCGGCGTAGGCATTGCTGAAGGGGATATGCAGGGAAATAGACACGGCGCTTCCGGAATAAATAGGTGGGTTAGGGTCTTTTCAGACCCTAGGATATTCCGGCAGCGACTGTCTGGCCAGCCGCGGGTTAACCGCCCTGGCCAGAGGTAATCAGCCGAACGGCTTCACGCCAATCAGCATGCCATGCAGCCACAGGGCAAAGGCCACCCAGGCGCCGATACCCACAACCAGCGTCAGTACGTCGCGTACCGCTCCTTTATACACTTTCTGCACTCCGGCGATACGGTCACGGCGACGGGATAGCGCAAACCCGGCAATAGCCCAGATTAAGAACGTGCCGAACAACACCAGATCGTGCAGACCGCCATTGGCGATTAAATGGGCAAAGGCCCAGAGCTTGATGCCCAGATACATCGGATGGCCGAGCTTAACCTGCAAACGGTTGCCGGGAATCTGGCTGGCAAACAGCAGAATAAAGGCGGGCAGGGTGATCAGTGCAGCCAGGTGGCGTGTCCATACTGGTGGTGTCCACAGCCAGGTCGGGTTCATACGGGCTTCGCCGTAACCGATCACCAGCAGAATAAAGCCGCCGATGGCGACCACAGAATACAGACCCTTCCACGGCAGCAGCCCCAGACGGCTGACCATGGCGTTACGCCATTGCGGCGCGATCAGATTGGTACAGTGTCCGCCGATAAACAGCAGTAGTCCGGCCAGCAATAACGTCATGGTCATTCCTCAGTTTGTAGTATTTGTGCCATCATGCAGGCATATCAGCGCGGATAAAAGTTCTGTATGACGTCAGCACGCAAACGTATTTACATCGCCTACACCGGCGGCACTATTGGCATGGCCCGTACTGAGCGCGGTTTTCAGCCGCTGGCTGGGTTTCTGGAAGATAAAATCCGCAGTCTGGCAGAATTCAGCCGTGACGAAATGCCGGAATTTGAGCTTCATGAATACCAGCCGCTGCTCGACTCGTCGGATATGACCCCGGCGCAATGGATGCAGATTGCCACCGATATTCTTGCCCATTACGACCGTTTCGATGGCTTTGTTGTGCTGCATGGCACCGACACCATGGCCTATACCGCCTCAGCCCTGTCCTTTATGTTGCCCGATCTGGGCAAGCCGGTGATTGTGACCGGCTCACAGATTCCGCTGTGCGAGCCACGCTCCGACGGCCACGATAATCTGCTCAATGCGCTTTATATTGCTGCGCATTATCCGCGTGCCGAAGTGGGCCTGTTTTTTCATCACCGATTATTGCGTGGTAACCGGGCGACCAAAATAAACAGTCAGGGCTTTGATGCCTTCGATTCACCGAATTGTGATGCGCTGTTGCATGCCGGAATTACTATTGAACCGGGCCTGCCGGAGTTACGCCCGCTGCATAATACACTGCCACAATTCAACGCCCTGAAAAATGCGGCGGTGGCGGTGGTAACCCTGTATCCGGGAATAGATTTTTCACTTTTACAGCGCCTGCTGGAACAACCACTGGACGGCGTTATTCTGCAGACCTTTGGCAGTGGTAATGCACCGCAAAATCCAGCCTTAATGGCAGCGTTTAAACAGGCCAGCGAGCGAGGCATGGTGCTGGTTAATCACAGCCAGTGCTTAAGTGGGCGGGTGGATATGGACAGCTATGCCGGCGGGCACGCCCTGCGCGAAGCCGGTTTTGTATCGGCCGCTGATATGACGCTGGAAGCAACGCTGACCAAGCTGCACGTATTATTAAGCGCTCCCGGAGAACGCAGTCATGTAATCAGCGAAGCCCGGCGTTTAATGGAAGTGCCACTCTGTGGTGAGCTCAGCGCGGCGATATAAAAAGCCGTAAAAGAGCCTGAATAAACAGCAGTAAACGGAGAACGTGATGACTGACTTACCTCATCCAACCCTGATTGAGCTGGCCGCGATTCTTGCCGAAGCAAATGATCGTGATCACTGCCTGCAATTACTGGAGAAAACCGGCTTAAATTCACAGAGCGCAGAATGCTGGGCTGATTATATGCCGCTGGCCTTTGCCCGTGCGGCCTACCGTTTTCAGTTCAGTGGACCTTACCCGCTGGATCAGGCCCGTGCCGAGCGTGGCTTGCTGCCATTGCTGGAAGATGAGGTTTATCAGCAGGCCTGGTTCTGGGCCTGCGATTGCGGTGCGATGGACAGTATTACCAGTGCACAATTTAATACCATTGTGCGTTTAAGCCCGGAGCTGGAGTTTATCCGCGCGCAGGCTGGCATTCTGTAAATTCAGCTCAGGGCCGTGTCGCCGGTGCTGGCTACCTGCTCTTCGCGATGCTTATACAAATAAGAAAAACTCAGTGATAACAACCCCACCTGAATGGCACCGAGCAGCAACCAGAGTGCAAATTGCAAAAGAGCATAAGCAACAGAATCGTAGCTGGGCAGCAAGGTGTGCGACAGATTAATCAGTAATGGCAGAAAGCCCGTTAACAACAGCAGGCGCCAGCCATTTCCGGCCGATAATTGCCAGGCCCAACTCAATCCTTTACCGCGTAAACCAACGGCTGCTGCAGGTAAGGCCAGTGACCAGCGCGAGGCAAGGTAATAAAGGGGCAATTGCGTCATAATGGCAAAAATAATGAAAATTAACGGCATCATATTCGTGAAATCTTTCGCTGCCGTTGCGAATATTCCCATTACCGGGGTGAGAATGAGCGATAGTGGCATGCTGACCAATGCACAGCAAAGCGCGATCAGAATCGCCCAGCCAATATAATATGGTTCCTGACCGCTTAACGGGAAAAAGCGGGTATTCATAACCTTGTCGTTGTCCAACAGAAATATACGGTGACAAGCGATAATCGCGGCGATGAAACTGGTCAGAGCTATAAGAGCAACCGATAAAGCCGTAATCATGAATAATGCAGTATTTTTTTCCTGCGGCATATAAGGAGCGGAAAGGACTATAGCGCTCATGACTATGAGTAAGGGAAGGCCAGCTCTCAGCAGCATGGGGAAATGCCTGAATGGCAGAAGTGAAGCTTCTTTTATAATAGATACAACAGGGAGTTTTACGGTATTCAACGGTTTATCCTTAATATCATCCATGTGACGGATCTTATTGTCGTTATGATGCCGCAGTATAAGTAGATGGAAATACATCTGCCAGCAAAAGGCAGTACCCTGCTATTTCTGATTTTTCAGGTGATTGACCGGAAGCCGGAGCTTCCGGAAAACTGTTAAGATACACAGCGCAGTAAATCAGCCACACCCGCGCGCACTTCGGCGACCAGTTCGGCTTCATCAAGACCGCAGACCTGACCGTTGTCGACCACTACGCGGCCATTAATCAGCGAATATTTTACGTTCACCGGTTCGGCACATAACAGCGGTGCAATCACTTCGCTGTGTACCCCGGCAAAACGCGGTGAGCCGATATCGTACAGCACCAGGTCTGCAGCTTTGCCGACGGCAATATCGCCGCAGTTATTCAGCCCTAATAATTGTGCGCCGTTATGGCTGCCCCAACGGATAATCTGTTCGGCATGAGTCGCATCGGCACCGTTAACAGCGCGGTGTAAAAGCCAGGCGAGATTCAGCTCCTGAATCATGGAGCCGGATTCGGCTGAGGCGGAGCCATCCACGCCGAGGGTGATGTTCATTCCGGCCTGCTCCATCGCCAGCGCCGGAGCAATACCGCTGCCGAGACGGCAGTTGGAGGTCGGGCAATGGGCAATACCGGTACCGCTGGCAGCCAGTTGCTGGATGGTATATTCGTCGCTTTTGACCAGATGGGCGAACCATACATCCTTGCCCAACCAATCACAGCTGGCGGCGTAATCGATGGCACGCTGGCCGTATTTTTCCTGCGCCTGAATATCGTCGAAGCTGACCTCGAGTAAATGCGAGTGCAGTTTTAATTGCCGCTCCCGTGCCCAGGCCGCCAGTGTGCGTAAATCGCCAGGTGTGGCGGAATGCACCAGACTGGTGGGCGCGACGACTAAGCGGCGCATGGCGTTATCTCCGGCCTGATGATATTGCCGGTAGCTGCGTTCCATGCGCTGCATCACCAGCTCAACATTTTCCGGCTGTATACCATGTTTAAGCATGCCTTTATGGCTGCCCTGTACCGTGGCGCTGCCACGGCACAGTACCAAACGGATTCCCAGCTCATCGGCCGCGGCCCATACGGCGTCTTCCACTTCAGGGCTGGAGTCGGCATGGTACAGATAATGGTGATCGGCACAGGTGGTTGCGCCAGAGCGCAGCAATTCATAAAGACCGAGACGGGCGGCGTGATACATTAATTGCGGTGAAATTTTCGGCCAGAAACGATAAGGCACTGACCCCAGCCAATCGCCTAACGCCTGATTTAAACCTTCCGGTACGCCTTTTAAAACAGACTGCGCCAGATGATGATGGGTATTCACCAGCCCTGGCCAGACTACGCAGCCGCTGGCATCAATAACCTGTTCATCGTCAGTGGGCAGCAGTTGGTTACCGATTTCAGTAATAACACCATCACGGATGCGGATATCCGTTGGTACGGCCGGGTTTGAATGATTGACTGAAATCTGAGATTCGTGGTGAGTGTGCGATTCGGGCGCACAATAAATGGCGCGGGCATTGCGGATCAGGGTGTTCATAGCGGCTCCTTTAAACTGCAAAGAGCAATGTCCCGGAGGCTGATGCCTTTCCTGACCGCTTATACTCTTGAAACTTTTACTGAGGTTTTCTTTAAACTTTAAACCGATTGGCTTTTATATCGGGGTTAAAATTATCGCAATGCCATTCTGTTTCCAACTGTTTTTTACCAGACCTGTCATCAGGGCCAGAACCGTTTCCGGTTGCAGAGGATAATATTTGAATTTTGTGCGCAGAAATAAAGCACGCGCTGTTGCTCTGCGTTTATTTGGTGCGTAAATAACGCTGTTTTTTGGCCTGAAAGCACGGCGGATGCGTATCTTTTGTCTGGCACAGCGGTTGCTAGAAATACTCTGTACATGTTTTGAGTAGAAGCAGTCAGGGATTGAAGATCGTTTCAATCCACGGGTCATTGCTCACTGTACGGCGGATAGTTATCTGCGGCCGGAAAGCGGACGCAGGGTAAGCCGGTGCAGTGATGAAAAGAGCAGTGACAATCAAAAAATCTGAAGATACTCAGCGCAAGATATTCAGTTCGATATTGTCATTCTGACCTCATCTTTTCTTCGCACGCTTCCTGCCCCTGCTTTTCTGGTTATCGGATAACTGCCTGATCGGTTCGGCAAACAGATAAGACTGTTTGCTTTCATACTCAGGAGTGAACGATGAAAAAACAATTGCATAAAAATGTTAAATCTCCGTCTGCGCAGCGTCGCCTGCTACCGGCATTGGGATTGGGCTTGCTGTTATCGTTAAACAGCATAACAGTCCTGGCTGCAGACAAGGTGAATTTCCAGCTGGACTGGTTGCCGGGCGGTGATAAAGCACCGGTTTATGTTGGTCTGCAGCAGGGCTTCTTTGCGGAGCAGGGACTGGACGTTAAGGTTGCACAGGGGCGTGGCTCCCACGATGCCATTACCAAGCTGGCAACCGGCAATGCGGATATTGGTTTATCGGATCTGGTGGCTTTACTGCAGGCGAAAGCGGCGGAAGAGGTGCCGGTGTCGGCGGTTTATTCGGTATTTTCCGAAGCGCCACATGCGTTTTATGTGCGCAGCGATTCCGGTATTAACAGCGTCGCCGATGTTGCCGGTAAAAAAGTAGCCACTTCGCCTTTTACTTCATCCAATGTGTTTCTGCCGCTGCTGCTGGATGTTAATAAGGTAGATGAAAGTTCGATCAAGTTACTGAAAGCTGATCCGGGAGCACTGAATCCAATGCTGTTAACCGGTAATACCGATGTGGTGATTTCCTGGATTACCGATGCCGAAGTCTATAAGGCTCAGGCAAAAGAGGCCGGAAAAACCCTGAATGTACTGCCCTGGTACGACGCCGGTCTGGAGTTTTATTCCACCGCCCTGATTGCATCTGAGCGTTTCCTGCAGGAGCGTCCGGATGTTGCTAAGCGCTTTATAAAAGCCTATGCCAAGGCCATTGATTTTACCTTTAAACATCCGGCAGAAAGTGCGGCTGCGGTTAAGGCTGCAGTGCCAGAAGTGGATGCCGTAGTAGCGGAAGCAACCATCCGCTCAATTAATGGCCTGGTGTATAACGCTGCCAGTAAGAAGGCGGGGCTTGGGCAGTTTGATGCAGAACGTCTGGCGACAACCTGGAGCTGGACAGCAAAAGCGCAGGGGCTGGATATCAACAGCTTTGATCCTGAGCAGGCAATTAAACGGGACTTTATCCCGGAAACCAGCCTCAGCAGTGCTGAATAAACGATTTTAATCTGGAGTATAAGCAGCAGGACAGTAAGCTCTTTGCTCATGCTGTCCCGGCATTGCTCCATGGTCTCTGCGCAGACAGCGGAATATTCCGCCGTCTGCTGCAGTTAACTGACTCTGGAGAATCAGATATGAATAACGTAATCAATAATACAACCAGTAATGCCGTCGGTAATACGACAACTGACAGCCGTTATGGTCTGCAGGAACTGAATTTTGAACGTACTATCGGTGGTATGGGGCAGGAGAATAATGAACGCACCATTCCGCTGATTGATTTAACGGATTTTGACCAGCGTCGTGCTGAGATTCGTGAGCAACTATGGCAGGCGGCAACGGATACCGGTTTTTTTCAGCTGATTAATCACGGTATTGATGTGGAAAAAGTACGCGAGGCTTTTGCACTGTCGGAGCAGTTTTTTGCGTTAAGTGCAGAAGACAAAGCCCGCTTTCCGTTAAAAGAAGGCCTGAACGCCGGCTGGGAATTTATGGCGCAGGTACGTCCGTCGACCGGCACTGCCGATCAGAAAGAGTCTTATCAGGTAACGCTGCCACATATGGATAATCTGTGGCCGGACCAGACGTTGGTACCTGAATTTCAGCGGGTGATTCTTGATTTTGAGCAGCGTGCCTGGCAGCTGGGTATGCAGGTTTTATCCTGTTTTGCCGAGAAGCTGGGATTTGCTCAGGACTTTTTTACTCAGGCTCACCGCCGTGATTCAGCTGAATACCAGAGCACGTTGCGGCTGCTGCATTATTTACCGCTGGCTGAGGGGGCGGTTGCCGGGGCGGGCATCTGGCGTGCCGGTGCCCATACCGATTTCGATTGCCTGACCATGGTCTTTCAGAAAACCGGGCAGGGTGGCCTGCAGGTTTGTCCGGGCAAAGAAGCACTGCAGAATCAGGAATGGACCAGCGTGATTCCACAGGATGACATCATTACCTGCAACATTGGCGATATGCTGATGCGCTGGAGCGATGACAAGCTGAAATCAACCCTGCACCGGGTGCGTATGCCGAAACCGGATGAAGCCCGCGGGCCGCGTTACAGTATGGCGTTTTTCTGTCAGGCCAATAAGGATGTGATGATTCAGGGACCGGAGAAAAAGTACGAAGCGATTTCCGCCCGTGACTATCTGCTGCAGCGTATTAACGCCAACTTTGCTGCCGTTCAGGCTGATGAAGCGCAGAAATAACCTTTTGCCGCTGTAAAATATCCGGCCGTTGAGTGGCCGGATACCTGTTTCCGGAATGTCGTTCTTAACAGGTTTGTTATAAACCAGAGCGCTTTGCATGTCTGTTATGACAGGATTCTATATAATTTTTTGGATTGATAAATTTTCTTATATCTCTTCTGATTCTTTCGTCGCCTTCAGGTTTATTTCTGATATTTACGCTCTTTACTCTTCTGTCCTTATATTAATCTGATGATTTTACTCAGGTTTTTATCCGGCCGAATACGTTGGCCGGAAACGCCATAGAATGAATTCCGATAACCAAACCTTATTTAGCGCCAATGGTTATTACGCAAGGCGAGCCATCAGTCTGCAGCGTATTTTGTCTTATTGAGCTTATTCCGGCTTAACGTCTTTACTGTATAAACAATAACGAGGGACTGATCGCGCTTTACTGCAACAGAAATCAATAACAGCAGAAATGCGTGACAGGCCCGGAATAAATGGATGTTGTGGCGGAGGTGGTTATGACGGGAGTCTGGCTCAACCGGATTTGGCATGCCGTGTTATGGATACCTGTCGTCTTTTTCAGTCATCCGTTGCTGGCCAAAAATCTTTACGGCGACAGCAATCTTAATCTTCCCATTGGCGTTACCCATATGAGCCGCGAAGTCTATTCGCTGCATATGATCATCTTCTGGATCTGTGTGGTAATTGCCGTTGTTGTGTTCGGCGTGATGTTTTGGTCACTGATCCGCTACCGTAAAAGCAAGGGCGCAAAGGCCGCTCATTTCCACGAAAATACCCTGGTAGAAATACTCTGGACTGCGATTCCGCTGGTTATTCTGGTGGTGATGGCGATACCGGCAACGGCGACTCTGCAAAAAATCTACGACACCAGCGAAGCAGAAATGGACGTGATGATCACCGGTCATCAGTGGCGCTGGCATTATGAATATTTAGGCGAAGATATCAGTTTCTTTTCCAACCTGGCGACCCCTCCGGAACAGATTGATGGCCGTGCGAAAAAAGGTGAGAACTACCTGTTGGAAGTTGATCAGCCGCTGGTGCTGCCGGTCGATACCAAAGTCCGCCTGTTGCTGACCTCAAACGATGTTATTCACTCTTGGTGGGTGCCGCAGCTGGCGGTTAAAAAAGATGCCATTCCGGGCTTTGTGAATGAGAACTGGACCAGAATAGATGAACCCGGAATTTACCGTGGGCAGTGCACCGAGCTGTGCGGCCGCCTGCATGGTTTTATGCCCGTAACCGTTAAAGCAGTAAGCAAAGAAGACTACCGGCTCTGGCTGGCGGAACAGAAGCAGCAGGCCGTTGAAAAGGCGGCTGGCAACGAGCGTGAATGGACGCTGCCTGACCTGATGGCTCAGGGAGAAACGGTTTACAACACCTATTGTGCTGCCTGTCATATGGTTAACGGGCAGGGCATTCCTCCTGCTTTCCCTGCGCTGGCCGGCAGTCAGGTTGTTATAACCGCTGAAGGCCGCGACACCCATATAGACCGGGTGATTTACGGCAAGTCGGGAACCGCAATGGCGGCCTTTGGCAGTACGTTATCGGCCGCCGATCTTGCTGCCGTCATTACCTATGAACGTAACGCCTTTGGCAATAATACCGGCGATGTTGTGCAACCCGCCGAGATAAAACAGAAGCTTAAACCAACGGAATAATCCGCAGATTGTACGCAGGCCGGTATGCGGTATAAAAAGATGGAACACTGATGAGGTGAGTCATGACGAGCAACAGTTACAGCAGTGCAACAGAGCACGCCCATGCGCCACAGCTCAGTGGACTTAAACGCTGGTTGCTGACAACCAATCACAAAGAAATTGGCAGCCTCTATCTGATTTTTTCTCTGGTGATGTTTTTTATTGGCGGCACTATGGCGCTGGTTATCCGTGCTGAACTTTTTCAGCCGGGTCTACAACTGGTGCAGCCGGAATTTTTTAACCAGATGACCACTATGCACGGTCTGATTATGGTGTTTGGTGCGGTAATGCCAGCCTTTGTCGGGCTGGCTAACTGGATGGTGCCCCTGCAGATCGGTGCACCGGATATGGCCTTACCCCGTCTGAATAACTTCTCTTTCTGGTTACTGCCGCTGGCGTTCTCGTTGCTGTTATCGAGCCTGTTTATGGAGGGGGGCGGTCCTAACTTTGGCTGGACGTTTTATGCCCCGCTGTCGACAACCTATGCTCCGCCATCGACTAACTTTTTTATTCTGTCGATTCATCTGGCCGGTATCAGCTCCATTCTGGGGGCCATCAATATCATCGCCACCATTCTGAATATGCGTACACCGGCGATGAAGCTGATGGATATGCCACTCTTTGTCTGGACCTGGCTGATTACCGCCTTTTTATTACTGGCGGTAATGCCGGTGCTGGCCGGCGTGGTCACCATGATGTTGCTGGATATTAATTTCGGCACCAGTTTCTTTAATGCCGCCGGTGGTGGTGATCCGGTGCTGTTCCAGCATCTGTTCTGGTTTTTTGGCCATCCGGAAGTGTACATCATGATTTTGCCAGCTTTTGGTATTGCTTCCATGATCGTGCCGACCTTTGCCCGTAAGCGTTTATTCGGTTACCGCTCGATGGTGTATGCCACCGCATCCATTGCCATTCTGTCGTTCGTGGTCTGGGCACACCATATGTTTACCGTGGGGCTGCCGCTGGCGGCGCAATTGTTTTTTATGTACGCGACCATGCTGATTGCGGTACCGACCGGGGTAAAAGTATTTAACTGGGTGGCCACGTTATTTCATGGTTCTATCAGTTTCGAAGTGCCGATGCTGTTTACCCTGGCTTTTATTGTGCAATTTACGATTGGCGGCTTATCCGGTGTGATGCTGGCGATAGTGCCGGCGGATTATCAGTATCACGATACCTATTTCGTGGTGGCACATTTCCATTATGTGCTGGTTCCCGGCGCGGTCTTCGCCATTATTGCCGGTGTCTATTACTGGCTGCCGAAATGGACCGGATTTTACCCGGACGAAACCCTCGGCCGCTGGCATTTCTGGCTGTCAGTAATTGGCGTGAATTTAACCTTCTTCCCGATGCACTTTTCCGGGCTGGCGGGTATGCCGCGGCGCATTCCGGATTATGCTCTGCAGTTTGCTGATTTTAATCTGCTGTCTTCCATTGGTGGTTTCCTGTTCGGCATGTCGCAGTTGTTGCTGATCTGGGTGGTTGTGCGTTGCGTGCGTGGTGGCAAGCCAGCACCGGATAAAGCCTGGGAAGGTGCAGAAGGGCTTGAATGGCAGGTGCCCAGCCCGGCGCCGCTGCATACCTTTTCCACGCCACCGGAATTTATTCCGGAACGTGATTCGCCAGGACGGGCATAAGCATGAGCAGCCTGCCTTTAAATCGTCAGCAGCAGGGTATACGCCGAACCCTGTGGTGGCTGTTGCTGATGCTGGCAGGCAGCGTGGCTTTTACCATCGCACTGGTGCCACTTTACGATGTGTTCTGCGAACTGACGGGCATTAATGGCAAAGGCGTTAATTCTGCTCAGGTATTGCAATCCACGGGTATCGACCAGCAACGCAATATTGAGGTGCAGGTGATTACCCGCACTGCCGCGGGAATGGATTGGCATTTTTCTGCAACGCTGGGCCATAAGGCAGTACATCCGGGAGAGATTCATCAGATGTGGTTCCGTATGCAGAATCTGGGTAATACAACCGGGCGTGCACGGGCAGTGCCCAGCCTCAGCCCGGCAGAGGCCTCAAATTATTTTTTAAAGTTGGAATGTTTTTGTTTTAACGACCAGCAGCTGGCTGCCGGAGAAAGTCTGGAGGTGCCGGTGGTCTTTCAGATCCGCTCGGATTTACCCGAAGATCTGCACCGGCTGACGCTGGCCTATACCCTGTATCCGCAAACAGGCCCCTGAAATCAGGACCGGGAGGTTGCAATGAGTGGTTCCTACTACGTACCGGCCAGCAGTAAATGGCCGATTCTGATGGTGGTCGTGCTGGCTTTTGTGGTTATAGGCGCAGCATCCAGCCTCAGCTTTGGCCATGGCTTTGGTCTTTTTCTGGCGGGCATGGCAGGCGTGCTGGTGATGATGTTTGTCTGGTTTCGCGATGTCATTCATGAATCACGCAGCGGCCTGTACGATGCGCAAATGGACCGTTCTTTCCGCATGGGAATGGCCTGGTTTATTTTTTCCGAAGTGATGTTTTTTGCCGCCTTTTTCGGCGCTTTATTTTATATCCGTGTGTTTGCTTTACCCTGGCTGGACGGTGAAGGTGAAAAAGGTATCAGTGCACTGTTATGGCCGGATTTCAGCGCCAGCTGGCCGCTGTTAAAAACACCATCGGATGCCTTTACCGGCCCGGCAGAAGTGATCGACCCCTGGCACCTGCCCTTGCTGAATACGTTGCTGCTGGTCAGTTCCAGTATCACGCTGACCATTGCTCACCATGCTCTGAAAAAAGATCAGCGCAACAAAACCAAGCTATGGCTGCTGCTTACCCTGATTCTGGGCTTTGTGTTTCTGGTTGTGCAGGGCATTGAATATGTTGAAGCCTATACCCAGCTGGGTCTGACCTTACAGGCAGGAGTGTATGGCGGCACCTTCTTTTTACTTACCGGTTTTCATGGCCTGCACGTCACTTTAGGGGCATGTATTTTAACGGTTATTTTGCTGCGTTTATGGCGTGGCCATTTTTCGCCACGCTCACATTTTGGTTTTGAGGCGGCCAGCTGGTACTGGCACTTTGTCGATGTTGTGTGGCTGGGATTATTTATTTTTGTCTACGTTGTCTGAGGCATCGCCTCAGCAACATGACGCTCAGTCGGGTAATTGCCCGGAATAAAATCCGTAGAACAATAAGGTTAACAGCACCACCGCAATGCAGACCCGCCAGGTCAGCGAAGTCAGTACCCGCTGTGAACGTGAACCGTCACTTACCAGAAATCCGGCGGCGGCAAGCAGGCTGATCAGCATAGTGGCAAATAACAACAGGATGGCGAGCTTAAGCATGGCGATTCCTCAGGTTGTGATAACAACAGTACTCAGCACAGCAGATAAACGCGCGCGCAGCAAACAGCGCTGGCGTATTTCTGTCTGGTGGGGCGGCTGGTTATTGCTGGGGGCTATGGGTCTGGGGCTGGCTAACTGGCAATGGCAGCGGGCAGAAGAAAAACGCCAATGGCAGACTGCCCCGCGGGTGGCTGAAGTTAATCCGCAAAGCCTGCCGCAGATGAATCAGGCTCTGCAATTACAGGGTATTTTTTATCCGCAATTTAACCGCTGGCTGGATAACCGCACGCTGAATGGTCAGGTCGGGTTGGCGCTGATTACTCCTCTGCAAAGTACCGATGGCCGCTGGTGGCTGGTGGATCGTGGTTTTGTGGCAACGGCGGGCAGCCGCGCACCACAACCCTGGCCGGATACCGCTTTGACACTGCAGCATCTGCAGGGGTACTGGCAGCCTCTGGAGGGAAGGCGCGGCTTATTACTCGGGGCTAACGATGATGGTCAGCGTATTCAGCAGCTGCGTACCGATGTCTGGCCGCAACTGGATTTACAACCCGGCGTACTGCATCTGGATAACGGCAGCAGTGGTCGCTGGTGGCAGCCGCTTGGCGTCAGCCGGGAGCGGCACCTGGGTTACGCCGCTCAATGGCTGTTACTGGCACTGGCGGCACTGGCTCTGGCCTGGCGTTACCGGCCAAAGCTGAAAGCTCAGCGGGTGCGGGTCTGCACTCTGAAGGCAAAAAGGAGGTGGCTGTGAGTAACCGGGTAAAATTACTGTTATTGCTGGGATTATTAATGGCTCCCGTGCCGGCGGCACTGGCGATGTGGTACTGGCAGATTGGCATTCCTGAAGCACGCGTCGCGCATGGTGAGCTGGTACCGGATATTCCGCCGCTGAGTCAGTGGGCGCTGACTCCGGCCCCGGCGCTGCAGGATGGGCGCTGGCATTTGCTGTATCGCTGCACCTCTGAGCCCTGTGATCTGGATGACAGTTTATGGCGCTTACACCGCACGCTGGGACGCGATGCTCCGCGTCTGCAGCGCTGGCAGCTGAGTGGTACACAGCCGCAGAGTGAACCGGCGGAGAGCGCGGCTGGCGAAAATACCTTACCTCCCGGCGGTCAGCGTCTTGTCTGGCAGGCTCCGGCCGCTCTGACGCAGGATATCTGGCTGGCCGATCCGCAGGGCAATATCGTGCTGGCTTATGGCGCTGACAGCAGCATCAAAGACATTCTGCGCGACGTGCGCTATCTGTTCAGGCGCAATCCGCTCAGCAGCATGCAGGCGGAAACTCTGGCGCTGCAATCCGCCGGGCATAACAGCCATTTCCAGCCGGAGGAGCGCCATGAATAATCTGAAAACAGTGCGCACGCTGGCACTGCTGGCCGCCTTTATGGCTTTTACGGTGGTGATGCTGGGCGCGGCCACCCGTTTACTGGATGCGGGTCTGGGCTGTCCTGACTGGCCGGGCTGCTATGGCCGCTTAGTTGTCCCGCAGGCTCATATCGCTGCGCAATTTGCACCCCACGCACCGCTGGAAGCAGAAAAAGCCTGGATGGAGATGATTCACCGTTATCTGGCAGCATCCCTTGGGCTGATGGCCATACTGCTGGTGTTCTTCAGCTGGCGCGCCCGCACTCAGGCACCGGGTCTGCTGCGCTGGACATCGTTACTGCTTGCTCTGGTTATTGTGCAGGGCGCTTTCGGTGCCTGGACGGTAACGCTGAAACTCTGGCCCCAGGTGGTGACCCTGCATCTGCTGGGGGGCTTCAGCTGTCTGCTGTTACTCAGTTTTATTGCCTGGCGGGTGCATCAGCCTGAGGCTGCTGCAGTGTCCAGCGCAGGAAGGCAGGTGCCGACGGCGCGGAGGCCGCGGATGCTGTGGCTGGCACTGTTGTTACTGGTATTGCAGATTGCTCTGGGTGGCTGGACCTCAAGTAATTATGCCGGCATTGGCTGTATGGGTTTCCCCACCTGTAATGGCCAGTGGTGGCCGGAAATGGATTTTTCCAGCGCCTTTCACCTGACTCAATCAATCGGTCCTGATTATTTATATGGCCAGCTGCATGCCAGCGCGCGCAGTGCGATCCAGTGGACACACCGGCTGGTGGCGCTGGCGTTGGGGCTGACCTTGCTGGTGCTGTACTGGCAGGCGCAGCGCAGTGAGCAGAGGCGTGTGGTTCTCTGTTGTCTCGGTCTGTATCTGTTGCAGGTGGGGCTGGGAATTATTCTGGTGGTCTGGTCGTTGCCATTTCCACCGGCGTTATTGCATACCGCCGGTGCGGCGTTATTGCTGCTGGCCGTGGTGTATTGCGCCCTGATCTGGCCACGACAAAGCGAGCCGGTAAATCAACGGCAGAAAACCTGGCATCTGGCGGAGGAAGTGATATGAGCAGTCTGGTATTAGCAGAAAAAAGCAGCCGGCAGTCAGCCCGCCCGCAGTGGCGTGATTTCTGGGAGCTGGGTAAACCGCGGGTGGTGCTGGTGATGCTGGTCTGTGCTTTGGTCGGCATGGTACTGGCGACACCGGTATTGCCGGATATCGGGCGGGTGATATATGCCACGCTGGGTATCGCTATGGCAGCGATGGGAGCGGCGGCCTTTAACCATTTGCTGGATCAGCGGCTTGACCGTTTAATGCTGCGCACGTCAAAACGTCCGCTGGCACAGGGACGTATTCCGCCCTGGCAGGCAGCACTTTATGCCAGCCTGTTGTCACTGCTGGGACTGAGTCTGTTATGGCTTGAGGTGAATCCGCTGACTTCAGTGCTGACCGCGGCCGCATTGCTGGGTTATGCGCTGATTTATACCCGCTTTTTAAAACACGCCACGCCACAGAATATTACCATCGGCGGACTGGCCGGAGCCGCGCCACCGTTACTCGGCTGGACGGCAATCACCAATCGTGTGGAAGCCGATGCATTGCTGCTGGTGCTGATTATTTTTGCCTGGACGCCACCGCATTTCTGGGCGCTGGCGATTCATAAACAGGATGAATACCGCCGTGCCGGAGTACCCATGTTGCCCATTACCCATGGCGAAGGTTTTACCCGTTTGCAGATCTGGCTGTATGCCTGGCTGACAGTGGTTATGACGCTGATGCCTTACGTCAGTGGTATGTCGGGGCTGGTGTATCTGTTGTTGATCGTGCCGTTAAATATCCGCTTTATGCAGATTAACTGGCGGGTATGGCGCGCCACCTCGGCGCAGGCGCCGATTCAGGCGTTCTGGTTTTCGATCCGCTATATTCTGTACTGCTTTGCGGCGTTATTGCTGGATCATTGTCTGCCGGTTTTCTGAGCGCATAGCATGATTGTTTAATCGTTTATTGCGCCTGCAGCCGGGCGACCGCCCCTTTGATCCACAGTGCCAGCTCGTCGGCTGGCATATGTGGGTCAAGAACCCCCAGTATCTGACCATAACTGCTGCTCAGTAATAATTGTGCAGAATGATCCATGCTGTATTCCAGCGCTCCTTCCTGTGCAACTTTGCGGTAATAAATCCCGAAAAATTTTGTCAGTTGCAGCAGTTGTTCGGTATCAGGCTGAACGCCAAGAATGGCGGCATGAAAGTGGCGGGTATAGGGGCGCAGTACATCAATGGTATCGCGCTCCGGATCAACGGTAATAAACAGAGGTTGTACCAGTTGCACGCTTTCAGGTGGTAATTGCTGCAGTGCTTTGCTGACATTCATCAGCGTGGTGGGGCAAATATCCGGACAATGGCTGAAACCGAAAAACAGCAGCAGAAGCTGATTATCAAAGTCGCTTAAGCGCCGCTCGCCTGCGGTTGTGTTTAAACTCAGCTGGCGCAGTTGTTCAGCTTCGCCGCGGGTCTGGGGCAGGGGAGAGAACTGATTGCCGGCCGTGGGAGAATTGTCGCAGGCGCTCAGCAATAACAACGTCAGTATTAACCATCCTTTGCACATACCGCCTCCTGATGACGTGTTATGGTCTGCATCAGTTATAGCAGATTAAACCCGGCCCTGTATGACAGGCATACGGATTAAGCCGTTATTTTGCCGCAGTCCTTAAGCTCCTTAAGATTTTGCATCCATCAGAATCTGCAGTGCCTGCAGACGTTTCTCCCGGTCAAAAATATCGTTGGTGAACATCAACTCATCTGCGGGTATCTGGCTGACCAGTGCCTGCAGCTTGGACTTAATACTGGCAGGGCCGCCTGTAACCGACAGTGCCAGAAAGGCATCGACCTGAGCTTTAATCTGCGGATTCCAGATACCTTCCATGCTTTCCACTGGCGGTGGCAGATAGAGTGGTTGTCCCTGCATTAACGCCATAATCCGCTGCTGACTGCTGGTGGCGAGAAAGCGCGCTTCATCGTCACTGGCGGCAGCGATGAGTGGCAGGCACAGAATGACATGTGGTTTCTGCAGAATGGCCGAAGGCTGAAAACGATGGCGGTAAAGGGCAATCGCCTCGCGCGCCAGACGCGGAGCAAAGTGCCCGGCAAAGGCGTAAGGCAGACCACGCTCAGCGGCCAATTGCGCGCTGAATAAACTGGAGCCTAACAGCCAGATTTCTACCGCACTGTTGGCACCGGGGTAAGCTTTAACGCGCTTGTGTGCGCCATCGGCTCCCAGCAGGGTCTGTAATTCTTCCACTTCCTGCGGGAAGTGTTCGGCGCGCATATCGTCACGGCGCAAGGCCCGGCTGGTGAGTGGATCGGTACCGGGGGCACGGCCAAGGCCAAGGTCAATACGGCCGGGGTACAGCGCATCCAGTGTGCCGAACTGTTCGGCGACAATAAGCGGCGGGTGATTGGGCAGCATGATGCCACCAGAGCCGACGCGGAGACGTTGCGTACGTGCTGCGACCTGACCAATCAGCACCGCGGTGGCGCTGCTGGCGACCCCTTCCATGTTGTGGTGCTCGGCCAGCCAGAAACGGTTAAAGCCCAGCGTGTCGGCATGTTGGGCATAATCGAGCATAGAGGCCAGCGTCTGCGCCACGGTAAAACCCTGTGGCACCGATGCCAGCTCCAGCAGCGAAAAAGGAATATCTGCCAGTGAGGTCATAATGTGGCCCGCCATGAATGCAATGAAAGGCTCACAGAGTGCCACAGAGCGGTGGCACGGTCAGTGCTCTGGGCGGGAAAGCAGTGTTGCAAAAAGCTGGCAGAATACATAACGGCCGCAGGGTGGGCGCGTTTTACAGGATCGGTCGTTCAGCGGTGGCTGTTCTGTCAGGCTGTTTATGCCGGTCGGTTACGCAGGCCGATTATGCACAGTGGCCTGACAACACTAATGTCGCAAAAAAATAATGGGATTATATGCGACGCATATTGTGAAATAACCTTTCTGGTGACCCGACATTTCGGGCAAACAGGATATCTATCCCTGGCTGCTATATAACTTTCACTCTGGTGTGGCAGGTTATAATCGACAGCTTCATTTGAATAATAATATTATTATACTCACTATAACGGAGCGGATAGTAATCTGCGGCAGTTAACGAACGTCTGTTGCATCAATTCTACTCAGGGAGTGAATGAATGAAAAACCAGCAAAATTACGCTGCATCTGTCTTACGGAATGGCGTGGCAGTGGCGGTTCTGTCAGTCGGTATCATGTACACAAGCCCTGCGCTGGCTGCCGGTAAGATCGCTTATTCGCATGTAAAAACCGCAGCAGCGGATCAGGGCAACGAAATTGATAAAAATGATCTTGTTGTCGAATATAGCCGGGCAATTTATGTCTCAGACGATAAGCACAGCTCAATGTCGCTGGGTATCGCGGTTCAGGATACCAATTTATATTTTGATGAAGCGCAACTGCCGGATATGGATTTGGTAAAAATCAAATTGCCGTTATCCGGCTCTCAGGTTCTGGATTCCGGAAGTATCGTTTCCTGGACGCTGACACCCGGGCTTCACGGTGAAGCGGATGATCTGTCAGAGGCTGAATCCCGGCTGGAAGGTCAGGCGTTTTATATCAAACCATCAGGTAACCTGCGTTGGGTTCTGGGTGGTGGTTTTGGCGATCAGTTCGGGGAAACCAAGCTGTTCCCCGTTCTCGGGGCTATCTGGACAGCATCCGCACAGACCGAAGTTACCTTGATGTTTCCATCGTTAAAATACAAATACACCACCGAACAGAAAAAAGCCTACAGCCTGAGTCTGGTCCCCGTGGGTTCCCAATGGACCTGGAAAGCGGGTGATCTGGGTGGCAATACGGAAGCAGGAAATGTTTCGGTCAGCGGCCTGAAACTGTCTGCAGGGCTGGACTGGCCACTGGCCAATAAACAGGTTATTTCTGCTGAGCTGGGCAGAATTACGGAGCGGGAATTTAAAATTACCCGGCAGAGTGATCCGTCGTTTAACGGCACCGTCGAATTAGAAGACGCCTGGTTTGCTCAGCTTGGCTGGGCATTCTGATTCATTATTAATGTGTTCCGGTCCGGGGTTTTTACTCTCCGGGATATCCCCCAACAACAGGGAAAGGTTAATGACTATGATGGTAAGTTTACTGCGTACATCCACCAGACTAATCGCATTATGTGCTGCAGTACCTCTGGTTTTATTCAGTAACGGTTGCAGTACCGGCACCGATAACAACTCCGCTCAGGAACTACAGGCAATTCCCCAGTTGTCGGGTAAGGCCGCATTGGGGAGTTGGGGCGTGCAAACGGCGAATATTTCGTCTGATATAAAACCTGGTGATGATTTTTATGGCTATGTGAACGAGGGCTGGCTGAAAACAGCTGAATTTCCTGCTGGTATTCCGCGGATGGATTCCTTTGTCGAACTGGCGCTGAAAGCCGAAACGGATATCCGCGAAATCGTTGCGGATGCTACAGAAAAACCTGAAAACTCCAATCAACAACAGATTGCGGCGCTGTATACCAGCTATACCGATCTGGACACACTGGAAAAACAGGGACTGCAACCGGTTAAGGATAAACTGGCGGCGATTGCCGCTGCGACGCAGCGCGGTGAACTGGCAGCGCTGATGCAGCAGCCGGGCTACAACGCCATCGCTGATCTCAATGTGCAGATCGATACACGCGACCCGTCACGCTATATTCTGGCCTTACGTCAGGGTGGTCTTGGGATGCCGGCGCGGGAGTATTATCTGCTCGACGAAGCTCCTTATCCTGCTCACCGACAGGCATATGCGGATTACATTTCCGATTTATTTAAAATGGCAAATATGCCGGAGATGCAGGCTTTGGTTGCCGACATCGTTCAGTTTGAACATGCACTGGCTGATGCTCAGTGGAGCAATTCCGAGATGCGGAATCCTGTCCGGATGACCCGCTATATGTCGCTGGCCGAACTGGCTGAATATGCTCCGGGAATTGACTGGTTGGCGATGCTGAACAGCCTGATGGTTGCACCAAATGAACCGCTGCATAAAGACGTGATAGTTGTCGTTAATACCGATTCAGCGCTACAAAAAATTGCGAACATCTTTCAAACCACAGACTTTAACGTATTGCAGGCGTACATGAGTTTTCATGTGCTGGATAATTATGCCGATTATCTCGCAAAGCCCTGGCGCGACCGTCATTTTGCTTTTTACGGTAAGCAGTTACAGGGCTTAGCCGAGCAGCGTAGTCTGGAGCAGAATGCCATTGCTCTGCTTAATGGTTATCTCGGAGAAGTCGTTGGACAGGAATATGTTAAGCGTCACTTTCCGGCTGAATACCGTCAGTCATTGATGGTGTATGTTAATTATCTGAAAAATGCATTCCGCGAGCGCCTGCAAGCGCCGGGCTGGATGGATGATGCGACCCGTAAACAGGCATTGGAAAAATTATCCATGCTGAAAACTGAAATCGGTTATCCGACCCGCTGGCACGATTACTCAGCGCTGGAGCTTAAAAAAGATGATCTGATCGGTAATATCGACCGCTTATATGGCTGGCTTATGAATGACACTCTGGCCAAGTTACATGAGCCGGTCCGGGAGTGGGAATGGTCCTATAGTCCACAGCAGGTTAATGCATATTATAGCCCGCCACAGAATGAAATTGTTTTTCTTGCGGCCATTCTGCAGCCACCGTTCTTCGATCCTAATGCCGACTTTGCCGTAAATTTTGGTGCAATTCTTACCGTT
The DNA here is from genome assembly GCF_025345565.1 of Thalassolituus hydrocarboniclasticus. Lineage (NCBI taxonomy): Bacteria > Pseudomonadati > Pseudomonadota > Gammaproteobacteria > Oceanospirillales > Oceanospirillaceae > Thalassolituus > Thalassolituus hydrocarboniclasticus. Next base: position 3,438,192 of record NZ_CP054475.1, on the reverse strand, counting down.
ATTGGTCATGAAACCAGTCATGGTTTTGATGATCAGGGAAGCCAGTATGATGGCACCGGACGACTGCGTAACTGGTGGAGTGAGGCATCTGCCAAAGAATTTAAAAAACGTGGTGATCAGCTGGTGGCTCAGTACGAAACCTTTGAGCCGGTCCCCGGCGCTCATATTAACGGACGTCTGACCTTGGGCGAAAATATCGCCGACCTTGGGGGTATCTCGGTGGCCTATCATGCCTTGCAGAACTATATTCGCGATCATTACCCGGATGGAGCCCCTGTACTGGATGGTTTCAGCGCGGAGCAGCGTTTCTTTTTATCCTGGGCACAGATGTGGCGCTCTAAACGCACGGAAGATTATCAGCGCCAACTGTTGCTGAACGATCCGCACAGTCCGGGGCGTTTTCGTGCCAATGGTACGGTACGGAATCTTGATGCCTGGTATCAGGCGTTTGATGTAGGCCCGGATGCGGCTCTGTACTTGCCGCCGGATCAGCGTATTACAACCTGGTAGCAAGGGTGATCCTGAATAAAGATGCGGCTTCGGCCGCATTTTTTATAGGTATCAGTAAACAGCACACTGAACGTTCGCGCCGGTTAAACGCAACATAAAAAAGTGCCCGCTGGGAAGCGGGCAATGCTGTAAATAATCAGCCAGCGGTATATTGAGAGTGGAGGTGCGGCCCGCAGGCCGCAGGTAAGATCAGAAGAAACCCAGCGGGCTGGTGCTGTAGCTGACCAGCAGGTTTTTGGTCTGCTGATAATGCTCCAGCGCTTTTTTGTGGGTTTCGCGGCCGATACCGGATTTTTTATAACCACCGAAGGCAGCATGCGCCGGATAGGCATGGTAGCAGTTGGTCCAGACCCGGCCGGCCTGAATATTACGGCCCATGCGGTAAGCCAGATTCATATCACGCGTCCAGACACCGGCACCCAAACCAAACTCGGTATCGTTGGCGATGGCCAGTGCTTCGGCTTCGTCTTTAAAGGTAGTCACACTGATTACCGGGCCGAAAATTTCTTCCTGGAAAATACGCATATCATTTTTGCCGTACAGCATGGTTGGCTGAATGTAATAGCCTTTGCTGAGGTCGCCGTTCAACGCTTCGGCATTACCGCCGAGCAGCACTTTGGCGCCTTCGGTTTTACCAATGGCAATATAATTCATAATGCGTTCGTACTGTTCTTCCGAGGCCTGAGCACCAACCTGGGTGTCGGTATCCAGCGGATTGCCACGGATAATTTTTCCGGCACGGGCCACGACCATTTCGATCAGATCGTTGTAAATACTCTCCTGAATCAATGCACGTGACGGACAGGTGCAGACTTCACCCTGATTAAAGAAGGCCAGCGTCATACCCTCAACACATTTACTCAGGTATTCATCTTCGTGCTGCATCACATCGGAGAAATAAATATTCGGTGATTTTCCACCTAATTCAACGGTGCTTGGAATTAATAAATCGGCGGCGCATTTCAGAATATGCTGGCCCACCGGAGTGGAGCCGGTAAAGGCAATTTTGGCAATACGCTGGCTGGTGGCCAGCGCCTGACCGGCTTCTTCGCCGATGCCGTTGACAATATTCAGTACGCCGGGTGGCAGCAGGTCACCGATCAGTTCCATTAATACCAGAATGGATGCCGGAGTTTGCTCCGCTGGTTTCAGTATCACACAGTTACCGCCCGCCAGTGCCGGACCGAGTTTCCAGGCGGCCATTAACAGCGGGAAGTTCCACGGAATAATCTGACCAACAACCCCGAGTGGCTCATGAATATGGTAAGCCACGGTGGTTTCGTCGATTTCGGCCATAGTGCCTTCCTGCGCACGCAGACAGCCTGCGAAATAACGGAAGTGATCCACCGCCAGCGGAATATCGGCGGCCAGAGTTTCGCGTACCGCTTTGCCATTATCCCAGGTTTCGGCTACGGCCAGCATTTCCAGATTCTGTTCCATACGGTCGGCAATGCGCAGCAGAATATTGGAGCGTTCGGTAGCGGAGGTCTTGCCCCAGGCCGCTGCCGCATTGTGGGCCGCATCCAGCGCCAGTTCGATATCGGCGCCATCGGAACGTGGCACCTGACAGAACACCTGACCATTGACCGGGCTGATGTTGTCCATATAGCGGCCGTTAACCGGTTTAACCCAGTCACCACCGATGTAGTTCTGATACTGGCTTTTAAAGCTGACGACCGAGCCGGTCTGTCCGGGGTTGGCATAAATCATGGCGTTCTCCTTGTTATTGTTCACACGCAAGCCTTGGACTTTTGTCTGGGCTTAGCGGGTTGTGTGAGTTCAGGCTATGTGATCTGATGATTAACCACTTGCCTGAGCGTCTGAATCACTGTGCTGAGCGTCCATGCTGCTCAGTCTCAGCCGTAAATGTTGTCAGCGACAGACATAAGGCATGGCCGGCAGGCCCGCATAACAAGCAGATAAAAAATAATTAAAACAAAGAGATACCGCACAAATGTCAGCGGTAACAGGAGGTCAGAATGCGCGATTCAGGTCTGGCAGCTCAGGCGGCGTTTAACCGCCGTAATCTTGTTCGTGGTTCTGGCCCGCAGCAGCTGGTGGAGAACCGCACGGTCTTTGCCAGCCATGGCGCTGAGCTGTCAATCTACGACACTTTTGCCTCTGCAGAAAAAGTCCGACTCGATGCGGAAGAGATTCTCTACTGCGGCATGATCAGCGGCAAAAAAGTACTGCACGGTAAACATCATTTTAATTCGGCTTTTTTACCCCATGAATCTTTTGTCATGGCGCCAGGTGAAACCGTTGCTATTGATTTCCCCGAGGCCACTCTCGATAACCCGACCAGCTGTTTAACCCTGGGTATCAGCCGTGAGCGGTTGCGTGATGTCTGTGATCAGCTCAATCAGAAAAATCCGTTACCGAAAGAACTGGGCAGCTGGCGCCCGCATGATGATCATGTGCTGCATCTGTTTCATACCGAGGCAACGCAACAATTGCTGGAACGTATAGTTGGCAGTTTTGTGCATAACGATGATGACCGTGATCTGGTACTGAACCTGGGCGTTACTGAATTACTAACCCGCATGCTGCGCCAGCAGGGGCGTAATTTTTTACTGAATTGCGCGCGCCATGACCCGACCTTAAATGCTCTGACAGAAACGGTTCGTTATATTGATGATCATCTGGCGGAAACCGTTGATATTGAGCAACTGTGCCGTATCGCCTGTATGTCGCGCAGTAAGTTTTATCAGCAGTTCCGGCATGTGATGGGGACCGGGCCGATGGAATATATCCAGCAGCGCCGCCTTGAACGGGCGCGGGAATTACTGCAGAGCGGCCGTTCTGTTACCGAAGTCTGCTATGACGTCGGCTATGTGAATGCCAGCCACTTTACCCGCCGTTTTCATCAGCAGTATGGTGTGTCGCCCAGAGATTATTTAAAACAACATCAGATTAAGATGGTTTCTGCCTGAAATTTTTTATCCAGGGTCTGGCAGCCACTTTACGGAAAATCACCACTCGCGGGCTGTCGCGCCAGACAATCTCCAGATCATAATGCCGGGCAATCCAGTCCGGCGTTTTTTCCTGCATAAACACCACATGAGTCGGGTCGCGGGTGTAATGCCAGCGCGAAAAATATTCTGCATCTGTCCAGCGGCTGGTCATTAAACCGAGATAACCACCTTCACGTAATAGGCCACTCAGCCTGCTCAGTTCGGCGTGCGGATTATGAAAATGTTCAAAGCATTCGGTGGCGGTAATAACATCGTACTGACTGCGTAACTGGGCAGGAAAGAAAAACGGATCGTAGTTATCGCAGGCAATACCTGCAGCCGCCAGCAGTTTTGATAATGTTGGCCCCGGCCCGCAGCCGTAATCGAGTGCCTGCATGCCCGGTGTTAATAATGGCAGCAGGGGGGTCAGCAGGTGCTGCAGAAACTGCACATAACCGGCATCTTCAATGCTGTTTTCATGGGTGGCGTAATAGGCTTTTTCGTCATCCGCACTCAGCCATTGCTGTGGGTCGGCAAAGGCCAGTGAGCATTGGCCGCAGCTGAAATAACGGCGTTTATCTGCACCCTGAAGTTGCTGGTGCGGACCCTGATCAGAGCACAGGGGGCAGCTCAGAGCGGTGGTCAGAGTCATGGATCTACCTTGTGATGGCGAGGCGGCAATATAGCATTGCGCCCGCCATACTGCGATGCCGGCCCGGTTTACTCTCACTGCCAGCGAGCTGAGCGGCCGCAGCCCGGCTGATTTGGGCGCCTGTAAAGAGCAGCCGCAGAAGGTACTTTGCCAGCACCGGTTAAATCCGCGAGAATAGCGGTCTTGTTTTACTGGCCCGGAGGCCGGGTATTTTATGACCACCCGTATTGCTATCAATGGTTTCGGCCGTATCGGCCGCTGTGTTCTGCGTGCTCTGTATGAAAATGGCTATCGCGATCAGTTGCAGGTGGTCGCCATTAACGAGCTGGCCGATATTGAAACCATCAGCTACATGCTGCGCTACGACAGCACCCACGGGCGCTTTCCGGGGCAGGTTGAGGTGGTGGATGAACGTCATCTGAGTGTGAATGGCGACCGTATCTGTATCCGCCACGAAGCGGATGCCGCCGCCCTCGACTGGGCTGCGCTGAATATTGATCTGGTGCTGGAATGCAGCGGCCAGATAAAAACCCGCGAAGAGTGTGAGCAGCATCTGGCCGGTGGCGCGCATAAAGTGTTGATCTCTAACCCTGCCGACAGTGCGGTGGATAACACCATTATTTTTGGTCTTAATCAGCACACGCTGAGTGACGATCAGCACATTGTTTCCAACGGTTCCTGCTCAACCAATTGTCTGCTGCCGATTCTGACTTTGCTGGATGACGCCTTTGGCATCGAAGCCGGGGTAACCAC